>DATGYM010000198.1:0-10717 GCA_035297925.1 Pyrinomonadaceae bacterium | reverse complement strand
TTAGGCCTGATATCCATGGCGCACTTGCAATGCTAAATTCGATAACGCAAGCTCCATCTTCTCCTCGCAAGCAGCGAATGATGTTTACAACGAATCAGGTGAAGTCCGCGAACGGAGTTCGGATCAGACCGGTTGCTCTGCCGGTTGAGCATGGCGGTTGGGGACTCTTGTTTGAGCCAATCCTGCTGGGGTTGCTGCTCGCTCCATCGCTGCCTGGCTTATTGCTTTCCTTCGCGGCAATCGGGGCATTTCTGGCGCGTCATCCTTTCAAGTTGGCGGTAGGGGATTGGCGCCGTAACCGGCGCTCTGCACGAACGGCGATGGCCGAACGTTTTGCGCTTACTTATTTCGTCATCGCCGCGCTCGGGCTCTCACTCGCAATCAGGACTGGTGGCTGGGTATTTTTGCTCCCGCTTTTATTTGCGGCGCCAATTGCGCTCGTGCAGTTGTTCTACGATTCAATGGGCCGCAGCCGCGCGCTTATAGCTGAATTGGCTGGCGCGATCGCAACAGGCGCGCTGGCTGGCGCGATAGCGATGGCCGGTGGTTGGTCACGGGCGATGGCTTTCGGACTCTGGGCCATCCTGGCAGCGCGTACAGTTCCGACAATCCTCTATCTCCGGACGCGGCTGAGGCTCCTGCGTCGCAAGCCGGCTTCGCCGCGCCTGGTTATCATCGCGCATCTGCTGGCAATAGCGTTTGTGTTTGGGCTGGTGCTTGCGGGAATAGCCCCAGTCCTCGCGATTCTCGCGGTTGTGATCCTGCTGCTGCGAGCGGCTGTTGGTTTCTCAAAATCCGACAGAGGAGTGACAGCGAAAAGGCTTGGGCTGCGCGAATTGATGTTTGGCGCCGTGACAGTGTTTGCTGTAATTCTTGGTTACAAGATCGGTTTGTAGTTTCTCTCGCGCAAAGATCCAGGTTTGTCCCGCTTTTAGTTTTTCTCTGTCTAGTCCTAAGTGTGCTCTGTGTGGTAGCCGGTACTTGCACAAAAAGTCAATGAACGGCGGCGTGGCCGTATCAGAACCGTGAGCGGGTAGCGACCAGCCAAAGATTCAACCTGGTAATCGTCTAACGAGACCGAAGGCTGAGTATTGGGAGGTGAAGCACTTTTTTGTGCAAAGCATGGTAGTCGGTACTTGCAAATACTCAACACAGAGACACGGAGCAGCAGAGAGGAGGCACAGAGAGTGGCAAATAAGAGTAACAATATATTTGACTGCCTTCTACAGACGCTTTCACACTTCCAGATCGGCCAGTCTATACGCCTGTTTCCATTGGCGGGTTTGCAGTTATATTCAGAATCCTTTTATTAACTTTCTCCACCTAAGGATAACGAATACGAAATAGCTGATAATCAATGTTTGGATAACAAAAATGAATAGAAAAGCCGCATTTATTGAAAACCCAAGGTGTTCCAGTTCCTGGACTACGAGGAATCCCGGTATGTTCAGCAAAAAGCTTAACAAACCTGGTAGTGTCTCCGGTCCGGCATGGCCCCACGGTAAGATCGACGGGATCGATGGGCCGAGTAGAATCGTCTCCAGCACAATACCAACCACCACCGACTTTAGAATGGTTGCTATATCCCAAGTATGTATTTTTCCTGACATCAACCTTCACTTCTAAATCGTCGTAACGTTTACGAGGAGCGGGCATTGCTTGGTGCGGACAATGTCGCCCTCTCTTTTTATGCGACTCGTCGCTTTCTCGCCGGCTTTTTGTGTCGATGATATTCTGCCTCGCGCTTCTGTATTTCACTTTTTGGCACAGTGATCAAAGCTTTAGCTAGCTTCTCGAATCGCTGGAATTCCTCTGACGGTTTGTCTGTTTTTTAGGTAGGTCAGTCAAGTATATTATTACGCAAATAAGGGATGCAACCTCACCAAACTCTTTATTCTCCAGACGCCTCCTCTCTCCCGGGATCATCTGCTGAAAACCTCGCACGTGCTGCGTAAGTTTTCGCAACGGTTCTCTCATCTCTTCTCCCTTCGAATTGATTTCACTGCTCATAAAGCACCCAAAGGCGTGACCTAAGTCACTGCCTTCGTGATTAGAGCACCCCAGAATCTCACCC
Organism: Pyrinomonadaceae bacterium; assembly: GCA_035297925.1. Classification (GTDB taxonomy): domain Bacteria; phylum Acidobacteriota; class Blastocatellia; order Pyrinomonadales; family Pyrinomonadaceae; genus PSRF01. The sequence continues at coordinate 8,643 of DATGYM010000198.1, read as the reverse complement.
GGAGTCCCGCGTAAATCTCTATGGCTGGTTTTGGAGCAACTCTTGCTTGATGTTGAGCAAATCGATCAACGACTGCCATCATGAGGCTGACAAAATACCAAACGCTCATCCCGGATATTGAATTCTGGATGGGTATGATCCCCTGCCAGGCTGCCTGCCCCGTGAAGACGGACGCCGGCAAGTATGTCCAACTCATCGCTGAAGGCCAGTTTAAAGAAGCATATCTGGTAGCTCGCTCGCCGAATTCCTTCGCCTCAGTTTGTGGGCGTGTGTGTGCCGCACCGTGTGAAGACGCCTGTCGTCGCGGAAAGATCGATGCGCCGATCACGATCCGCGCGCTCAAGCGCTTTGTGACCGAAAAATACGGGGTAGAGTCGATGGAGCCGGACACGCAAGATGAGTTGCGAGCAGGAGTTGAGGACCGAGGCAACAAACGGCGCGGACATCTTCCGGTCTTGCAAGCGAGTCGCGCCAACGTAGCGCGTGGGCAAAAAGTCGCAGTAATTGGCGCCGGCCCTGCGGGCATTGCCGCAGCGCACGATCTGGCGTTGATGGGCTATCGAGTGACGGTCTTTGAAGCAAGTAATCAACCAGGCGGGATGATGTTTCATGGCATCCCTGAGTTTCGTCTCTCACGCTCAATCATTGAGAAAGAGATCCAAAAGGTCGTTCAACTTGGTGTTGAGATCAAACTCAATAGTCCGCTCAACGAGAAGTTTGGCATTAAGGAACTGCGAGCCCAGGGTTATGAGTCGGTCTTTCTCAGTGTTGGCGTGCAAAAGGGCCGCGACATGGATATCGAGGGTTCAAACCTCGATGGCGTCATCAAGGCAATCGATTACCTGCTCAATATTAACAACGGTTACCGGGTTGATCTTGGCCGCAAGGTTCTGGTGATCGGCGGTGGCTTTGTTGCTTTCGATGCCGCCCGCATGGCCCTGCGCGCGGGAATTGAAGCAGCAGCCGGGAACGGCGCAGGCGTAACGCCACAGGGAAGCGAGGGCCTGCACGCCGCTATCGATGCGGCACGCGCGGCGATTCGCGGCGGCGCCGTTGAAGTTCACATCGCCAGCCTGGAATCCTTCGCAGAGATGCCGGTGATGCGCACGACCCAGGGACGCGAAGAGTTTGAAGAATCAAACCGCGAAGGCGTGCACTTTATTCCGCAACGCGGAGCCAGACGATTCGTCGGCGACAACGGAAAGCTCAAAGCAGTCGAGTTCATCGGCGTTAAGCGCACCTACGATGAGAACGGCCGCTTCAACCCCGTCTACGATCCGGATCTCAGTGAAGTATTCGAAACGGATTCGGTGATCCTGGCCATCGGACAACAGGCGGACCTTTCTTTTCTGACTTCCGAGGACCACGTTGAGCTGACGCCCCAGGGAACCATCAAGGTCGACCCAAACACACTCGCCGCTTCAGCACCCGGTCTCTTCGCCGGCGGCGACGTTGCCTTTGGGCCGCGCAATTTGATCGAGGCGGTGGCAAACGGCAAACGCGCGGCGCTCTCGATTGACGACTATTTGCGAGGGGTGAAGACCGATCTGGTGGTGAACCTGCGCATAGAGGAATTGCCGACTCGCGCCTATCACCGTCCCGAAGATTACGAAAAGTGTGAACGGGAAACCCCGCCGACGATCTCGCTTGATCGTCGCACCGGCATTTCGGAAGTCGAAACCGGCTACACGGAAGAGCAAGCCAGACAGCAAGCCGAGCGCTGTCTCTACTGCCACATTCAAACTATCTACGATGCCGAGAAGTGCGTCCTCTGTAATCGCTGCGTTGATGTGTGTCCTGAATATTGTCTGAAGCTCGTTCCACTCGAAGAGCTGGATCTCGAACCGGAGATGCAGGAAAGGATTCTCGAGAACCAGGGCATCTCGTTCAGCGGGCCAATGTCGGCCATGCTTAAGGACGATGAGAAGTGCATTCGTTGTGGCCTTTGCGCGATTCGCTGCCCAACCGATGCGATGACCATGGAGGTTTTTTACTATGCGGAGCAGGAAGTCAGGGTCTGAGACCGCGGCACATTCGGGCGGCAAAGCGGTGTCGCCGGATGAAAGCGCCAAAGGCAATGGCGTCAATCTGGCGCGACGCAAACTGATTGCGCGCCTTGGGATTGGCGCCACGCTGGTCGCGATGGGTGGCCAGGTATATGCGTTTGTTCGCTCCCTCGTGCCGAATGTTCTTTACGAAGATCCGCAGCGCTTCAAGGTGGGCACACTCGATCAGTTTGGCGAAGGCGCGAAGTTCATCGAGGACAAGCGCGTATTCATCTTCCGCCAGAAAAACACCTTCCATTGTATCTCGGCGAGCTGCACCCATCTTGGTTGCACGGTGAAGATGCAGCGCTTGAACCAGTCGAAGAAAGTCAGTGTCCGCGGGCGTGAGATCGACGAGCAAGTCGAATTTGCCTGCCCCTGCCACGGATCGAAGTATTACGGCGACGGCACAAACTTCGCCGGGCCGGCGCCGCGCCCGTTGGCGCACTTCAAACTCGAGGTCGCGCCCGAAGATGGGCAACTCATCGTGGATACGTCGCAGACCGTGCCCCAGGATTTCAGGTTAACGGTTTAGCAAAGAATAGGAGTGACTGCCATGAGACATAGATACATCGCTTATTGGGTAACAGCGCCGGCTGTTCTGTTTGGAATTCTGCTTTTTACTCCTCACGCAGCTCGCGCGCACTGCGACACGATGGATGGCCCGGTGGTTAAAGCCGCGCAAAAAGCATTAGCGACAGGAAATGCAAACCTGGTTCTGATTTGGGTGCAGAAAAAGGACGAAGCGCAAATCAAGGAGCGCTTTCGGCAAACACTCGCCGTACGCCGGCTCAACCGCGAGGCCAGGAACCTTGCTGACAACTACTTCTTTGAGACTCTGGTTCGTTTGCATCGCGCCGGAGAGGGGGAACCTTATACGGGGATAGAGCCTGCCGGCACCGATCTCGGGCCGGTGATTCCACTGGCCGACAAAGCGCTGCAGGACGGTTCACCCGAAGCGTTACTGAAACTGTTCGCAACCCCTGCGCAGGCAGATATTCAAATGCGTTTGCAGGATGTAAAGGCCAGGAAGAATTTCAATGAAAACGACGTCGAGGCAGGACGCGAGTTCGTTAAAGCATACGTCAGTTTCATGCACTACGTTGAACACCTCTATGAAGAAGGACACAAGACTTAAGAGGCCACGACGAGGGAACAAAAGGCCTGGATCGATGGCTTAGAGAAGGGACCAACCTATGGTGACGAAACGTTCGGCCTGGGACAAGCTGAAGAACAGGAGCGCAATCTGGGACGAGATTAAATGGACCTGGCTGCCTGAGACTAATCGCGAGGCAGGGGATTCGGTCGTGCGCAACTTTCTGCTGCACTGGTTCCCGGCCAAGGTGACGCGCCAGAGTCTCTCATGGAATTACTCGTTCTGGCTCGGCACGATCTCCGCGGTTCTATTCCTGATACTGATCGTCACCGGCATTCCCCTGATGTTTCTTTATGTGCCCTCGGTCGAGCGTGCCTACTTGTCTGTCAAAGATTTGGAGTTCACAGTTTCCTTCGGTTGGTTTCTGCGAGGATTGCACCGCATCTCAGCGCATCTGTTGGTCGCGGTCGTTTTTCTGCACATGGTCCGCGTGTTCCTCGCCGGCGCTTATAAGAACGGCACGGCCGCAAATCAGAATCGCCAATTGAATTGGATCATCGGCATCGTACTGCTGCTCTTTACTTTGCTGCTGTCGTTTACCGGTTACCTGTTGCCCTGGGATCAACTGGCCTACTGGGCCATTACCGTGGGCACGAACATCGCATCGTCGGCACCGCTTGTCGGTGAACAAATGCGCTTTTTCCTGCTGGGCGGGAGGACGATTGACCAAAACACCTTGATACGTTTCTACGTGCTGCATTGCTTCTTCCTGCCGCTGGGAGTGTTGCTGCTCTTCTCTTATCACATGTGGCGTATTAGAAAAGATGGCGGCCTCGCTTGTGTCGATCGGCTTTCGCTCGACCAGAAGAAGCAGAATGTCGAGCCGATCAAAAGCAAGACCTATTCGCTGCTGGGAATTGCCAGTGGCAGAACGGTGCATGTGGAAACTTCGCTGGTTGACGAGGACAAGCACACGGTGGCTTCGTCACCGAATCTGACGCGCCGTCTGCTGTTAGTCACCCTGGGAACGCTGGCCGTCACTGCCTTGCTGACCATCCTGTTTCACGCGCCGCTGGAAGAAGCTGCTAATCCGAGCATCACACCTAACCCGGCGAAAGCCCCCTGGTACTTCCTTTGGTTGCAGGAACTGGTTACTGACACCACCTTCACAATCGCCGGACTAACAATCAACGGCGCCCTGATTGGTGGAATCCTTATTCCCGGGTTGCTGGTCATTGCGGCGCTGGTCTGGCCCTACCTGGATAAATCTCCGGTGCGCGCGGTGGGCGTCTGGATGGCGACGGAGCGACGCAAACAAAATCTCGTGTTCCTGGTTGTGGTGGCGGCAATTTTGATCCTGACGATCATCGGCACTTATCTGCGCGGACCTTACTGGAACTTCTACTGGCCCTGGGAGAGTTGGCCCACAATGCCGCGAAAATTCTAAGGAGAGGCGACTGTGTTCAAGAGAGATTCAATCCTGCTTTACTCGTTCGGCGGAGCAGTTCTGATCATCACGGCCTTCGTCTTTTGGAATTACTACACACCCGAATGGAAAGACTACCAGAACGAGTTTCAGGACATGGTGGCGAAGAAATTTGGCGCGGACAGAGCTGCACAGATCCCGCGCGGGCTGCAACAGATCTGGGCGAAAGACCTTGACCGGGTCGATCGCTGCACCACCTGTCATGAGGGCATGGAATGGAAAGGGCTGGAGGGCGCGTCCAATCCGTTCAAGTCGCATCCACAGGAAATCCTGAAGAAACATCCTCTCAATCAGTATGGCTGCACGGTTTGTCACGGCGGGCAGGGCTTTGCCACGGATATGGAATCGGCCCATGGCTTCACACCCAACTGGGATGATCCGCTTCTGGGCAAGCAAGTAAGTGATCTCTATCTGGTGAAAGACAGGAAGGCGATGATGCAGATGAACTGCAACGTCTGTCATCGTTTCGATCGGGAAACCGCGGGCGCAGACTACATCAATGCCGCCAAGCAACTGGTGCAGGTCAAGAACTGCCGCGCTTGCCATACGATCAACGGCCGTGGCGGCGTCATTGGTCCCGACCTGACTAATGTCGGCGACAAATCAGCTGAGCAGTACGACTACTCGCGCATGCTCGGTGTCAAAACAGCTTTCGCCTGGCATGTGGCTCACCTGCAAAACCCGAAATCGCTGGTGCCCGAAACCGTAATGCCCAACTTTGGATTCAATAGCCGAGATGCGCAATCCCTCGCGCTGTTGGTCATGAGTTGGAAGCGAGCTTCTATCCCGGCGCGCTTTCTTCCGGGTGTGAAGTTGGCCGATTCGCAAACGCCGGAAGAAGCGGAAAAGGAAAAACAAATGCTGACAGGCGAAGGATCGTTCTTCGTTAAGAAGGGCTGTTTCGCCTGTCACTCGATAAGCGCGTTTGACATCAAATCTGCTTCAGACATCGGCCCTGATCTTTCGTTCGCGGTTTCGGATGTTCAGAGCCGTTTCGGAAAGACGCTGGAAGATTTCCTCGCCAAGCCTACGGGCACGATGGCAGTCGTCTTGTCCACGCAGATCCAACTCACTGACGAGGAGAAGCGGGAAGCGGTTGAGAAGTTAAAGAGTGCTTATCAAAAGAAAATGGACCAGCAGGCGCAGGCGGCTAACCAGGCTTTGCAGAAGGCAACGGCTCCGCCGCCGAAGAAATAAACATTCATTGTCACAGAAACTTTTGGTCTCTCGAAAGGAAAGCAAATATGAAAGGCAATCATACAAAACTCACGTGGTTTGGTTTAGGCATGCTCTGCGCGCTGGTATTGGCGGGCATTCTCGCCAGTTGCTCGAAAAAACCCAAAGTAGAGCGCGGCGATGTGGCCGAAGCAGCTGTTGCGACTTACGTTGCACCGGGCGATACGGATGAATACTACATGTTCTATTCGGGTGGCCATTCCGGCAACGTTTATGTGGCCGGCGTTCCTTCGATGCGGCACATCTCGACCATTCCCGTGTTCTCGCCGTATCCCGCAACGGGCTACGGTTTCGATAAAGAGACCAAGGAGATGTTGGGGCAATACACCTGGGGCGACGTCCACCACCCCGCGCTCAGCCAGACCAATGGCGACTATGACGGGCGCTGGCTCTTTGTCAACGACAATGCAAACAACCGCATAGCCCGAATTGATCTGCGCGATTTTAAGACGAGGCAGATTCTTGGGCCGGTACCAAACATCTCGGGCTTTCACGGGGGCGCATTCGTAACCCCAAACAGCGAGTACATTCTGGCTGCCTCGCGCTTTTCAGTGCCGCTGCCGAAAGGCACGTACGAACCGATTGAGAATTACGCCACGAAATACAACGGCGTTGTGGCCGGGATCGCCATCAATCCTCAATCCGGTGAGATGACTACCGGCTGGCAAATTTTGATGCCGCCTTTCGACTTCGATCTTGGCTCGACAGGGAAGGGTGCAAGTGAAGGCTGGGCGTTCTGGACTTCTTATAATTCGGAACGCGCGACCGGGAAACTCGAAGTCACTTCAACGCAGAAAGACCGCGACTATGTCGTCGCGGTGAACTGGAAAGCTGCGGAGCAGGCAATCAAAGACAACAAGTTCAAGATGCTCAGCGGCGTCCAGGTCATAGATCCGAAACAAGCGGCCGGCGTTGTCTATCTGATTCCCTGCAGCAAGAGTCCTCACGGGGTTGACGTCACTCCTGACGGCAAGTACGTGATCGCCAGCGGCAAACTACAATCCATCACCACCGCCTTCAACATGGAAAAGATTTTGACGGCGATCCAGAACAAGGATTTCACCGGCGACGAGGATGGTATTCCGGTCCTCAACTACGATCATGTGAAGGATGCCGAAGTTAACGTCGGACTGGGCCCGCTGCACACACAATTTGACGAGCAAGGCTACGCTTACACCAGCCTCTTCGTCGAAAGCGCCGTCGCTAAATGGAAACTCGGCACCTGGGAAGTCGTTGATAAAATTCCGATCAGCTACAACATCGGACACCTCTCCGTTGCCGGAGGCGACACTATGCACCCGGACGGAAAATATCTGGTCGCTCTTAACAAGCTTTCGCACGGGCGGCATATGAATGTGGGTCCGTCTCAGCCTGAAAGTTCCCAGCTCATCAATATCAGCGGTGAGAAGATGCAGTTACTTTACGATGCTTTCACTGAGCCGGAGCCGCACTACGCCCAGATGATTAAGGTCGACAAACTCAAGCCGATCGAAGTCTATCCCAAAGAGGAAGTGAAGAACCCAAATGCCGTTTGGGACGTGAAGGATACGGGGGTCACGAGCAACGGTAACAATGTCGTGGTAAAGATGACGGCCGCGCGCAGCAGCTTCGATCCCAACAAGATCGAAGTCAACCAGGGCGACCATGTGACTATCTATCTGACGAATATTGAGCAGACAACGGACGAGCTGCACGGCTTTGGACTCGGTGAATACAATCTCAATGTGGTGGTTGATCCGGGTGAGATGAAGACCATCGAATTTGTCGCGGACAAAACCGGGGTCTTCCCATACTACTGCACCAACTTCTGCTCAGCTCTGCACCAGGAGATGCAGGGGTATTTATTGGTCAAACCAAAGTAGGCACTGGGCTCGATGCAGTTGTGAATACCGCCCATGGTATTGGGCGAGTACCGACCTCTCGAAGTTCTCTGTGCAATCTTTGCGCGCTCCGTGGCTCAGCGGTGAAGTTCTTATCCGGCTCTTCACCGCAGAGCCGCAAAGATCGCGGAGACTACGCAGAGGATCAGAAAGGCAGCAAGAGAGGAGCAGTTTTAACATGAGTGATTTTCTTGAGAAGGAAACAACTTTCTTCGAGCGGCCGCTTTCGTTGCAGAGCCGAGTTCTAATCCTCGTCGCAGTCCTGGCGTTGCTCCCCTCTTACTTCTTCCCGCTTTGGAACATGAGCTTCTACTCAAACCAGTATACCGACGGACTGTTCCTGCACATTTATTCCTACCAATTGGAAGGTGGGAAAACGCCCAACCGCGACGACCTGAGGGAGATCAACTCGCTCAATCATTACATCGGCATGCGCCCATTGCTCGAGAGTGATTTCAGCGAGTTCACGTGGGTGCCGCTGGTGATCGGGCTCTTGATGATCCTCGCACTGAGGGCAATGGTGCTGGGGAAGATGTCCAACCTTGTTGATGTGTTCGTGCTCTTCACCTATTTCGGCTTGTTCTCGATGTGGAGTTTCTACCACCGGCTTTACATGTATGGCCACAATCTGGATCCGACTGCTTCGATCAAGGTTCCACCCTTTGTGCCGCCGTTTTTTGGATCAAAGCAGATTGCGAACTTCACCGTTAACAGTTTTCCCGGACCAGGTTCTTACGCGCTGTTTGCGTTCGCGCTCTTGTTGCTGCTCGCAATCATTCTGTCGGCAAGACGGAGCAAAGAGGAGGCACATGAGAAAGTGGCTGCCACATGAAATGCTCCTGATGTTCGGCAATGTTCAGGAAGCTCTGATCAAGCTCAGATTCTGGCGAGTAAATACCG
>DATGYM010000197.1:0-2336 GCA_035297925.1 Pyrinomonadaceae bacterium | reverse complement strand
CCACTCCGATTATTCCCGGCTCTCCAGATTCCGCCTTGCGCAACGGCGCGCCCGTGAGGTTACTCGCCCGGTCCCAACGTCAAAGGCAACTCTTCACTCGAATCGCTGTTCGCTGGTGCAAAAAGCTAAGGAGAAAAGAGATCGCGTCCGATCGGCTGTCCGGAGCGCCGCGGCGGCAAGCTTTTCGACATTTGTCACAGTTTTAAGGCGCCTGTTTTGCGTATACTAGTTAAACTTGACCTGAACCATCATACGACTTATCGGTGCGGACAAAATTGCGCGCGAGATTCGACGTTAATTCCACGCCAGACCTCGGAGAGGGCGAATGCGTCGCCTGGTCGGCAGGTTTTCACCGAGTCAGGGCCGCAACACGCCGAACATTGCGATACCAAAACCGATAATGAACGCTATGAGGGATAGGAGTGCAGCAACGAGACAGTACTGTCGGAACCGCCTAAACGCAGCCATCCGGCCAGTTTGAAACGCCGATGATGCTCTCTGCCGCAACAATTGGAGCACACCAGTCGAGAGAAGCCCGAAGCTGAATGACGCGATGCAGTAAGCGATGGCTGGGACGATTGTAGGGTTGTTTATCCAGGCCACCTGAAGGAGGACCAGCATAACAGTTACGCCTACACCGTTTTGCCAAAAGCCCCTTCACTGCCTCGCGGATGGCATCATCGCGCGGGTCCATGAATTCTGTGGGGTTAGAGTCCTCTGGACTCATTTCACGAACCCAAACATTTGCGCTCTGGTTTCGCCAACGCCTCTTGTGTACCGCTTCCAGCCGTGTTCTCCTAGCCTGTTCTATGTTTTATTTCTTGAGTAAGCTTAGTCATTCACGGAGGCGCAACACAAGAAGGAGAGAAATTTGCGCGCTCCCCGCGTAACTTTTTTACGGAAATTGACAGCTTTACCTGCGGGAAGGAGGCTCCCGCATTTGTTCTCAGGTGCAATCAACAAAGCCATAGTGGCCGCTTACTGCAGTCACGTCAGTTAAGACGCACAATGCTGGTTGTTTACAGTAGCTGTTGTACTGAGTCTTTGTGACTATGGAAACATAAGGGCCCGAGAACCTCGTGCAAGGAAGGTCATTAACCTGCAGAGCTGCCGTTATCCGGCTACTGTAGCTAGACTTGTCTAGCGCTATCCGCCTAGTTTTCGTATAGATCACCTGACGTTTTCTCGTCCTAATTTGCGATACTGTTCAGTAGTTTAGTTAAAGCTTAGTTAAATTCAAATCATAATGGCGTCTGCCGAAAGTCGTCGTTCATAGAGACTTTATCAAAAGTGCGTCACCATGCGTCACCGGTCATTCTCGTCCACAATGCCATAATCCACACTTTACTAATGGGCTATGGGCTAAAGTGCCCATTGCCACATCTTGCCTAGAAAACTGAGGCATCCTGGCGTTTGCCATACTAGGACTCCTTAGGAAGCCTGTGCTCAGCTTGTGTAATTCTTAGCCCGTTTCATAGACGGCAATAGCATTGCTCTAGCCTCTGATAGAGGATCTGCGAAATGCAGCGTGTTTTCGATTACTTCATATTTTTATCCCTGCTGTTCCTTGCACTCATCGCTCTTGAAAAGGTTTTCAACGGAAATCTATGGGTCCTTGGCATTCTCTGCGTCGCCGTGATTCGGTTCGGCTTCGTCAATGCGCCCAAGATTGACCAATATCGAAATAGCCGCCGTATACGACGAGGGATCGCCGAATATTTAAATGAGAGGGCGGACGCCGGCAGAAAAGATAATAGATCCGGGTTGTGCCACTGGCCGAGGAAGACGATTGATCGGTCTGTTGGCTGATGAACCTATGACGTGCCCACGTTGCGAAGCAACAATTACTGAAGGGTTTTATTGCATCAACTGCGGGTACGTTCCACCTAAATCCCAGGCAGGGAAAAACCTGGAGCCGGAGATACACATAACTTTAGATTCGACGCTTGAACATCCGGAGCGAGCTGGCTAACAACGATATGGATTTTCTTCGCACCCTCAAACGACGTAGGCCAAGACAACACGCACCTGCGAAGATCGGTGCCGTGTCGCCTTCAGGACGTCGGCCAAGGAGAAAAGGTAGCCGGGCATATTCAGGGAAAGATCGCTAAACGCTCTATGGTCACAGTCTTCAAATTCTCTACGTCGCAAGGATTGCGAGAAACTTAGCGCTTCCGAGGACTAGCGCTCTTCATTTTTTTGTGCCCAAGCCGATGCTCTCGAAGAAATTTGCCTTCTCCAAATTGTCGACAAACGACCTTAACCGGTCATTTTGACTTGATTTCATCTTTACAGAAACTCTACGGGCAAATTTATCACCTGCCCAGTACCCATAT
>DATGYM010000196.1:0-3857 GCA_035297925.1 Pyrinomonadaceae bacterium | reverse complement strand
TGGTATTTATGATCTGGTTTGGCAATGACATAAGGACGGTGATGTGGGTCGCCGTTTTACCAGCCTTCATCTCAGTAGCGTTGCTAGTTAGATATGTGGACGAGCCCGAGCACACATATGCAGATAGCTCGGGCCGAGCACCGCTCACCGTTGCTGATGCCAAGCGCCTTTCCTCCCGTTACTGGCTGGTCGTGCTGCTTGGAGCGGTCTTTACGCTGGCACGCTTCAGCGAGGCGTTTCTACTGCTACGTGCGCGGAACGTCGGGCTTCAGCTCGGCTATGTACCGGTCGTGTTGATTGTGATGAACGTCTTTTTCGCCGGGGCTGCCTATCCAGCGGGAGCCACTGCCGACCACATGAACCCGCGCACATTATTGCTTTTCGGACTAGTTCTGCTGATCGCTGCGGACCTCGCGCTTGCCTTTGCTGCATCACCACTGATTGTGTTCGTTGGGGCCGGACTCTGGGGCTTGCACATGGCGTTTACACAAGGCTTGCTGTCGAAATTTGTAGCAAATACCGCTCCTGGGGAACTTCTCGGAACAGGCTTCGGGATATTTAATCTTGTTAGTGGTGGTGCAATGCTGTTGGCAAGTGTCATTGCAGGCTCTCTCTGGAATTCACTCGGCCCACCAGCTACGTTTCTGGCTGGTGCCGTCTTCGCAGCAATTGCGGCCATCGCGTTGTTGGCGAGCAGACGGCAACAGAAGTGATGGTTTAGGAATCGGCCAAGTAGAGCGTTTTTGAGCCGCCTCAACTGCTTTTTCCAAGCGACCTACTTGCGAAATCAGGACATACTCGTCCAGCGCGTCGCAAATTAATCTCGCGAACGCTGTCAACGCTGCGTTCAAGCGATAAAATAAATAAAACGCTAAAAGATATAGCAGTCAGTAAATTTATGGTTATTCTGTTTCTAGGAATAGCGACATTGCTTTCTGTATTTCACGGAATCGAAGCGCAGGAGCGTTTACCCGTCGTCGAAAAAGGCGCACAAGGTATTAGCAGTCCTCGTGAGGCAAATACCAAGCTGGAACAAGCAGTGGAATCTATGTTGAGAAAGGAGAAGGAGCTGCGAAAGACGAATCTAAAGGTCGAGGCCGACGTAACAAAGAATGAAGTCACATTGTCCGGCACAGTCGATTCCGAAGCCATGCGTGACAAAGCGGTGGAACTTGCAAAAACTGCTCAGGTCGGTGTCGTCGTCAATAATAGAATCAGTGTGAAACAGGGCACAAGGCAAAGAAGCGATAAGAATTGAGGATGACGAGATGGTTTTTCCGATGCGAAAGCCAATTTGTTCGTTCTAATAAAAGCATTCCAGCATCATTTGCTAATCAGAACGGCAGAATGGGGATGCCTCCGTCGCGCATCGTCTCAGCATCGTCATCCTCGCGCGGGTTGATTGATATTGTGTTTTCATCGAAATCGACACCCGTTGACCTTAGTCTTCTTGCGACGGCATCGCGATTCGGTATCTCGTCACACTCAAAATACTGAGTAGACGTCAATTGCGTGTGTGGATTTTTGGCGTCTTGCTTCGTCTGATACCTAACCTCAATAACCATTTTTCCCTCCAGAGCATCGTCGTTTAAATATATTCAGTCTGGCTGAATCGAGACGGCGAGTCTAGTAGCGTGATTGAACGTGACCAACAGCGATCCGTCGCTCGCAATGATCTCCGCCAGGACACGCATGGCGGTGCCGATGTATGCGGCTTCGCCCTTGTCGGCAAATAAGCCGGACAAAATTTCTTCTCTAATTGTTTTGCGGGATTGAGAACACCATCAGCACGGCGCTGGGCGATCCCCCACTAAGCCGTGTCTGAAAACGCCCGAGTCTTGGTAAATACGACGGCCTACATACGGAGGCTAATCATAAAGCGGGTAGTAAATTTCCTACCGACTTTCGCTCGAGTGTCTACTTATTCAAACATTGTGCTCACTAATTTCACGCAGTCCTGTTGGCACATGGATTGCCACTGTAAACGCGTGCGGGTTGATAACCTCCCGGGGAACGCGACGTTTGGAGGGGTTGCAGCTGCCCCAGACCGGAGCGCGTCAAAGGCAAATAAAAATAGAGTAGCTTTATGAAGAAAACTTTTTACGCGGTCCTATTTTTAGGACTATTACTGTTTACACTTGTGGCGCCCAATCCCTCCGCAGACGAAAGACGGGAATTCATTTCGAAAACAATGAATTCGGAAGTTCAAAAGCTTTTGGAGACTTGTAACAGAAAAGTCATTGGCGAGGAGACGTTTTCAAGCAAAAACAATGATATGATCGATTATATGATCGGCTTCTACGATACCGACTACGGTTTGCTTGTTACGCTTCAATCATTAGAGCAACGTACCGATGAGCGTGAACTCGCCATCCCGGACGTTTATTCTAGCGAACCGGTGGCGGTTGTCTTCGTTGACCGATCGCTCTTGTGGTACAAATCTGAGACGGCGAAGAGCGCATTAAAAATAAAAATGGCACAGTTAATGGGAAAACAACTTGTTTAGGCACCCGCAATCTGGTTTTCCTTTCGTTCAACCCCCGAGATACGTCCCAACATGGGGCCCACCATGCCTTATATTTCTTGCAATCAATTTGCATTGCACGAATTTTTTTGCATCACCTGATCAGTCGATCCGCTCGCGCTAAGACGTTCGGCGTAACGGGTTTCCTGTGAATTGGCGGGATTTTGTCTACGCAACTCGGCCGCTACGCGACGCTATCGCTGTATCAAACACTACGCCCAGAAATGAAAGGCTCCGGCGGTTTTTGCGGCCCGGCAAGACCTCATGGCTGGACAGCAGTTTACCGGTGACATCGGTTCTGTGCCATTTGCGGAATAGATCGTGATAATGGTTACAACGTCATCGTCCTCGTCTGCAGTTTTTCTGGAACCAGCGGCCTGTCGTAGCATCTAGTTATGCCAGCACCATTTCGCAATTTTCATAGATCCCCAAGATTCGCCTCCGTAATCAGTTTCCAGAGGCGCGGAGCATTGCTGCCGTCCAATTCAATCAAGTAAACCTCGTCATTCGCCTGCTTAATTGAAATGGCTTGCTGCAGAGCCAGATGAAAAATCCAGCGGAGAATCATTTGATTTGTGACGGCATGGCCGATGACGAGAATTGTCCCCGAACCATGTTGGCTGCAGATATCCTCTATTGTCGCGTGGACCCGCGCATCGAATTGGTTCAACGATTCCCCTCCGTCAAGCTCGTCATCTGGATCGCGACTGCGTTTCGGGTATTCCTCTGAGGTCAACGGATCTTTTCTTCTATCCAAAAATTTGCCCTCAAATTTCCCGACTCCCCGTCCATTCAACCCAGCGACGATTTTTAGAGGGACCTCGCCACGGACAATGTCGGCAGTATCCCGGCTGCGGCGAAGACTGCTGGAGTAAACCGCATCGAAATGAATTCCTTTGAGTGACTCTGCAAGTTTGGCGGCTTGTTGCAGACCCGTTGCGTTCAAAACGGTATCGGTACGTCCTTGAAAGCGGTGTTCAGCATTCCAGTCTGTCTCTCCGTGACGAGCTAAATAGATTCGAAGAACGCGGCTGGACTGCCCCCATGCCGGATGATCTAGGTTGAGCAAACCTGATAGCGCTAGGCCAAGGAGGCTGAACGCTTTCATCCAAAGGAACCGCTGCTGTCGTCGCTTCATCAGTCCGGTGTCGGTGAGCAAAGGTTTGTTCATAAATATTTGGTCGCCTCCATTTCAGGCCTATTTGTTTTTCATATGAATTTTCGATCGCGTCACGAGGTACCTCTGTGGAATGATTCCGGCCTGGTCCAAAATGTTTGTAAAAAATTGCCTTCGAACCGCGCCAGTTCGCGCGATTACATCTTCGGCACATTG
>DATGYM010000195.1:0-5050 GCA_035297925.1 Pyrinomonadaceae bacterium | reverse complement strand
GCAGTGAAAGTCGTCCATCACGGTCTTAGTTTTGAGAAGTTAAAGAGGAATCAAAGGACCTATGCAAACGGTGATCGTATAGTCTTTTGTTACGCTGGATCCTTTAATCATCATAAGGGGACCCACGTGCTTGTAGAGGCTTTCAAGCGATTAAACCCCAGTAACGCTCTGCTCAAAATCTATGGCTCTGGTCCGGACGAGTCATATGTGAAAAGCTTAACATCGATGGCTGCAACAAACGGTAACATTGAATTCTGCGGCGTATTTCCGGAAAGTCAGACAGGTGAAGTCCTCAGTAATGTTGATGTTGTCGTTGTCCCTTCACTGTGCTACGAAAACTATCCCATGACTTTACACGAGGCGCTAGCGTGTAACATTCCCGTTATCGCCACAAATTTGGGCGGCATGGCCGAAAAAATTAAAGATGGTTTTAATGGCTTTCTCTTCAAGATGGGAGACTCGCGCCACCTCCAAACCGTGCTCGAAGCTATCGTAAATGATCCTGCGATACTAAATCCGCTGAAACGAAATATCGACAGCACTGCGATTCCAGGGGTCGAGCAGGAGGCGTATGGTTATTCCCGCGTATATAGAATGATCAAGGGGTGACCTGGTTTCACGCCGCAAAGGTAAAGCTTTGGATATCTGGGCTGGCTTTTGTACAGTCGAGAGTGCCTGACCTCCCAGGTAGCACGGCATCTGACGGATAAATAGATCGGTCAGACAGGCCAATACCTCTTCCGACGCTACCGCGTCTGCTCTATGAACCTAGAGAATTCCAAGACATCTCGTGGCCGATTCTCAAGGCATGCGCCGGTGTCGATACTCATGTTGTGTTTGCTGTTGCTGGGCATCGGCATTCACCAGAAGACCAATCGCGCCATCGCGCCGCCAATCTACGATGCCATGCATTACTATACCAAAGGAGCAAGGGTTTGGACGGAATGGGGTATGGGACGGCTGGTAAATCCTTTCAATGTCGATCCGACGATCCGGCCTCCGGGGACAATGCTGCTCAGCAGCCCGCTCGGATTCTCTCGTAATTTCCGTGCGTTCTTATTTCGATCCATTTACTATCCGATCGTCCTATTCGTGGTCGGCTTTTGGCTGCTAGCGGAGTCACGAGCATACCAACCGGGGCAGAGTTGGACCAATCTCACCGGGGCGCTCATGCTTGCGTCGTTGCCGATGTTCTATCAATTTGAGAGGAACCCCGCTTTTACGTCACCTTACGACTGGGGGTATGTGGATTGCTTCGTCGCAGCGTTAGCTGCCTTGGCGACAGCGCTCCTACTGGTGAGTGTTCGGCGATGCTCAATCCGCCTCGCCACGGTGGGGAGTCTCGCAGGGGCGCTTACCCTGCTCGTCAAGCCGGTTAGTCTACTTCTTATGCCACTCTTCTACTTTTTCTGGATTACCGAACTGCTCATTATACACGGGCCGATATTCGCCAGATGGCGCGAGGACAAGTTGCTGAGAAATTACTCCATCTGGAGCGCGACTCTTTTGGCAGTCTTTTTTTTCGGTACAGCGGTTGTCTGCTTTAAATCAGAATATCTTTCTCAGCGGAATATTACGATGCAAGTTGACGCGCTGAAAATTCTCAGAGATATGTTCAAGAACACGCCGCTTTGGAGCCTGGTCGCATCTCAGGTCCATACGTCGTTCGGATGGCACTGGTTTTACATGTCAGTTGCTGCGACGCTACTTTCGCTCGGTTCCATCGCTTTTCGCGTGCTGCGGCGCCACGGACGCCGGGAAGATTTTCGTTTCCTGGCAGTACTGGCAACCCTTTGTCTGGGAATCGTCTGGTGGATATGGTTCGCCGGCCCACAGATGCGATACATGTACCCCTTCGTGCTGCCTTTTTTGGTCGTGGCTCTTCCCGACATTTTAGGGAAAGCAGCCGTACATTTGCCGAAGTGGTCTCGGCGCACGCTAGCCGCGCTTTGCATGGCGCCGCTAGCGGTGGTTATCGCATTGCTCTTTGCGGAGACGCCTTCCATCCAGTGGCAGCATATCCTTGGAGTGAATCTATCGTCGGGACACTTTCGCGAAGAAGTCGAGATGGGCAATTTGCTGGTCCAAGAGGCGCAGAGCCAGGCACGAAATCTAAATATCTATGTTCTCGGCGCAGATGAACGGCCCGGCGTAGTCGAGGCACAGGGGATCTATCGCAATTTGCTTAAGCCAGAGGCGCCCACATTTCAAATGCAAAGGCCGATCGACTGGATCCGTCCTATCATGGTTCGGCGCAAAGAATTTGTACCAAGTGACTTTTTGCTATTTTATCCAGTTCGGGACAGCAATCGCCTTCGGGCCCTGCTCGCGCGACAGGTTGTCAACGACCCCACGACCGAAATGGATGTTTTCTCCGCGTGGCTGACCCAGGCTTCCGAAGACCAAGGCCTCCGGGTAGTGTCCGAAAGCGTTCTGAGGCTCGTGAAGGTAGTAGATCATGTGAAGCTGGATCAGGCGTTTGGGAAACTGATGACGCAACATCGCTGGCAGGATCTCTTTTATGCCGAGAACAACGAACCGTGCTTTTGACACCGGACCGAAGAACAAAGGTCTATAGATGGAACTATAATGAGTTTGATGTCGTCTTCGTCAGTTCTGTTTTCACTCACATGGTTGCGGAAGACATAGACAACTACATCGCAGAAATAGCGCGTGTCATGAAGCTCGGTGGGGTATGCTTAGCCACCTATTTTGACCCTGTGGAAAAGTTGCTTAATCTGCAGGTTAAACGTCCCCGAGGTTTAGTTCGGAATGAGCGTAGACCTGATCGGTGCGGGCCGCAGATCGTGACCGAAAGATCTAGGTCGTCGTAACAGCTGCGCAATGTGCTCAAGGGTGTGAACAGCGCGAGGAATCGGGAATGTCGGTGGGGCTGAGATAAATTGAGAAGGCACCAGGTAGACGATGAATAAAAGCAAACTCGGAAATCGTTATTCTTGGAGTGTCAATGCCAAATAGGAAAAAAATAGTCGTGGTGATGCCAGCGTACAATGCAGCCAAGACGCTGCGCATTACTTATGAAGCGATTCCCAAAGACAACATCGATCGAGTCATTCTTGTCGACGATGGCAGCAAAGACGAAACGTTGCAGATCGCCAAGGAACTGAAACTCGAGGTCTTTGTCCATGCACGGAACTTCGGCTACGGCGGCAACCAGAAAACTTGTTATACCGAAGCATTAAAGGCCGGCGCTGAAATAGTCGTCATGCTGCATCCCGACTATCAATACGATCCGACGTTGCTCCCTGATCTCGTAGCGCCGATCGAGGCCGGTGAAGCCGATGTCGTCCTGGGATCACGCTTCATGGGCGACAGCGTTGTGAAGCAGGGCATGCCGTGGTGGAAATATTTGGGCAACAGGTTTCTTACGGGGGTGCAAAATCGCGTGCTCGGGCAAAATCTTAGGGAGTACCACACGGGTTATCGCGCGTTTAGCCGGAAGGTTTTGGAGGAAGTTCCTTTTCTGTTGAATTCCGACAACTTCGTTTTCGACCAAGAAATGTTAGTGCAAATTGTTCACTTGGGGTTTCGCATCAAGGAAGTTCCCGTGCCGACGCGTTACTTTTCTGAGGCTTCGAGCGCCAGTTTTGTTGCCAGTACGGTCTATGGATTCAGCATTCTGTGGCTGTTAGCCCGCTACGAGCTGCATCATCGGTCGCTACTCACGCAAAAGCAGTTCGAGTGTTTCCCCGCGCGGTATCGAAGAGCAGAATAATGGCAGAAAAGTCGAGTTTGCGCCCCTATAAGCTAAAGCAGTTTAAATATAACAGTCACTACTGGACGCTTAAATTCATTCGAAATGCAAACCGTCCGCTTCGAATCTTGGATATAGGAACAGCCGATGGGTATCTAGGAGCGATTTTGAAGCAGCAGGGCCACTACCTCGTCGGCGTCGAGAGGGATTGTTCTCTGGGGCAACGCGCGCGCGAATTCTACGATGGCTTTCATATCACGGATATCGAGGCATTTGGATTTCCGTACAAAGACGAATTCGATTTTATTCTTTTCGGCGACGTATTGGAGCATCTGGTGGACCCCGCTGCCGTATTGCGGCGTGCGGTGGGATGCCTGAACGATAGAGGCGAAGTGATTATTTCACTCCCCAACGTAGCCAATCTTTTCATTCGCTTGATGCTTTTGTTCGGTCGATGGGAATACAGCGACCGGGGAATTCTCGATCGTACCCATCTTCATTTTTACACACTCGCGACCCTCAAAAAAATGATTGCGGCCGCTTCTTTTCGTGTCATTGAAGTGGTGCCAACACCATTGGCCGTGCAACTAGTATTTCCAGTAACGGATACGGCGATATTTGCGCCACTTCACGAGCTGCATTATTTGGCCGTCCGTTTGCGGAAAACACTGTTGGCTTATCAATTTGTTGTTCGCGCAGTACCCGAGCCGCGGAAATGGTAGCGGCCGATGTCGGCCTTCACCGGCGTCCCGATCGTAAGTTGTCGAATCCACGAGAAAATAGGCTCTCACCACGGAGCCCACAGCGCGGCAAAGCCGCAACCAAATTTCGGAATATCTCGCGCAAAGCACGCAAAGACCGCAAAGAAAACAAAATAAAATCTGAATCTTGGCGAGCTTCGCTTTCTTGGCGCGCGGAATATCGGAGGATCTTGAACCCAAATGTTTGCGCAAGCTGCGAAAATTGTCAGGCATAGTAGTACGAAGGGCACGGGGATTAATTCATATTATACTTTTGAACTTCGTGATCCTCGTGACCTTCGGGGTTAGGTTCTGTTTTTAGTTTGGTTGCGGCGCCGCGCTGGGTTGGACACAGTGTCGCGGGAAAATATCGCGGCAGGCTTAACTTCTCCGAAATTTGCGTACGAGTTCAACGTCACGGACCTGTCGTGTTGAAAATCCGTAACTTCCCGAAGCAGCGATCGCATACGACGAGAGATTTCTGCGGGACCTCTGTGCTAAGCACGGTCTCATCATTGAGCGAATTGTGCATGGTGAACGGCGTCGAAAGGACTCGTTCCAATTGGCAAGATGAAGTGTGGTCTCGCAAGTTACG
>DATGYM010000194.1:0-3733 GCA_035297925.1 Pyrinomonadaceae bacterium | reverse complement strand
ACCCGCTTCACACCCGACGTCTGGCGCGCGATGCTCACCGCCGCCTGACCGGCCTGTGAGCCCGGCGGCACCACGCCCACGAGCACCACGACTCCCTGGCGGCAGTACACGTCGATCCCGCTGGTGCCTCGCACCGGCGAGACGAGCAGGGCGGCCTTGATCTGCAATTCTGCCTGTGTGTCAGTGGCTTGGGTCATGAGTGAACGAGGATCGGTGGCGACCTCGTAGGTCTCCTTGACCGCGAGCACGTAGGGAGAGCAGCCGGCGAGAACAACGACCAACATCAGGAAAAGCGCGTGTTTAATTTTCATGATCGGAAACTCCCTTTTGAAGCACACATAGAAAATTCTTCGCTGAACATTTCCTTGCGAGGAGAGCAGTATTCGGCTTTAATTCGTCATTCCATTACCCCATCACTCTAGTTACGAGTCTTCCGTTAGTGCAAATTTGATTTCTGCGTCTGCGCCGAGGTGTAACCCGAGATCTTGGTCAAGCCGAGTTTTTTCATGCGAAACCTGAGTGTCGATGGATGGAGTTTCAGCATCGCCGCCGCACCGTTGGGCCCGTTGATACGCCACCCGGTGGCCTCAAGTGCGCGCAGAATGTGTTCGCGCTCTGCTTCGTTCAACGACGAAACGGTGGTCGATTCGTTCGAGACTCCACTTTCACGGACGGGCTCGGTCGTCGCCTGAACCAGCGGCTCAGGCAGACGCAATACCCCATCGGATGAAATAATCACCGCTCGTTCAATCACATTTTGCAGCTCCCGAACGTTACCAGGCCAGTTGTACCCGGTAAATTCATGCATCACTTGCGCGGGAACTTCATGGATGCTCTTACCCAAGCGGTCGCCTATCTCGCGCGCGTAATGGCTCACCAGCAAAGGAATGTCTTCCCGTCGTTGGCGCAGCGGGGGAATGGTTATCGGATAGACATTGAGCCGATAAAAAAGATCCTGCCGGAACCGGCCCGCCGCAACCTCGTCATGCGACTTGCGGTTGGTTGCCGCAATGACACGCACGCTGACCTTAATGGTGTCTGAACCGCCGACGCGCTCAAATTCGCCTTCCTGGAGAACCCGTAAAAGCTTCACTTGCGTGCCCGGAGGCAACTCGCCCGCTTCATCGAGCAGGATCGTGCCGCCGTCGGCAAGCTCAAATCGCCCCTTGCGTCGGCGGTCCGCGCCTGTGAAGGCGCCTTTTTCGTGTCCAAACAGTTCGCTCTCGACGAGAGCTTCAGGCAGCGTCGCGCAGTTCACCTTGATGTACGGCGCGGCGGATCGGGAACTTCTTTCGTGGATCGCTCGCGCAATGAGTTCCTTGCCCACGCCAGTCTCGCCCTGCAACAACACGGTGGCGTCTGTTTTGGCCACTTGCTCGACTCGCGTGAGCACGTATTTCAAAGCGTCGCTCTTGCCGACGATCTCCTCGAAACCTTTGACCTCGGAAATCTCTTCCTTTAGATACAGATTCTCCTCTTCGAGCTGCTCTTTCAGGCGCCGGATCTCCACCAGGGCAGCATGAAGATCTTGCTCCGCCCGCTTACGCTCGGTGACATCAAACATAACCCCCATACTGCGTGCGCCATTGCCACCCGTTTCAGCAACCGTGCGGCCTTTTGTCGCGACCCATCGCTCACTACCGTCGGGGATCAGCACGCGAAATTCATCTTCAAAAGGCTCCCCGGTTCGCTGCGCGCGCTCGATTTGAACAATAATTCGCGCGCGATCGTCGGGATGGATGCGATCAATCATGTCCTCCAACCGCAGCACGTCGTCCCGGCCGAAGCCAAACAGAGAGCGCAAACGGGGATTGCTCCACAGATCATTGCATTCCAAATCGCGCGCCCATAGGCCCAGTTCACCGGCATTAGTGGAAAGTGTCATCAATTCCCGGCTCTCACGAAGAGCCGCTTCGGCTCGGCGGCGCCGCGCACGATGGAAGAGCAACCCAACAATCAAGAGTGCCTGAACCGCGATGATGGCTAACCCTCCGATAATGTACCAACGGTATTGCTCCCACATTGTCGGCGAACGAAATCGAATGACGCTGTCTGCTGGCAGCCATGATTCGTCGATGTCCCAACGACGAAGCTGGCGCCAGTCGTATTCTGGTGCCGCCGGCCCCAAGAATACGGGTTTGATAGCGCTTGCGGGCATTCCGTTCAGTATTTGGAGCGCTGCCCTTGCCGACTGCCGGCTCACTTCCTGGTAGGGAGACAGAGGGCCGCCAACGATGCCCCGGCCGAGTTGATGGTCAAAGATGCCAAAGATAGGGGCGTTGCTATCGCGCCGAAGCACATCTAGCGCGCGTTCTTGTTCATACGGCACACCGGCCGCGTCCAGCACCAATAGGAAATACACGATCGCTGAGTCAGGCGGGAGCCTGGACAAGCGCCGGTCTATCTCCTGGAATGAAAGCTCGTTGAGCCAATTGAATTGGACGCGTTTGGTTAAGTGGTGAGTATCCCGTTGGAATTCTGTCAGCCAGAATCTTTCGAAGGGCGAGTTGCCGGTTACGACTTCAATGTTCCTGGTTTTAGGCAAAATCCGCAAAATATGCTCGACGGTCCCGGCGAGATCCAAACCGATCCCGAATGCGGTTACATTGCCATTGCGAATCAAGTCGCTTACGCGCCGTTTGTCGGCGGCTACTGCCAGTACTGGAACACCTGCGAAAAGAGTGTCGCTGTGACGCTGCAAGAAAAACATTGCCGGGGCGCCGATCGGCACAATCAGATCTGCGGGTCGCGGCGTGAAGAGGGCACGTAGATACTCGACCAAGGGAGCTTCGGAACCGGCTCCGGCAAACATCGTGGATTCCAAGGAAGCCTCGACGAAGTCGATCGGAGCCGCTGACTGCCGGGCCAGTTCCGCGCGGAAGGTCGTGGATACAGCAGTGAAGGGCGCAAAATTCCGACCGAATGAGTGCAGGATCAGCACCCGCCTGACTCTCAAAGGATCCCTGGGCGAAACGAAGTTCTTTGCCTCCTGGGCAATTGCAGGCGAGCCTAGGAACCGCAAACAAACAATCGCCAGAAGTAAAAATTTCTGCGAACGAAAGGCCGGAAAAATTTTCTTTTCTTGACCCATTGTAGTGTGTTCTTGGATTCTCAATCGCATGACAACTTAACCATGATGTTTTCCAATGGTGCAATAGTTGATGCCCTATTTAGGCGCTCGTCAGGCCAAATCTTCTAAGGGAAATCAGCATCAGTCTCGCCGAGCACCAGTCCCGATGCTAAATACTATTCCCGCATCATGACATCTACATGAAACGAATATGTGCTGCGGATCGGAAAAAGACTGATTTTTGGCTTCGCAATTCCTTAGCAATACGGTGTGAGAGCGTGCATGAGGCCTAAGGAGCAAATTCCCCGTTTGAAAAAGGGGGACCAAGGGGGATTTTAAACAGACTGCAGGCATGCACATTGTCAAACATATTCAACGGACTTTAGTTCCACGACAGCTCGTCGAGATTCGTGGGGGCGATGATATTGGAATTTTTGGATCGGCTCAGGGAACGCCGCGCGAGTTCCGCAAGACCCTCGATGCAGGTCGCTTTAACGAAGTTACATCGCACGGAGTCGAGGTGACGCACTACGGAGGAGCGACTGCTTGTACTCGTCAGCGGAAGCTCTCTAATTCTTTGACCAGTTCACTGCCGCTCGTTCGTCAGTAGCTGCAGTTGACCGGCATATTTTCTTGCCTCCCTG
This sequence comes from Pyrinomonadaceae bacterium, assembly GCA_035297925.1. GTDB lineage: Bacteria > Acidobacteriota > Blastocatellia > Pyrinomonadales > Pyrinomonadaceae > PSRF01. The sequence continues at coordinate 19 of DATGYM010000194.1, read as the reverse complement.
ACGTCACCACGTGCCTGGT
>DATGYM010000193.1:0-3253 GCA_035297925.1 Pyrinomonadaceae bacterium | reverse complement strand
AGCGGACAAGATCTCAGGATCATTGTGGTGGTCTTCGACACAACACTCCGAAATGGAGCGGCGAAGGACAGCGCGCGCTTCCTGGGCATCTTCTGGCATAGCTTTTCGGATTAAGCAGTTCATGTAGCGGTAACGCGATGCCGCTGAGCGATCTTTTGAGATTTGCTCAAGCGGCGGGTTATCTCGTTCACGCCAAGACGTTCGAGGCAGCCGCTGCTCTCCGAAGCGGTTTGTCGAACGTCCAAATTGCGCACCGTGTTAGCAGCGTTGAAGCGAGAAGATGAGCGTCCACCCAACCTATACCGTGCCCGTAGAGACGCCGTCCGTCTAAAAAGCTCATGACTTCCTCATGTTCGAGCAGTTGCGATTCCGGCAAGGTTATCAGCATACGGAGAATCTCCTGTCGGTTGTTCCGCATCCCACATGCCAACTCGCCGATAACAAATCGATGACAAAGGACTTGTTGGTTAAATAGCAGAGTTTTTAGACATCGTTTCCGGACCGCAGATGCTCAATCCAAACCGAGGTGTCGACCAGAATCATGCGTTCTTGCGGGGCCGCCGTCTGCGAATCGGACGCAGATGTTTTTCAGTTCCCCCGAGATCGGCCAAGCGACGAGCGCTCTCTCTAGCGATTAACGCCTCCAACCCCAAACGCACCAATGAGGTTTTTTCTTTTACTCCGGTGAGCTTGACAGCGTTGTTTAGGAGACAATCATCGATGTTAAGTGTTGTTCTCATATGCACGAGCATGCCGAATCGATGCATACGTGTCAACTACGGATGAGATAACGTTTCGGGTGAGAGGCGCGGTCCGCCGCGGCCGTCTCAACCCAATCGTTATGCTGTACGTTTGCGGGCGCGCTGTCGCAAAGTCGTGCGCGTCACGCGCGCCATAGTGCGCAACGCTTCGTTGACTGCGCGAGTATCAGGAAACATTTCTGCAACATCTGGGTCGAGAAGAACGACGTTGGTACCTTCGCGTATCGTGCCGCTGTCACGCCGCGGACCGCTTTTGAAAAATCGTACTCGGCCCGCATCGTGTCTTCCTCAGAACCTAACGGTCGCCTTTTCTTTTTAATCTTCTTCATATTGTTTTCGTTCTTTTCGAGTTGCCAACCGGGCACTGATGATTCGCGTCCGCGGCGACCTCTCGGTGTAGGAAACGACCAGTAAGCGGTAACGGTCTGACATACCCAATACGATGAATCGTTGTTCACCCTCCGAATGGTCGGGATCTGGCATGTTCATCGACAACGGATCGCCGAAAGCGGTAACTGCCTCTGCGAACGAAACGCCATGCTTGCTGAGATTCGCTTCTGCCTTTTTGGAGTCCCACTAGAAATTCTAACCCACTGGAGCATTCTACCGCTCTCGTTCAAAATTCTCTATCAGCCTAACGCAAAGCTCAGCCGGCGCTCCTAGCGATCGGTCTGAAGTGTGAAGTTAGACGACTTGCGGATCCAGCTTGTGACCTTATGCAGGCCTAGCCTCGATCACACTCACCTCGGATTGCGTCGGAATAATTTTCGTTAAGGCAAAGCCAGCTGACTCAAGAAGGGCTCGATGCTCCTTCGCAGTGCGTTCGCGTCCACCGCTCATCATCACCAGCATATTGAGGTCGGACATGACTGAGCCTTGGGCCTCGTTGGAATGCTCCACCCGATCCGGTAAGACCCGCTCAACAAGTAGGACCTTACCGTTGTGCGTAATAGTGCGGTGACAGTTCTGAAGGATCACGATCGCGCGCTCATTATCAAACGAGTTAACTACGCGTGAAAGTATGTAAGCATCTCCTCCGCTTGGCACTGAGACTAATGCATCCCCTGTAACAACTTCGCACCGTCCAACCAAACCTGCGTCAGCGATTCGCTGCTTTGCCTTTTCGGCAACGTGAGGCAAATCGAAGAGCACCCCCGTCATCTGGGGATTCGCCTGCAGGATGGTAACAATGAGCCGACCATCCCCACCTCCGACATCGATAAGCTTGTCAATCGTCGAGAAGGGATAGTTGGCCAGCACTGCGGCATTGTACACTCCTGTGAGGTTCGCCATTGCCTCGTCGAAGATCTTGGCGTGTTCGGGATGCTGGGCTTCGTATTGGAACACTCCCATACCGAAAACATGTTCGAAGGCCGGCTCGCCCGTTCGCACGCTGTGCATCAAGTCACCCCATGCCTCGTAATGCACCTCTCCCAACACCAAAATCGCCCAGGCGCGCAGCGAGCCAGGAACATCACTCCGGAGCGTATCGGCAATGGGTGTCAACATAAAGCGTCCCTTCTCGTCTTCGGCGAAAATGCCGGCGCTGGCCAGCGCACGCATGACTCGGTATAGCGACGACGCGTGCGTTTTGGTGGCAAGCGCCAGCTCGCCACTCCCCTTGGGCTCATCCTTTAGCAGGTCGGCGACGCCGAGCTTGGCAGCAATGTAAATAGCTCGCGCAGCCCGAAAGCCCGAGATCATCCGGAGGATAGCCACGGACGGTTCAACACTTACCGTTTGATTGTTTTCATTCATGGCTCACACCTTGTTTGAACGACGAATATATAGAACGTCTAACGTTGTGGCTAACCGGCGCGCGAAAGGAGGCGAAGCCGACTCAAGCGCGTCCGGTTGAGCCGCGTGTTAGGCCCGACCGTGTTAGATGTCGGGCCTGAGCTTACTCTTGCCTGACTATATCGACCGAGATCTCCACCGCCGGAATCGTTCCTCTGTTCTCAAGCCAGTGTGTGGTGTTCCTATCCTCGGGCCAGCCCACTCCCGGCCCATAGTCCGTAGCGACTCCATTTCGATGGTCAGTGATTGTTCCTTGCAGGATGTAGACCATGCCGGGTCTGTCTTTATGGTCGTGAATCGGGCCGAAGACGCCTCTAGGCTCGATGGTCACCATACGCATTCGAAGTTGGCGCCCTGCCATGCCCTCGATCTCAGGGCCAAGGTCAACCGTTGCAAGTAACTTCACCGTAACACCTTTCGTCTCAGGTGCCACCTGCTCGTTTCTCATCGTGGTCTCCTTTCTGTACCTTCTGGCCGCCCAACTAGGGATTAGACGGTTTCCATATAAGACCCCAATTTAGGGGTGTTATACGGAATGTTTCTGTTTAGTTTTGGTACCTTGATCTTACCTTCACATGCTCACAGCGCCGCGCCCTTTGAGCGCGCGGCGGAAGTGTTATCGATAACACCCTCTATCTCTATCACCTTGGCATCCAAGACAGTTGCTGCACGCCGTCCCTACGGGCGTCCCGACC
>DATGYM010000192.1:0-14259 GCA_035297925.1 Pyrinomonadaceae bacterium | reverse complement strand
GCGCCGCCGCCAAAGCCGAAGCAACCTGGACCGCGACTTCCAGCGCCTCGCTGATATTCATCCGGCCCTGGCCTATGCGCTGCCGCAACAACACTCCGTCGGCGTACTCCATTACAAGGCAGTGGCGGCCATCTTCGGTCTCGATGACTTCATGGATCGTGCAAACGTTCGGGTGTGACAGAGCCGCGACGGCGCGGGCCTCCTGCTCGAACCGGCGCAGGTGGGTTTTGTCTTGAGTGAGAACTGCGGGCAAAAACTTGAGCGCAACTCTGCGCTCCAGGCGCGTATCCTCGGCAAGATAAACCTCGCCCATCCCGCCTACGCCGAGGGGCGAGATGATCCTGTAATGATTGATCGCCTCCCCGGCCACCACCGTGGCGCGCTGCCTTTGGGCCATCAGCTTAGCCGTAAGCTCCAGGGCTGGCGACTCGATGAAGTCTTCACCTTGCTCTTCATACGCGAGCAGTGACTCCACTTCGGCGCGCAAGCTTTCGTCGCCCGCACAGGTTTCCGCCAGGAAGGCAGCGCGGTTCTCCGCGCCGCGTTCAAGCGCCGCGTGGTAAAGCCGCTCGACCTGTTGCCACCGCTCAGTCTTCATAAGAAGCGTGACAAATTAGGAGTGACGAGCGAAAGCGTTACGAGAACTTGTCACTCGTCACTTGTCCCTGTTTGTTGAGTTCCCGCAGGAGCCACACCTTGGCGAGCCGCCAATCCCGCATCACCGTCTCCGCTGAAACCTTGAGCACCTCGGCCACTTCTTTGACAGACAGCCCCGCGAAGAAACGCATCTCCACCACCTGACCCTTCCGCGGATCCAAATCGGCCAGCGCGGTCAACGCTTCGTCCAGCGCGACCAGGTCCGCGCCCCGCTCTACTGGAAAAGCGGCCGCCTCGCTGAGTGAGACCCGCAGTGCGCCGCCGCCGCGTTTTAGGTAATGCCTGTCACGCGCGAAGTCCACAAGGATGCGTCTCATCAACTGGGCTGAGACCCCGAAGAAGTGTGCGCGGTTCTGCCAGTGCACGTTCTGCCAGTCGATCAGCCGGATGTACGCCTCGTTGACGAGGGCGGAGGTTTGTAGTGTGTGGCTGAGGCGCTCGCGGCCCATGTAATGGTGTGCGAGCCGGTGCAACTCAGCCTGGACGAGAGGGGCCAACGTTTCCAGGGCTGACTGGTCGCCGTCGCCCCAGGCAACCAAAAGCTGGGTGATCTCGTGCGAGGAGTCCGTATGCATACAAACTCGTTTCGGATGGCGCGCCGGGGGAAAAGGAAAAATACCACAACTGTGTCGCGACTCTAAGCATTTCCGAGCCGGGCAAAAGAATTTCATCACCGTTACAGCTCTCGGCCCGAGTTCCCGCCTTAACAAGTAGAGACGGCAAGCACAAACAGTCAAGCGAGAACATCATGAACCCAGTAACAAGATTCCTGGCGATAGTTTCGCTTTTTATCGGCGCCGGCCGCGACCGGCGTCACGGGCGGCAATCGGTGGCGGCTTGCGAACGGACCCTCACCCTCTTGAGGTTGATCCGAGCCAAATGTCAGTAACGACGCTCTGCAATGTGCTTTTTATTTGCGGACGCCGTTCCCAAAACTAATTCTTTGTGGACGAAGTAAAAAGGAGATCAATCATGAAAACTAACCATCTAAGAAACAAGCTGGCGCTGGCAGTCGGCCTAAGTATCGTCATTCTTGCCGGTGTCATTGCGTATGCGGCAACTCCTAACATACTTGCTGTTGGCACCATCCCGCATTCAGAACTCTTCGACGGTCCGGCAACGGTGACCGTGCGAACGCTTACTATAGGCCCCGGCGAGGTGCTGCAGTGGCACTATCATCCCGGCTATGCCTACAACGTCGTAAAAAGCGGCGAGTTGACTGTGGAGGAGGGCTGTGGTGGAGAGGTAACGCTCCGTCCTGGAGACGCTTTCGAGGAACTGGACGGCCACGTCCATCGAGCGAAGAATCTCAGCGCGACGGAGAATGTCGTGGTGTACAACACCTTCATCGTCCCGCAAGGGAAACCGACCACGGTGAACATCCCGAATAACGAGCGCCGCTGTGGTCCGCCGAGTGACGCCAACGAATGCAAGGATGACGGCTGGATGACTTTTAATCAGCCGCGCGGCTTCAGTGATCAGGGTGATTGTGTTCAGTATGTTCGTCACCGGCCACGGATAGTCCTTCCCGTTCCAGAAGATCCGCAGAATTAGAGAAGGGTGCCAAGGGCCCGGGCTGACAACTGCAGCCCGCAGTACGCTTCTGCCGGAAAAGCCCTCGAAGATGGGGACGGGTTTGTTTGTCAGGGCAGACCCGTCAGGGACTTAATTGATTGGATCATTCGCAATGTTTCGGAAGTAAGCGCACCCGTCAGGAAGAATGTGTGAAGACTTCGCCGGCGCGCTACCTCCCGAGACCGTTAGCCCCTCGCTGGCCAGCCTTGCTTTGACCCCTTGACGCTTCCATCATGTATCCCGCCTGAGCGACCAGGATATTTCCGTCCCCTTGTTACGAATCCGCCGACAGAAGTGGGGGAGACTTCGCGGCGGTGGCGACGGTTTCTTTGGCTGGTTTCCAGCCTCGGTGGTACATTGATGTGCCTCTGAAATGGGTTTGTAAGAAGCCAGAGGGCGCGCGATTCGCTCGAGTAGTTTGGGCCTGTGACTTCAATAGTTTAGTTTGACGCCTTTTCTGACATCGATAGACAGCTATGAGACGACTTGCGCGTTTTCATCTCCTTCTAGCGATTATTCTCACCGGGCCAGTCGCTTGCTTCCGACTCAGCCGGTCGAACGGATTGCCGCCGACATCGTCTTCCTCTCCAGATCAAGCTGCCATTGTCGACCAAATACTTGCACGCTACACGGAAGCCGTTGGGGGCCAAAGTGCCATCGAACAGGTTAGAAGCTATCAGGCCAAAGGTACCTTCGTGACCTCCGTCTCGCCCGAGCAAGGAGCTTTCGAGGCGTGGGGGAAGGAGCCAAACAGAACTCTGATCGTGATCGAGTTCCCCAGGATAGGCGTGTTGAAGAAGGGCTTCGATGGCGAGACTCGGTGGGTGCAGACTCCAGCAGGTACCTTCAGCGATCAAAGTCCCAAAGAAATGGCCGAGGTTGAGCGCGACGCCGACGTTTATAGGGCAGGCAAGATAAAGAGCCTTTATCAGAGCATGAGACTGGATAGAAAGGCCCGCCTTAAAGGGCGCGATGTCTACATTGTCGAAGGAACACCTGTCAAAGGTCCAGCGGAGCAATTGTTCTTCGATACGGAAAGCGGACTGCTATTGCGCTGGGACATGGCGCGCAGAGATCCGCGCCGCGGGAACGTCTTCGTCAAGGTCCACCTGGATGACTACAGGGAGGTCGATGGCGTGAAGGTGCCTTTTAGTGTTCGCTTCGCCTTCGAATCTTTTGATTTCACGATGAAAATAGATGACTTGAAGCACAACGTCTCCATTGACGACGCAGTCTTCAAAAAACCTGATACGAGATAGTTGACTGTCTCATCGACAACATCATGATGCCTATCGAGGCGTTTCCGCCCACACGTTCTGTTGTTGGAGCTCGAAGACATCGAAACAGGCACTCCTTAGCTTAGAGTTTCATGTTACCTTCAGCAATCGCGGTTACATGGCCGCCGACATAGATTCCGTCACTGCCGTCACCTGCAATCCTTACATGCAATAAGCTCCGGCGTCCCATTTTCGTGCCCTGTTCACTGATAAAGTGGGTGGCGGATTTTCTCGTTAGCAAGCCATGTACAGCCACGGCGGCACAAAAAAGCGGACACTCTGCGGGGATCGCTGGCCATCACAGAGATTGGCTCATATCTAAGGCCTTGATTTTAGATATGTGAGGGACTCTGACACGCCTGTTTCCGCGGCAAGCCACTACATCATGCCCTCCGGTTGAAACAGTCTCAGCATAGTGTCATTGCTCAATCTGCTTTTAGCACGGTTCGCGCTCGCGAGGGCAAGTACTCTTATTCCTGATAACTTTTTTCTAAGAGCTTTACTTTCGCTTCGATGATATTCAGGGCGTCCGACAGCAAGTGTGGGTCATGCACGTCCACGCCTAGAAAGCGCTTCAAGAGGATCTCTGGCGGCGCGTCGAAACCGTTTCGCATAAGAGCAATGTAACGTGATGCGAAATCCTTCGGATCCTTCGTGTACATTTGATAGAACTTAAGAGCGAGAAGAGCGCCGTAGACATAGTTCATGTCGTAGAAGGGATCATCGTACATCAACGTAATGTAGATCCACTCCGCTTTCAATTCGTCATGCTTCTCCGGCCAGATCGAATAGCGGGAATAGATTCGTTTAGTTAAAGCGTCCAGATCATCCGCTCCCGTGATGTTGCCCCGCCGGACTCCGTCATAAACGGCATGCTCGACAGCCACTTCCGGCGCAACGCTGAATATTATGGTGCCTTTTCCCTCGAGGAATTGCTCTAAATAGTATTGCTTGAGGCGTGGATCCGTCTCGTGGTTATAGAGGTAATCGGGAAGTACGAACTCGCTGAAGATGGCAAACGACTCGAACAGGTAATGTGGGCCCTCGGCGTACATCGCTAGGACGCCATTGCGATTCATTAGCTCGCGGTGTACGGCGTGAGTAGACTCGTGCGCCAGCACCCTGACGTCGTTGTAGCGTCCACCAAAGCCACCGCTGAAAAAGACGCTGTCGGTGCCGATGAAACCTAAAGAGAATCCTCCGCGCTTTCGGTGATCACCGGCCACGATGTCCATCCGCCCGTTCAACGGGTTGAGCAAGGCCGCCAACTCACGCTCGTACTCTGCCCCTAGCGGCGCAAGCGCATCACGTATGTCCTGGCTGGCCTGATCAATGGTGAAGCTTGGAATCTGCATCCCAGGTAGTCGGACCGACAGGTCCCAAAGATTTACTTCTTGATACCCCATGATCTTCTTCACGTGGTCGGCTCGAAGCCGCTGATAACGCTTATATAGATCCGCTTGTTGGGCGATCCTTTCCAGAAGGTCGTCCACCTGTGCTCTGCTCCAGTAGCTCTTGAAATACGCTTGGCTGGGCGCATCAGTGAAATGATGCAGTCGGGCCAGCCTATCGCGCGCCGTGGCAATCCGGGTAAGGGTGAAAGCATAAAGGTCACGTTGCGTCGCCGATCTGGCGTAGTCCTGCTTGAATGCGTCTTCCATTCCCTTCCGATCTGAACCGCTTACAGCCTTCGAGTGAGCACTCGCTCGCAACTTGTCGTAAAGATCAGACTGCCATTCGCTATTGAGCGGCGCGGTTGTGCTCAGCATTTCCTCCTCCTTTAGCGAAAGCGTGTAGGGACGATAACGCCGTATAGCTTCAATGGCAGGAAGCTGAGATTTGAGAGAAGGTTTGCGCTCCACGAGTGCGGCGAGAGTGCGATCGTCGGTTTGAATTAACTCTTGCCGCACAAAAGCGGTGCGCGCAGTCACTTCGGCATCGAGGGCAGAGCTTTCCGCCAAACTGGTCTCGTCGCGAGTATTGACGGCGTGAAGCAAGTACAAATAGGCGTAGTGCCTGTAAAAGACCACCCGCACGCGGTCGTGAAGCTGGATAGCACGTTGCAAATTATCGGGGGAACCGGCAACCCGCCCCTTAAGGGTTTCCAATTCTTTGAGTGCGGCGTAGAGATTGGCCCGTTCCGCTTTCTCCGCCTCCGGGTTGGCGAAAAAGTTGCGAGCGAAGTCGACGTGATATTGCGCCGCACTCTGCTTGGGAATGGGCTCAAACGTCTCCTGGCCTAAGACCAGCGGCGGTTGTATTGAAAGTAGTGCTAGCACCGCGCCACAACGCAGCACTAATGACGATGGATTCAGATTCATAGTAGAACCTCGATTCAAGTGACAGCCTTGGCCAAGGCAAAGGCTAGCAGGAATCCATCGCATGGTCTTGTAGCATCGGAAACTGCTTTGTATGAACCTAACGTGAGAAGAACCTAATGTGAGAGGAGCCTGGCGCGATACGCCGCCGGAGTCGTGTTCATGATCCGTTTGAATGTTCTCGAAAAGTGGCTCTGATCGTAGAAGCCGCAAGATACGGCGATCTCGGCCATTGAGACCTCAGGCTGGATCATTTTCCGGCAGGCCGTTTCAATGCGCAGTCGGCGAATGTATTCGCCCACCGTACAGCGGTAGTGCCGGCGGAATTCGCGAGCGAGATACACCGGGTGAACGCTCACCGCCAGCGCTATCTGAGAAAGTGTCAGGCATTCGAATGAGCGCGCTTGGATCAGCTCTTTGGCTTGCTGCAGCCAGCGCGGAGGCAGCCTTTTGGAGGCGAATGTCGAAGGGCGCGAAACCTCACCCATGATTTCGAGCGCGAGGCCTTCGATCACTAGGGGCGAAGCCTCGTCCAACTCGCAAAACTCGTAGTAGAGCCTCATGGCTAGCCGGCAGACAATGTTGTCGTAGAAATCCGCGGACTTATTCTGAAACAACCCGCGTTTGTTGAGGTCCTCCAGCCACTGGGGGCATACTTCGAGGCGGAATAAGCGACCCTCCGTCTGACAAAAATTCTGTGAATGTACCTCGTCCGGAGGATGGTAAACCACCATGGACGGCTTACAAATGCGAGTCTTGTTCCCATATTTTTCGGTGTAGGTTCCGCGTAGGACCAGACCAAAATAGGGGCGTTCATGCGAATGTTGGGGGATCTTGAAATGACGAGGGTAGACGGTTTCAGTCAATCCGAAACCCGCCAGCTCGCGTTCCCTCAAAGTGCTGCCGTAGAAACGTCCGCGTTCGAGCTTTAGATTTATTTCTCTCTTTCCCATTTCGAAGCTGTCCTCATATTAACAGTTCGAATCATGTCAAGCGTCTCCTTAAAATCATCCAAGGCTCCGCGGTCGACGTAGATTCGATAATCGCGCTTCAAATAACATAAAGATTCCGATCTCTAAAGATTTGCTCGCCTTCATTAAGGGTTGCGAAAAATTTATTGCTGTCGTGAGTGTACCCAGGTTTTCAAAGCAAACCCTGGGCTGAAGTTAGCGAACGCTTTCAGCGTTAGGACTAGCGGGCAGAGATTCGCAAACGCGTTCGGCCTTCATGACTTCGAAGGGCTTACCGCCACTCAATCCCAAACGTAACGCTCGTCGTATTCAATGCGGTACGCCTTCAAGAAAGCGCGGTACTCGTCCTGAAAAGTCACTCGCTTGTGATGCTCCTCCTGGTTTTCTATATATGTAACAACTTCCTCCAAATTGGATTGACTCACAGAGAAGGCTCCGTAGCCACCCTGCCAATGGAACTTTGCCAGTGTCGCTGAAAGCTCCTTTGCAAAACCAGAAGAGGTGCGTTTGATCTCCTTGACGACTGACGCAATAGAATGTGTCCTCGATAATGCAAACAGCGCATGAACATGATCCTCAACACCGTTGACGATGAGCGTTTCGCAATCCTGTTCACGCAGCATCTTCGCCAGGTAAGCATGCAGGTCAGTTCGTAACTTCTTGTCGATAAGAAACGGGAAGCGGTTCTTGGTTGCGAAGATAAGGTGGCTCCAAAGTCGTGCGAGCGATTGAGCCATGAAGGTGAGTCCTCCGACTTCGTTCTGGGAAACACGCGGAGATTCTACTCACAGGTAGTTGAGCGTCCTGCATAAAAAAGGGGAGCCGCCGACTCAGGCTTATGAAAGAGATCAAGTAAGGGTCTAATTGCGCTTAGAGCACTGTCAATTTCAATGACATAACGCTGAAAGCGTTGGCTAATTTCAGCCCAGGCTGGGGAGTGCCGCAGCCCCGCAGTTGGAAACGCTGAAAGCGTTGGCTAATTCCAGCCCGGGGTTTGCTTTGAAACCCTGGGTCATTGTCGTCGGGAATAGATTTTTCGCAACCCTGAAGGGGTTGTGACGTCCTGTTGCGATTCCCCGACCTTCGACGCAACTCCTTCAGAGTTGCGAAGAATCTCCTGGGCATTCTTGAACCCAGGGTTGCAGCAACCCTGGGCTGAATTAGCGAACGCTTTCAGCGTTGGGCCACCCCTGCATCGGCGTTGCGCCCGCCCGGCCTCGCCTTAAACTCCATCGTCCCGTCGTCAACGCGCCCGAACCGGAACATCGAGAGATCCTTCATGTAGTTTTGGTGTAAACGCCACGGCGTTTTCGATCCCTGCCGCGGCAGCGTGTGGAGCGCCCTCAGTACGTAGCTGGAAGTGAAGTCGATGGCGGGCTCCGCCGTGAGCTCGGGGTCGTTCAGGCGTGGGGTGCACTGCGCGTAGCCGTGCTGGTCCATGTGTTTCAGGAGCCGGCAGACGTACTCGGACGTCAGGTCGCATTTTAAAGTCCAGGACCCGTTCGTGTAGCCGAAGGCGGAGGCAAGGTTCGGGACATCGCTGTACATCATCCCCTTGTAGGTGATCGTCTGCGACAGATCCACGGGCGCACCGTCCACCGTGAGTTGCAGCCCGCTCATGAGCTTTAGCACGAGGCCCGTCGCCGTCACGATGATGTCTGCGTTGAGGTGCTGGCCCGACTTGAGCTGTAGACCAGTCTCGGTGAAAGTTTCAATCTGATCGGTGACAACCGTTGCCCGGCCGTCGCGTATCGCGTTGAAGAGATCCGAGTCAGGGACCAGGCACAGACGCTGATCCCAGGGATTATATTTTGGCGTGAAGTGCTTGAGGTCGTATTGCTCGCCGAGGTGGTTCCTTACCCCTCTTGCCAGCATCCACTTAAAGAGATCGGGCCGCGTCCGGGCCAGGTTATAGAAGAACATCTGCAGCAGCACGTTCTTCCAACGCGTGAGCGCGTAGGCCGCGCGGGCGGGCAGTACGCTGCGAAGCGTGTTCGCGATCTTGTCCTCGGCGGGCCGCGAGACAACGTAGGTGGGGGAGCGCTGCAGCATGGTGACATGCGCCGCACGCTCGGCCATCGCAGGAACAAGCGTGACGGCGGTGGCGCCGCTGCCTATTACCACCACCCGCTTGCCTTCGTAGTCGAGGTCTGCGGGCCACTTCTGCGGGTGCACAATCCGGCCACGAAATCTCTTGACGTCACTCCAGTCCGGAGTGTAACCAGCTTCGTAGTCGTAGTAGCCCGTGCAGAGGTAGAGGAAGTTGCATGTGAACTGCGCGATCGAATTCTCGGTTTCAGCTTCCCCTGTATCGGCTTCTATCGCCCAGAGCGCGTCTGCCGAGGACCACGAGGCGTGCCTCACCCGGTGTTCGTATCGGATCTCTTTGTCTACGCCGAACTCCGCAGCGGTCTCGCGAATGTAGTTGAGGATGGAAGGCGCGTCGGCGATGGCCTTAGCGTCGCGCCAGGGGCGGAATCTGTAGCCGAGCGTGTACATGTCAGAGTCTGACCGGACGCCGGGATAGCGGAACAAGTCCCAGGTGCCGCCCATCGCGTTTCGCCGCTCAAGGATGACGAAACTCTTCCGCGGGTGGCGCTGCTGCAGGTGGCAGGCAGCGCCAACTCCGGAGAGACCGGCACCCACGATCATCACGTCGAAATGTTCCATGCTTCGCCTTCAACCACTGCGTTCCACCGATTAAGATCGCTTGGCTGAGTCCATTCTAGTTTGAAGCGAGCCTCAGAGCACGGGATCCTGGCAGGCAACTCTTTGTCGTGAAAACAGAGGAGTAAATTTATAAATGAGATCACGCTGCAGTTTGAGAACGCACCGCCGCCTGCAGGAATCACGTCGTTGGATGTTGGTGAAGGGCCTCGTGAGCATGGCTTGGTAACGAAGATCGTTACCATGGCGTTACCGAGTTAGTGAGGTAGTGGCTACATTATCCGCTACACGGGGCTGAATGGGCGGGCGCATCAAATTGTCTTTTTTATGTTGTCGCATGTGTGACCAGATTGCGTCATAGTGCGGGGCCAGCTGATCGTAAGTTGTGCGCTTACGTTGCTGGGGTGATGCGAGGTCAGACATTTCGCTGTTTTTAAACACTCTGGCAAGTTGGGCCGAAGTTATCTAGAATGCCTCCGATCTGCAAGCGCCGCCAATCCGAACAACGGTACACATCCAGCAACAGTGATCATTCAGCCCGGCACACGTCTAGGCAGATATGAGATCCAGTCGCTTATAGGCGAGGGAGGCATGGGCCAGGTCTATCGAGCGACGGACACGGCACTCGATCGAGCGGTGGCCATTAAGGTCCTGCCGCCCGACCTCGCGCGCGCTTCGGATCGGTTGAAACGCTTTGAGGTCGAAGCAAAGGCCGCGGGCGCGCTGAATCACCCCAACATACTTGCCATTTACGACGCAGGCACTCATAACGATGCGCCCTATGTAGTTTCAGAATTACTGGAAGGTGAAACTCTGCGCGAACGACTAAAGACTACGACGTTGCCTTTGCGCAAGAGCATCGACTACGCCGTGCAGATTGCGCGGGGACTGTCGGCGGCGCACGCCAAGGGAATTGTTCACCGTGACATAAAGCCGGAGAACCTGTTCATAACAAAAGATGGACACGTCAAGATACTGGATTTTGGTGTTGCAAAGCTTACTAACCCGTTGGGCGAATTTGGCACCGATCCGGAATCGGAAACGATGCGCCTGAACACTCATCCGGGCGTGGTTTTGGGAACGGCCGGTTACATGGCGCCGGAGCAGGTTCGCGGAGAAATAGCGGATCACCGCGCCGATATTTTTTCCTTTGGTGCAGTGTTCTATGAAATGCTTTCAGGCAAGCGCGCATTTCATCGAGATTCACCGATCGAAACGATGAGCGCTATCCTCAGCCAGGAGCCTCCCGAATTTTCAGAATCGACTCGCAATATCCCGCAGGCATTCGAACGCGTCGCCCGTCATTGTCTCGAAAAACGAACTGACGATCGTTTTCAATCCATGAGGGATCTGGTATTCGATCTGGAAGCCCTCGCCGCCGGATCAACTATCTCCGGATCAACCTTATCCGAGTCAGCAATCGCAACGGTCCGCAAGCCGCTGTTACTGCGGCGGTGGTGGCTGTGGCTGGCGATAGTAATGATCCTGGGCGCCAGCATTGGTGCGTTTCTTCTGGGTCGCGGCAGCACTAAAACTCAACTCCCCAACTACACCCAGCTCACTTTTCGGCGAGGAACAGTCTGGTCGGCAAGGTTTGCGCCGGACGGGGATACGATTGTCTATAGTGCGGCTTGGAACGGCAGCCCCAGTGAATTATTCTCGGTCCGCCGAGGCAGCGTCGAATCACGTTCTCTGGGCCTCACCAATGCAGACATTCTGGCGATCTCTGCGACTGGGGAGATGGCCGTTATGTTACATCCTCAGTATCAGGGTCTCTTCACGAATCGCGGCACTCTCGCCCGCGTGCCACTCAGTGGAGGTGCGCCGCGAGAACTACTTGAAGACGTGGAGTACGCTGATTGGTCACCGGACGGTCAGAACCTTGCTGTAGTGCGTTACGTCAACAGCCGCATCCGGCTGGAATTTCCGATTGGCCACGTGTTGTATGAGACAGATGGGTGGATCAGTCAAATGCGCATCTCGCCCAAGGGTGATCTTGTGGCATTCCTCGACCACGAGGTTCAGTGGGACGATCGTGGCCGAGTAGCAATTGTCGATCAGTCCGGAACCAAGACGCTGCTTTCCGAAGAGTGGTCGCGCGAGCAAGGTCTGGCCTGGTCACCGGCGGGAGACGAGATCTGGTTTACCGCTGCCCGCGAAGGTGAGGCACTTTCTCTACAGGCAGTGACGCGCTCCGGACAACATCGAGTGATTGCGCGGTCGGTAACCAACCTGATGGTTCACGACATCTCGCGCGAGGGACAAGTCCTACTAGGCGACGTTCGATTCTACAGCGAAGTAATCGCACTTCCGCCGGGTGAGAGTAAAGAGCGCGACCTATCATGGCTGGATAATGTCGCCGTGAGAGGTCTTTCATCGGACGGAAAGTTTTTTATCTTTTCTCATTTTGGTGCCGGCAGTGGAACTAACTATACGGTTTATATGCGCAAGATGGACGGTTCCCAACCCGTTAAGCTAGGCGATGGCGCGGTCTGGTCATTATCACCTGATGGAAAGTGGGTCCTTGCCACTCTCTCAACACCTTCCCAGCTTATTCTTTTGCCCACCGGCCCTGGTGAGGTAAGACGTATTGACCCAGGTGGAATCGAGATCTACGGTCTGGGCGGAGGCTGGTTACCTGATGGAAAGCAAGTGATCTTCACGGGACGAGAAGCAGGGCACAGCATGCGCACGTACATCCAGCAGATTGACGGGGGGCCGCCCAGGCCCATCACGCCTGAAGGCGTAAACGGGACTGTGTTATCTCCGGATGGTAAGTTCGTAGTTGCCAAGGACCAGGCGCAAAAGCCTCTGATTTACCCGGTTGAAGGAGGCGAACCACGCCCCATTATTGATCTCGGTATTGATGAAACGGCATTCCGTTGGGCTGCTGACAGCCGCTCGCTCTATGTTTATCGAAGTCAGGAAGTACCAATCAAGATCTATCGTCTCGATGCATTGACTGGACGCAGGGAATTGTGGAAGGAAGTGGTACCGGCTGACCCTGCAGGCATTCTCGGACCGGTTGGCTTCCAGATGACTCTCGACGGGAAGGCGTACACTTACGTCTTAAGCCGGACACTCGTAACTCTATATCTGGCAGAACATCTGAAGTGATGCCCACGTCAGAATGGATTGAACCTCGTGGTGGCTCTCGATAGGTAGCTGGAACCCTGAGGGCTGATGAGCGACTTGTTAAAGGATGAACAACTTCCAGAAGTTCAGGCGCGTAAAGCTAGAGGATTGACACTGAGGATGTCAAATTCTTTTTAGCGGCTGCCTGGTGCTGGAAACATAACTCTGAAAGCGTTGGCTAATTTCAGCCCACGACCGGGGAGTGCCGCAGCCTGCGGTTTGAAACGCTGAAAGCGTTGGCTAAATTTCAGCCTAGGGTTTGCTTTAAACCCTGGGTCATCGTCGCCGGGAATAGATTTTTCGCAACCCTGAAGGGGTTGCGACGCCTGTTGCGATTCCCCGACCTTCGACGCAACCGCTTCAGGGTTGCGTCTTCATTCAATTAATTGTGCTGTCCCAGGGTTGCAGCAACCCTGGGCTCGAATGAGCCAACGCTTTCAGCGTTGGGCGAGCCCGCATCGGCGTTGCGCCGGCCAAAAATCGTCAATTCTCACTTTAACTTTTCGTATTCCCTTTTTGCTTCAATCAGAATTGGAATATCCGCATCGGCGTCTTTCCAGAGCGCAAAGAAATCCTGATAGGCTTGGCGGCTTTTCGTGGTATCACCCGCGATTGCGGCGGCGCGAGCCAATCCTAAATGCGCCAGAGGAAAGAGAGGCGAAGTATCAAACTGCCCTCTGCGATCCAGAATCTTCTGAAATTCATTCATTGCCGCTGATCCGGCTTTTAGCCGTAGATAAGCAATACCTCGCAGGTAGGTGGTGCGTCCGGGAATGCCGAAGCCTCGTTCAAGAATGCGGGTTGCCTCTAACAAGTCAACTGCCTTTGCCGGAGCATTGCTACTAATTGCGATGGCGGCTCGCATTTCCGGCAGGACGGAGATGCTCGTCACGTCTCTGGACTTCCGTTTAGCGAATTCATCGGCAATAGATTGCGCTTGGTCGATTTCGCCGCATACAGCCAGAGCAATGCCGCCATTAAGAGCCTCTTCGCCGCGTGACATTGCGAAGGCATCCGCGATTAATTTTTTAGTCTCTTTGCATTTTCCGAAAAGGGAATTCCAGATTGCGAATTCTGCGTTGGTTTGCGACATAGCATCTTTTGCTTCGCGTTGTTCGGCAAGCTCGATTCCGCGTCGTAAGGATTTTTCGGCGCGGCTGACCTGACCATTAAACATTGCCATTCTAGCCTCTTCATAGTGCATTCTTTCTTCCTCGGGCTTTCCGCGCGCCTCATCAATCTGCTGCTGCATCCTGGCACGATCTCCCTGAACAAAAGCGATGCGGTACATGAGGGAGCGGAAAAAGATAGACTGCCCTCGTGCCAAGGCCTCGTCAACCGTTGCCTTCGCTTCTTCAAAGCGATTGAGTTTCGCGAAAGCGTTAGCCAATTGAGAATAGGGGCGGAGCCCATGCAGGTTGAGGCGAATGGCTTCCTGCGCTTCTTCAACCGCCTTTTCGTGTCGACCCACGTTGTTGTAAAAACTTGCCAAATCGTAGCGCGGCTGCCATTGGCGCGGGTACGTTTGTTTCCACAACTCAAGCGTTTCGCCGGTTTTATCTACATCTCCGACCACGTGCTGATAATATCTCGCGGTGATATTGAACTTCTCGCGTTCGCTGACGCGCTCCCGCAGTTCGAATGCCTTTGTAAAAGGTT
>DATGYM010000191.1:0-21674 GCA_035297925.1 Pyrinomonadaceae bacterium | reverse complement strand
GGCGGGTTAAATGTTGGTTAAGTAAATGGCTTCGCGCGAAGCATTGGCTTATACTCCCGGCCACGAACCAACCTTATGAAACTTATATTTCTTCACGGCGCGCCGGCGGTAGGAAAATTGACTATCGCGCGCGAGTTGGCGGCGCTGACGGGCTTTCGTTTGTTTCACAATCATTTGACGGTCGATTTGGTTAGTTCGCTTTTCCCTTTTGGCAGCGAACCGTTCGTTCGCTTGCGGGAACAGATTTGGCTGGCGGCCTTTGCCGAGGCTGCCCGCGCGGACGTGTCTCTCATTTTTACCTTCAATCCGGAAAGCACAGTACGCGAACATTTTGTTCAGGACGCGGTCAAGGTCGTCGCAGCCGTGGGCGGGAGGGTTGTGTTTGTCGAATTGACTTGCGCGGAGGGGGAACTGGAGCGGCGGATTGAGGCTGCCTCACGGAAGGATTTCGGCAAGTTGGCTTCAGTCGATCAGTATCGCTCATTAAAAGCCGCAGGCGCTTTTCGCTTTCCCAAACTTCCAAACGGAATATCCCTGGATACGACCAATGAATCACCAGAGGATAGTGCGAAGTTGATTACTGCACATGTCGCTTCGATCTAGAACTGGGGAAACCGAAAATCAAACCAGAACACAAAAGGCAGTTGGTGTTTCGGTTCTATTGGTCACTTTCTCATTTGGAGCGCGGGCGCCCTCGCCCGCCCGGTGTCGAAGCGAAATGTATTCGGAGAACACGCTCGTTTATCAACCGGAGGAGAAACACAGCGGGCGAGGGCGCCCGCGCTCCCAACCCGCGCTCCCAGCCCGCGCTCCCAGCCCGCGTTCCCAAAAGGAGAGGCCCCAGCTGAGTGAAAGCCTAATCACTCAGCTGAGGCCTCGACGAGATCGGCGTTTACCGAATGTTAGAACGTGAACTTCACCGCTAGCTGCAATTGCCTGGGATCTCCTACGCCCTGGCGCAGGAACCCGTCAAAGTTGAACAGCGCTGCGGTGCTCAACGGATTGATGTTGTTCTTGTTGTTAAAGGTATTGAACATTTCCACGATAGGCACGAGCGCGTAGCGTTCACCAAACTTGAATGGCCGCTGCAGCCGCCAGTCAAAGGAGAAATACTTATTGTCCTTCCGCAGTGAATTGCGGTTTGTCGCTGTCCTCACTGCCGGCGTGATGGGCTGAGCCGAGCGTGCCTGCACCCGGAAATTTCCTTCAAGTCCTGCCGGTAATTCAGCAAAGGTAATGAAGTTGAATTTGTGTCTGATGTCGCGATCCGACAAGGCATAGTCAGCTTGCAGGTTGTTAAGATCGAAGGAACGATCGGTAAAAGGATCGCGTTCATTCGAATCATCATCCTTGTCTTTCGAGAACACGTAATTCCATTCGAACTGGTAACCCTTCGTGAAGCGTTTCCGCATACCGACCGTAAAACCGTTATAAAGCGATTTGCCCAATGCAGACGTAACAAACACGTCGCCAAGTTGAGGAGCGAAAATTCCCAGGCGGCCAAGATTCAGGAAACGCGTCAGGTGAACGCCCTGGGAATGAGTGAAGTCGAGATACAGCGAGAGGTCTCGGGCAATCTCCTGCTCAAATTGCAGATTCGCAGTGTAGATTCGCGGGTTTGCGTAGTCCTTGCTGAAGACGCGCACGCCACTGAAGCACGGGAACGGATTTCCCAGGCAGGAACTTGCTGTCGGTGTCACCAGTCCGGGCCAGGTTGGTCTAATTGTGGGATTGGCGAACAGGCCGCCGGCGATCGTCTGTTGCTGAACTCCGTTGGTCGTTATGGAACCGACCTGCGACAACATGTTCTGGCGCGCGTAATAGATGCCGTAGCTGCCGCGCAAAACTGACTTGCCCTTGTTCGAGATGTCCCAGGCGAATCCAAGGCGCGGCTGAAACTCTTTTTTGGGGCTGTGCAGTGTGCCGTCTGACGGAAAACGCGGATCGCTTAGGGCGAATCCATATGCCGTTTGGGCCGGCGGTACCGTCACGTCCGGAAAGATCTGCGCTTCCCAACGCAGCCCGTAATTTAGCGTAAAGTTTGGTCGCACCTGCCATTTGTCCTGAGCAAATACCGCGTAGTCCTCGTTCTTGATACTCGATGCGCCCGCGGCATCCGTAGCCGGTCCATTAGGACCCGCGCCTTGCAGGAAAAGCAGCAGCGGGGTGATCGCGTCAGCGCAACTGGGTGCAGTCAAATCAGTCCAGGTTCCATTCGAACATTGACCCGCATTAGGACCAAATCCCGGGCCGAGGGCGGCCGGCGATGCGTAGCGCAGAAAGCCACTGACTGTGTTGAAAAGGTAGCGGCCGGTGAAAAAGCCGCGAAACACCTGGCTATTCAAAGTGTGTATCCATTCGCCACCGACCTTAACCGTATGGTTTCCCGAGATGATCGAGAAGTTGTCTTTGGCGTCGGTACGCCAAATGAGTTCGTCAACAGTCGGTTGCAGGAAAAATGGATTGCCAAAGCGAAACGATAGTTCGTTCGGATTAAACCCGCCGCCGGCGCCGGTGTCGGCCGGAATGTTCGAAGATATGGCGGAGCGAGGTCGCAGCTCACGTGTGTACGAGAAGTGCGCTTCGTTCAGTTTCGTGGGCGAGACGGTGGAGAAGAGATTAATGTTCAGATTATTAATCTTCGACGGACCTTCGATACCGTTTGCAGAATTCCCATAAGTGGCAACGTCAAACGTCTGGTTGGTGTTTTTTGAGTAGTCAAAGTTGTAAGAGACCGCCAATTGATGCGAGCTGCTAAGGTTGAAGTCACCCTTACCGAGGAAGGCATAGTTTCGAATGGGGTGTTTTACGGGCAGCCCCTCCTCCTGGTTTCTGGAGGCCCTAATAAAGTTGATCAAAGCAACCCGTTGACAATCAGAGCTGCCATTGATCAGAGTCTCATGCGCTGGATTGGTAATAACCGGCGCCGCAACAGAACATGGCGTACCAATGGGGTCGCTGAGGTTCGCGCGCGTTAAGTTCTCGCGAATGCCTTCGAGCGCGAAAAAGTAAAAAGCTTTGTCCTTCTGTATTGGGCCACCAATCGTGCCGCCAAATTGCTCGCGACGAAAGTCCTTGAGAGGTTTGCCATCCGACGTGTGCGCCGACAGCCCTTCCAGCCTCTGAAAGTAAAATAAACTGCCGTTTACACTGTTGGTCCCAGACTTACTGATTACGTTGATGATGCCGCCGGCCGTGCGGCCGAATTCGGCACTTGCTCCGGTAGCCACTACCTGAAATTCCTTTACTGCTTCCAGGGTGATATCGATTGCCGCGCGCTGGCCGCCCAACTGCTCACCAAAGAAGCCGTTGTTATAGTCGCCGCCATCGAGACTGACGTTATTGAAAACGCCGCGCTGGCCGGCAAAAGTAATCTCGTCGCCGTCAGGTCCCTGAACGACGCTGACTCCGGGCGTCAGCGTTAACAAATCCTCAAATTTTCGTCCCAGGATTGGGGTTGTATTGACCGTGGTCTCGTTCAGCGTAGTGCTTGATTCCGTTTTCACAGTGTCGACGGTGGGAGCGGCCGTAATCGTAACTGTTTCCTGGACAGAAGAAACCTTCATCGAGAGCGGAAGATTTAAGGCCTGCCCGACCGTTAGGTCCGCCTTCTCGACGACCAACGTTGCGAAGCCGGTCTTGGAAACAGTGAGGGTATATCTTCCTGGGGGGAGTTGCGGCGCCACGAACCTCCCATCATCGTCTGAGGTAGTGGTTCTTTCGAAGTTTGTGTCAACGTTTTTGATTTCTACATTTGCGCCGGGAAGAGCAGCGCCGTTTGCATCCAGCACAGTGCCCTGGATGGTACCAGTAGTGATTTGCGTTTGGGCCATGGCAGCCGCAGCAAACAAGATGGTGGCGAACAGACAAACACTTAATTCCTTGGCCATCTGGGCAAAGGAGCGAAGCAGGGGGTTGCGCATGTTTTTCTCCTGTGGCGTCAGAATGAAATCGAGCGATAGATCATGTTCCGAACCATTCGTGGTGCTTCAAGGCGAGGTGCGGATAATCGCGGATAATCTTAGTGAAAGCCTCTCCAACGTGTCAACGTTGTTCTTCAAGTGGTAGTGTATTGATTTTCGGTTTCTCTGTGCCTCTGTGGTGATAAAACGTTAAGCAAACAGTCACCACGGGGTCGCGGGGCTTAAGCATCAATGTAAATTTCTGGAGACGCGAGCGCCTCTTCCAACCGCGTCAGATATCGTCCCACATGCAGGCCGTCCATCAACGCATGATGGACTTCCACGGAAAATGGCAGCAGCGTTCTCTCGTTCACTCTTACGAATTTTCCAAAGGCGATCTTCGGCACCGAATCTTCCCGCGCCCAGTTTCGCGCGTGTGAAAAACTGGTGAAAGCAATCCAGGGTAAAGTCGTGAAGTGGATCATGTCGTCTCTGGTGTTGGGCCTGAAAGCCCCGTCGCCCGATTGCGCTTCCTGCATCGCGTGCTCGGCGCGGCTCATGAACGTCCGGAAATCCGTGTCGTATTCAAAATAAGCGAGCGTAAAGTTTTCATTTGGCAGCATGACAGTGGTGCCGCCGTGAATAACGTCGTGAACGACCACTTTGCCGGCTCTAAGTCGATAGCGAAACGGCTCGATGTCGTTTGCGGCGCGCAGGGCAAAGTAGTGATAAGCCAAAGACACGCTGCGATCCGGATGCTTGCGAAGGATTTTCAGCAGTCCGGTGATATCGAGCTGGGTACAAATATTGAAGTAAGGCTTGTCAAAGGAAATGAAGAACTCAAAAATTTCCCGACGCGCCCAGGTTGTGACGTCCAGATATTTGGTCATAAGGGACCTTTAAACGCTGAAACGCGTCCATTTAAATGCGAATTGTCAAAACGGTCAATCATCATCAAGACTGGTAGTGCGCCTGATTTCACCTGGGAGGCGCAACGATTTAAAGTCAGCTCCAGCATGTCAGCGGACGGCGCGAAACCTTGTCAGCGTTGCTGCGTATAAGCTTGCGTCGATTCTTCGATTCTAGTAAAGACTATTATCCCCGGGTCAGCAACAGCCTTCAAAAACTCAACTAAGGAGCTCTTTATGCATTGTTTTAACCTGCGCCCGTTGATTGCGCTCGTGGCAGCGGCCGCCTTCGGCTTCGCGGCTTTCGGCCAAAGCGCGCCGCGTGGTTTCGATCCCGCGAATATGTGTACCACCACCTGTAACGCCTGCGAAGACTTTTACCAGTATGCAAACGGTGGCTGGATCGCCAAAAACGAAATTCCCCCAGCGTTCTCAAGTTGGGGTCTCACCAGCCCGTTGCGCGAAAAAAACATAGCCACGCTGCACCAGATTCTCGAAGATGCCGCGAAAAACGCCGCCGCTCCCAAGGGCAGCAACGAACAGAAGATCGGCGCGTTTTATGCGAGCTGCATGGACGAAGCGAGCATTGAAGCTGCCGGCGCGACTCCACTCGCGAAGGAAATTGCCGCCATTAACAAGATGAAGAGCGCAGGTGATCTCCCGGCGATGCTGGCACACCTGCATCAAGAGGGCGTGCCCGCGATATTCGGATTCGGCGCTGGGCAGGATTTTAAAAAGAGTGACAGCGTGATCGCCATCACTGGCCAGGGTGGCCTTAGTCTTCCTGACCGCGACTTCTATCTCAAGGACGATGAGAAGTCGAAGAGCACGCGCGACGCCTACGTTCAGCACGTCACGAACATGTTCAAGTTACTGGGGGACAATGCAGATACAGCGGCTGCGGAAGCGCAGGCAGTCATGAAAATCGAAACCCAGTTAGCGCAGGTTTCTCTCGATCGGGTTTCGCGGCGAGACGCTTCCAAGCAGTATCACAAGATGTCTCCGGCGGATTTGAAGAACGTGATGGCCAACTTCGACTGGCCCACTTATTTCAAGAAGATTGGCGCCCCGCAGTTTAGCGAGATCAACGTCGCCCATCCTGACTTCTTTAAAGGCGTTGACCAGATGCTGGTTAGCGTTCCCCTTGCTGACTGGAAAACTTACCTGCGCTGGCATCTCGTCCACGATGCGGCCGATGCTCTCTCGACGCCATTTGTCAACGAGAACTTCAATTTTTACGGCAAGACTTTAAACGGCACAAAAGAACTTCAGCCGCGCTGGCGTCGCTGTGTTGTGTCCACAGATAACGGTCTGGGCGAAGCGCTGGGAGAGGTCTATGTGAAGAAGGCCTTCCCACCGGAAGCCAAGGCACGCATGAAAGAGTTGGTTAACAACCTGATCGTGGCGTTGCGTGAAGATATTCCGACTTTGGAGTGGATGAGCCAACCGACTCGCGAGGCAGCTATCGCCAAGCTCAACGCTTTTGCCGTGAAAATCGGCTACCCGGATAAGTGGCGCGACTATTCAACATTGAAGATCGAGCGTACGTCGTATCTGGATAATCTGGCGCGCGCGAGTGAGTTTGAACGGCGCCGAAACCTGGCGAAGATGGGCCGTCCCGTCGATCGCACTGAATGGGTCATGACTCCGCCGACCGTTAACGCTTACAACAATTCGCTGATGAATGAAATCGTTTTCCCAGCGGGCATCCTGCAACCGCCATACTTCGACCTGACAGGCGACGATGCGCTCAATTACGGAGCGATTGGAGCCGTCATTGGTCACGAGATGTCACACGGTTTCGACGATCAGGGCCGCAAGTTTGATTTCCAGGGCAATCTTAAAGACTGGTGGACCGAGGCTGACGCTAAAAATTATATGGAGCGGGCCAACTGCGTCGAGCAGCAGTTTTCAAGCTTCCGCGTGGAAGAGGTTGGCATGAATCAGAACGGCAAACTCGTTCTGGGCGAGTCAATCGGCGATCTCGGCGGCTTAAAAATCGCCTGGCTCGCCTTCCAGAAATCCATGCAGGGGAAACCGCGCCCGGCAGACATCGACGGGTTCACACCCGAGCAGCGTTTCTTCCTTGGCTGGGCGCAAGTGTGGGGCAGGAAACAAACACCTGAAGCAATGCGGCAGCAGATTCTGACTGACCCGCATCCGCTTGGGCGCTTCCGCACCAACGGCCCTCTTTCAAACATGCCACAGTTTGCGGAAGCTTTTCACTGCAAACTCGGCGATGCGATGGTGCGTCCGCCGGATAAGCGTTGCCAGGTTTGGTAGTAATAAAGAAGGCCGCGGATTTGCGCGGATCAATGCTGATCAGAATGAATTGATTGGGTTGTTATCTCTGATCTGCGTTCATCGGCGTTCATCCGCGGCCCAGGTTCAGCCCAGGAAAAATCCAACAACAAAGCGAAACAGGCCCGCGCCGAGGATAACCCAAATTGCATTGGGACGGTAACGTATCAATACCGCTCCAGCTATGATCGCTATCAACATTCCCAGCGCACTATGAATGCCCGCGCGGCCGATGCTGATGCCGGCCGCGACCAGCAGACCAACAACCGCGGGCGTCACACCCTTCAAAAACGATTGCACGATCTTGTTGGTATGGAATCGCGCGAGCGATGATCCGGCCACGACCATCAATACGAACGAGGGTAGGAAAATGCTGATAGTAGCCACCAGCGCCCCAAGAGTTCCCGCCACGCGATAGCCAATGAATGTTGCTGTAATCAGCACGGGGCCGGGCGTGACCTGTCCCAGCGCGGTGGCGTCAACAAATTCCTGGTGCGTCAGCCAATGATGAGAATCAACCACTTCTGATTCAATGAGGGGAATCATCACAAAGCCGCCACCGAAAGTGATGGTGCCGATGCGCAGAAAAATTGTGGAGAGTGTCAACAGCAATGCAAATTTGGTGAGAAGCGGCATGGCTCCGATCAGAGCCAACGAATTGAACTTTTTCGGCGACGAATCAGGTGTGTCAGGTGCGGCGTCCGCAGGTGCTTCGTCCGCTCCGTTGCTGGCAGGCTCTTCGCCTTCCGCCTGGGCATCGAGCGCGGCACGTCTTACGCGCTCCTCCGCCATGGCTCGGGTTAGATAACCACCAACAAAACGAGTAGCACGAATGCGGCGTCGCCTTCGCTGCAAAGTGATGCGGGCTGCAATTCGTTTGCGCCGTGAAGTTACGCCCTGCAATTGTCCCAGTTTGCGCAATTGTTTCTCGGCAAAAGAATCAATAAAGATGCCAATCAAGCCGGCCGTCAACACCACTTCGATTACGGTGGCGCTGAAAAACGCGACCACAATGCACGCAAAGACGGCGAGGAACCATTGCCAGGGCTTAACGAGAGTGTTACGGCCCATCCGCCACGCGGTAACAATTATCAGTGCTACTACGGCAGCGTTTAACCCGTGGAACAGGCGGTCCGTATCAGGCAGATAGCGCAGGTGCCGGTATAGAATTGCGAGCGCAATCATCATCAGCATCGAGGGCAGGATAAAGCCCGCAATGGCCACGCCCGCGCCGCGCCAGCCGCGCAGTCTCAGTCCCACATAGGTGGCAACATTGCCGGCGGATGTGCCGGGTAAGGATTGCGCCAGAGCAAAGCCGGACGCAAAGTCCTGTTCTGAAACCCAGCGTCGTTGCTGCACGGCCAATGTTCTCACTTGCGAGATCACAGCGAGGCCGCCACCGAAACCGACGGTGCCGATCTTTAGAAATGAGAGGAAGAGTCCCCCGAGCGTGGGCGTTTTGGCGATGCGCTCGATTTCGCGGCGAGTTTCACGGACGCGCGTCCGCATTTTGCGTGCGCGATTGCTGATTCTGCTCGCCCGCTTGTCGACCTGTGTCACCACTGGGGCAACAGCCTATCACAAGGCGCTGGTGTTTTTTATTGTCCGGAGGGAGTTAGCCGCGGATTAACGCAAATAACGCGAATATGAAAAATCCATGGCTGCGATTGTCTAATCCGATCCGCGTAAGGCCGCGCAAATCCGCGGCTCCCCTCGCCTAGAACTTCACGACGGTGTCGAATTGCAAGCGAAATGTGGAACGATTCAACGAGCCCGGTGGAGTCGGAGCGAATGGACCCAGCAAACCATTCGGACGCTCGGTAACAATTCCGATCACTGCAAAACTCACACGCGGATCTGCTGTATAGGAAAACTGAAAACGATGGCCGCGCATGTCTGACTGCTGCGTTATGTCTGACATATTGAAAGGCGTGAGCACCGCATCTTTTTCAATGCGCATGAACGTGTAGCCAAACTGCATGTCGCCGCGTGCCTTTGTCGACCCCACCTGAATTTCACCCCAGAAACCATTGTCCTCATGATTTGGGAGCAGGAGATCGGCGCCGCCAGGTCCAGCCGTAACGACGTCGTGAGTCTGCGTGTTGGTGACAGAATTCAATAGCACAGTGATCGGGAAACGTTTGCTGTACTTAAGGTCTAAACGCGCCAGCATGTCCACGAGGTTGTAACCCGAGGCCAGCCGGCCATCGCGATTAGTCGCGTTGTTGCTCGCGTTGGTTAAGCCCAGACCAGCATTGCCGGCAACTAGCAGGTCGCGTGCTATCGCTACCTGCGTGGTAATGGTTTGCGCGGGCGTAGAACCCGAGGCAGGAATAGTGAAGGTAACCGGAAGCAACAATTGACTCCCAAAAACCTGCACCGGTGAAATGAACTGCGTTCCCGAAAAATAAAGATCCGCCACCGAAACATTGAGGGCTACTTTAGAGCTCGGCTCAAAACGCGCGCGAACCTGTCCGCCGTAAAGCGCGAGATCGCGGCCGCCCCGACGCGACTCGTCGACGTTAACTGTGCCGTTGCTATTGCGCACGAAGGCAGAGTTGCGCTCGAGTAAAGGGAGTTGCCAGGCAACCAGGGTAAGTTCCTTCAGTTTGGATTTCCTGAAGTCGCGCGAGTAAGACTCGTTGAACCCTTCCACCGTCAAATCGTTGTCGATCGTCAACTCGGTAAACGTCCAGGGCGGTTCGAACTTTCCACCTTGCAAGCGCAACCCCGGCGCCCGTTTTGGTTTATAGGTGACAAAGGCTTGATCCAGCGCAAAAGGCTTGCGATTGAAAAAATCTGTAAGCGTTTGGTTGGTGGAGATGTTGTCGGCAAAGCTGCCGGTGGCCAACCGGAGACCCCAATCAAATTCGTCATTGATAGTTCCGCGCAGCTGCAAACGGGCGCGCAACCGCATACGATGCCTGGGAGTCAGCTCGTTGCCGAGCGCTGCCGGATTGTCTCCGTTCGCCAAACTGTTTGATAGCCCAAAGAATGATTCTGAACGCAGCCGGATATCCCCACTGAATTTGATCGCTCCCAGTTCCGATACGCGTGACTCAACCTTCTTCAGCCGGTCTTCGATTGCGGGAGTCTGCGCCATGGGCGGTTCAGTCTCTGCCGGCACCGTCGAAGCAGCGGCCATTGATTGGACGCCCGTCCTGCTGACAAGCAACCGAATCGTCTCTTGTTGCTCGGCGATGGTTTGCTGCAGTTGGTTGAGCCGCTCGTTTTGTTGCTCCAGCATTTGCTCCAGCAGGACTAGTTTTTCTTCAGTGGTGTCAGGCTTCTTGTCTGCGGACGAGCGTTCTGCAGTTCTGCCCGGCGTGTCGCGATCAAGAGAGTGCGCGTCTGCCAAAGTCGCCGGCGCAATAACCTGGGCCTTGACCGCCGTTGCGCTTAAAGTGCAAAGCGGCAGGACCAGAAGCAACCTTGCCACGGTCAGCATAGGTTTATGTGAACCAAGCATAGTCAACATGGTCATCTTCCTTTTTGTGAAGGAGCATCGCAGAAGTAGTACTGGGAAACTGAGAATGAAGCGGCTGTCTTAAGGCCGCGTGAACGTGACCTTAAATCGATGTTAATTAGAAATGACGGTTGGCATTCCTCGAAACGTCAAACACGCAAACTAACAGTTTGCATTACGGCAACCATAACTTAGTCGAGCAATACGCGTGTCGCCAACGCTTCCGCGCGCTCAATAGCCAGCAGTAAGCGTAGAAACTGAGAATAGTTTTTGCCGCGCGAGGTGAGCCGCGCAATTTCAGATGCGCTCAAATCGTTGCGCAACATTAGATCGAGAAAGTCGTAGTAGTCGGGCGCCGCCTGAAGGGGCAGCTCGCGAACATAGCTTGTCTCGTCGTTATCTTCCGAACGAAATCCCGCAAGCAAATCGAATACGTTGTCCGTGGTTAGCTGCGCCGCAGCTCGCGACAAGCTGATTGGCAACCTCAGCTCGAAAAAACGGAGACCTTCAGGCGTAGTAACACGCCGCAGCTCCTTGGTTGCCTCGCCGTCAAAAGGCGACTCTGAATCCACGAGTATGCGCAAAAGGCGCGGTTGATCCTCGCTGTCAATTGTGTCCAACGCGAGCTGGACCCGGTCAGCCAGAAACTTTTCAAACTGTGCTTCAATCGGATAGGTGATGCGTCCCAGACAGCCAACCACCTCTCCAGCTCCTGCTGCGCCCTCGTTGCGCTCCGGCAAACAGGCGGGACAGTTCAAACAGATTGCGGTTTCCGCCTGCATGAGTTCGATTTCTTCGCGGGCATTCTCCACCCATTCGATTTTCTCCGGTGAAGGAACGCCGGTATCGCCGGTTGTCAGGCGCGCGTGCAGGTTGCTGAGCCGGCCCCATTCGCGCAAATGCTTCTCGCCATAACGAGCGCGCAGCGTGCAGGGATATTGAACGGCAAATTCGAGTGACATTGATTTCGTATCCTAGCACTGCGGAGGGGAACTGTGGGAAGGCGGTGGGCAGGGGTCAGTCATCGGTGTTTGGGTATCACTTGTCGCCATCTGCTTTCCGTTTGCTTACTGGCTCCTGTCCCTACCTCACTGCTCACTGCCAACTGCTCACTGCTCACTGCTCACTGCTCACCGCTTACTGCTTACTGCTTACTGCTTACTGCTTACTGCTCACTGCTCACTGCTTATGATAAGCTTTATTTTTTCCAATGCCTCTGTCGAGGACACTCGGTGTCAGCCGCAAAACGCAAACTGTGAGGTCTATGCCAAATGGCAATCAGTCAGGACTTGTTGGACATACTCGCCTGCCCAGCCTGCAAAGCAAGAGTGGAATTAAAGTCTAATGGCAGCGGCCTGAAATGCGTGGAGTGCCGGCGCGTTTATCCGATCCGCGACGACATTCCAGTGATGCTTATTGACGAAGCAACGATCGAGAACGAAACCGAAACGAACCGCAAGAACGAAGTTGAATAGCCTGCGCGATATAGTTGAAACATCTCCGCAATTGCGTCGACTCCGGATGCACAGTTTGCATGGCGAAGACTCACCCCAGCCGCTCGCTCCTGCAAAATGGGACTGGCAATCGGTTGAGCGCGTTCTGGTGGTGCGGCTGCGCTCAATCGGCGATACGGTGCTCTCCACGCCTTCGCTACTGGCGCTGAAAAGATTTCTGCCAGAGGCGCGCGTCGACATTCTGCTGGAAGACTGGGTGGCGCCAGTGCTTGACGGCTTTCCTCACGTGAACAATGTTATTACGCTTGAGCGCCGCAGCACTTCGTCACGCGCGCGGGTTGCCCGGCGGCTTCGAGCAAATCGCTACGATGTCGCTTACAACCTCCACGGCGGTACGACGGCAACCCTGTTGACGCGCGCCAGCGGAGCAAAACATCGCGTCGGCTATCAGACTTACCAATACGCGCGACTGCATAATCACCTGGCGCCGTCGTCAGCGCTTCTTTGGCGACGAGACAAGACGCATTCGGTAGAGCAGCAACTGGCCCTGTTGGGCTGGACCGGGGTGCCCGTAAGCGATCGCCCGCCAACAGAACTTGCCATTACCGAGCGAGCAGCCGCGTCCGTTTCTGCTCGACTCGAGGCAATGGGATCATTGAGTCGCTCGTTTGCGGTTATTCATCCGGCCGCAGCTTTCGCGACCAAGCAATGGGCTCCGGAAAAATTCGCGCAGGTGGTCGCCGAGCTCGCCGACCATAATCTCGGCGTTGTTGTTGTGACTACGCCGAATGAAAAGTTGCTCGCGGAGGAGATTGCCAGTAGCACTGCGGCGCGGTTTGAAGCTTTCACAGATTTATCCCTGCCGGAAATAACGGCGCTGCTCGCGCGCGCACGATTGTTTGTCGGCAACGACAGTGGCATTGCGCACATAGCTGCGGCGGTGGAAACACCCTCCGTTGTCATCTTTGGATCCTCGAATACGGCCCACTGGCGGCCCTGGGCCCGCGAAACGGCGGAGGTTGTATCTGAAGAGATGGAGTGCCAGCCCTGTCACGGTTACTTTTGTGAGAAGTTTGCGGAGCCGGAGTGTATAAAGCGCATTCCGGTTGCCCGGGTGGTCGCCGCGGTACAACGAGTGCTAAGCGAAAGCTCATGAAGGCCAGGTCCGTTCACAATCTTTAATAGTCAATCATGTCTCAACTAACAAAACTACGCGCTGAGCAGTTGATAAGAGCGATGTGCGACCGCCGGATCGTCGTGCTTGGCGACGTGATGCTGGACGAATTTGTCTGGGGCGACGTCACACGAATCTCGCCCGAAGCGCCAGTGCCGGTCGTGGATATTCGTCGCGAGTCGGTCCATTTAGGCGGTGCGGCAAATGTGCTGGCCAATATTGTCGCGCTGGGCGCGCAGGCGTGTGTGGTCGGCGTTGTCGGTGATGACACCGCCGGTGGACGATTGCGCGCGAGCCTGAAGGCGGCCAGCCCGCTACAGACCGATGCCTACCTGGTGGTTGACAAAGATCGCCCGTCAACAACGAAAACTCGAATCATCGCTCACAACCAGCTTGTAGTGCGGGCCGATCGCGAGCAGCGCCGTCCAGTCAACGGAGACGTGGAAGCACACATCCTGGATACTTTAAAGCAGGCCATTCTGGAGGCTGATGCGTTTGTTGTTTCTGATTACGACAAAGGGGTGGTTACTCCGCGGATCCTTCGCGAGATATTGCCGCTGGCTTACGCACGCCTGCCCGTGCTCATCGATCCTAAAATTCGAAACTTCCTTCACTATCAGCCCGCGTCCTTGATTACGCCAAACCATCACGAAGCACTGAAGATGACCAACCTCGAAGCTGATTCCGATGACGGTCTGCATCAGGCAGCGCGAATGATTCGAGAAAAACTCGGCTGCGATGCAGTGCTGATCACGCGCGGCGATCGCGGAATAATGCTGCTTGAAGGCGACAACGATCCGGTGTTCGTGGCAACTGCCGCGCGCGAAGTTTATGATGTCACCGGCGCCGGCGATACGGTGATTGCCACGCTCGCTGCGGCACTATCGGCTGGTGCCACAGTGTTGGAGGCCGCAAACCTGGCAAACCACGCCGCCGGAATTGTCGTGGGGAAAGTGGGAACAGCCACGGCCAGCGCTGATGAATTGTTAGCGACGTTTGCGTAGGTATGGGCCCGTTGTTTCATGATTGGAAAGTCTCTACACAACTATAAGATTCTCGAGAAGCTTGGCGTTGGCGGGCAAGGCACTGTCTATAAAGCGACTGATGCGAAACTGGGCCGTACAGTAGTAGTAAAGGTTTTGCCGGCAGAACTGACTGCCAGAGAAGCCAACCTCCGCCGTTTTGAGCGCGAAGCACGCCTCGCCTCGTCCCTGGATCACCCCAACATCTGTACCATCTTTGATCTCGACGAAGCTGAGGGTCATCACTTCATCGCCATGCAATACGTCGAAGGGCGTAACGTGCGTCAACTTGTAAATGGACATCCGCTGGAGCTGAAAAGCTCGCTGCTGATCGCCATTCAGGTTGCCGATGCCCTTGCGGCAGCGCATGCTCGCGACATAATCCATCGCGACATTAAGTCGGGCAACGTAATGGTGACACCCGCCGGCCAGGTGAAAGTTTTGGATTTTGGCCTGGCAAAGTTGCTTGACGATACCGATGACAGTTCAAAGTCTACAATTCATCGTACAGACCTGACTGAGCTCGGAGTTCCTTACGGAACAGCCACCTATGCTGCGCCGGAACAGGCCCGCGGCGACCGCGTCGATAAGCGGGCTGACATTTTTTCCACCGGCGTACTGCTTTACGAGATGCTCACCGGCACCTGGCCTTTTCGTGGCAAGACTACGATAGATGTGCGGCATGCGGTGCTTCATGATGCGCCCGTGCCGGTGGCGGAGTTACGCAAAGAAGCGATTCCGGCCCGCTTGCAGCAGATTCTGGATCGTTGCCTGGCTAAAGAACCGCGCGATCGTTATCAAAAGATGGAAGAGTTGCGCGACGATCTGCGCAGTGTGTTGCAGGAAGTTTCATCTTCTGAAGCGACGGGCCAGCCGTTCACGAGCGTAGTGCCTGAGCCGGCGCGCCATATGGCCGGGCCGAGTTCCGTTTCGCGAGCCATGAGATGGTTGAAGGGCAGGGGTAAGTCGGAATCGACAGCCGCGCCAGGCGCAGCGACGCCTACGAAACCGACAATTCATGAAACGCCATTTACAACGATTGCCGACCCCACTAAAAAGAGTCTGGCCATCCTGTGTTTTCGCAATTTGAGCAACGATGCCGCTTCAACCTTTTACGAATTTTCACTCGCCGATGCCGTGATTACTGAACTCGCCCGCGTACGTTCGCTGGTCGTGAGACCGTCGTCGGTGATCGCGAAATATCAGGGCGGGCAGATGGATCCGCGCGACATCGGTCACGAGTTACACGTGAACGCGGTTCTGACGGCGGGCTTTATTCACGCCGGCGGCCGGTTCCGTGTAACCGCGCAACTACTTGACGTTGCTTCAGGCGACTTGCTCTGGAGCGATCGCATCGACACTTCCACCGAAGACATCATCGCCGTTCAGGACGAAATTGCGCAGCGCATCGTGGAAGGTTTGCGACTCGAATTGAGTCCGGCGGAACAGGACGGCATTGCAAAACCTGCAACCCAGAATCCTGCTGCCTACGAACAATACCTACGCGGACGCGACCTTTTTGCGCGCTTCATATTTCGCACGGTGGCTCAGGAAGATTGCGAGGCCGCCATCGAGCATTTTCAACGGGCAATCGAACTCGATCCCAACTTCGCCCTGGCGCTGGATGGTCTGGGCGCCTGCTACGTGAACCGCGTGTTCAAGGGATTTGGGGGCGCCGAAGATTATGAGCGGGCCGAAGTTGCTTTCAATAAAGCGTTGGCCATCGATCCAAGGGTAATCGAAGCGCGCATGTTGATGGTTTTCGTATATCTCTGGCGTGGTCAAAAGCAGAAGGCGCGCGAGGAGGTTGCGCGTGCGCGGCGCGAAGCACCCGACGAGCCTGTCGTTCACTTTGTGAAAGCGACGTTACACCGGCTTGATGGTGAATATGGGCGCGCGCTGCGTAGTTACGATCGGTTGATGCGCCTGGATCCCGCGGCCCACGTGGTTGCCTGCTACAACCGGGCCCTGGTTTACATGTACATGGGAAACTTTGAGGAAACCTCCAGGCAGTTGGATCAGGCCGGCGATCCGGACAACCCCCTGGTCAAAACTTTTCGCGCCCTTGTTCTTTATTACACCGGCCACACCGATGCCGCTGCTGAACTCATGCAGCAAAACATCGCCGCGCATCCGAAATTGCATGGTATCCGCCCGTTCATGGCAATGTTCTTAAGCGCGCAGGGAAAACACGAAGAGGCGCGCGCTCAATTAAACAACTTCGTGCTGCGCAACGCTGAAGTCGATCCGGACATCGCGTATTCCGTTGGGTCAGTTTATGCGCTCGAAGGGATGCGAACGGAAGCGCTTGAATGGCTGGCGCGGGCAATTGCGTTGGGAAATGAAAATCACCTTTGCTTTGAGAGCGACCCCAACTGGTCAGCGTTGCGAGGCGATGCAGAGTTTCAAAACTTGATGGCTAAAGTGCGGGCCGCTCATGCAACGCACGGGACCAAGCCGGCCGCTGACTAGATTGGCGGAGTCGTGTCCTGACTTGAAACTCTCTGCGCTTCCTTTGCGTTCTCAGCGTCTCCGTTGTGAGTGTTCTTCGGCGATTAAGCCACATTTTCGGGCAATCCAAATTCGGGCCGTGGGATTTCATTATAAACATGCTTAAATTTTTCCGGGCGCAAACTTTTATCAATCTTTTTTTATTCTGTTCCCTGCTCCCGTCGGCCTATCCGCTAACTCTCCAGCAACAGCAACCGCAACGCGAACGACGCGTGTCAACGCCCGCAGTCGCGAAACCAACGCCGACTCCCAGCCCGGTGCCGGGACCTTCTACAGTTTCGCCGGCTCCGTCACCGCAAGGTTCTCCGTCACCGACGCCTGAAGTTGCAGCGACCCGGACCAGTGCCACTACGCACACCGTATCCGAGCTGCAAGCGCGCATCTCTCAAATTTTGCAGAAACCTGAATTGGAGCGCGCAATGGTGGGTATTAAAGTCAGCTCGCTGGAGAGTGGCAGCGTGCTGTTCGAGGAAAATGCGCACAAACTTTTGCGTCCCGCTTCGAATATGAAACTCTACACAGTCGCGGCCGCACTCGATCGACTCGGCCCGGATTTCCACTTTGTCACTTCGGTTTATGCTCCCGCCAGGCCTGATGCGACTGGTATCGTCCATGGCGATCTAACGATCTATGGACGCGGCGATCCTTCTCTCGCGGCGCGTTTCAACGGCGGCAACTACTTTAAGGGCATTGACGATCTCGCGGCGAACATCGTTTCCGCCGGCGTAAAGCGGGTCGAGGGCGACCTGGTAGGCGACGAAACTTATTTTAGCGGGCCGCAATACGGCTCCGGTTGGGAATGGGAAGATCTGCAGTGGTGGTATGGGGCGGAGGTCAGCGCGCTTACAGTCAACGATAACGCGTTGGACCTGTCTGTAAAACCCGGTATCCAGGTAGGTGCTCCGGCGTTGATAACCACGGGGCCTCCGGATCCTCTGCTAACTATGGTTAACAAGGTAGTCACTGCTCCGAAAGGCACCAAGCGGGATATCTCAGTCTATCGCAACCTGGCCGCCGACGAACTGGAAATCAGCGGTTCAATTGCCATCGACGACAAGGGCTATTCAGGGGGCATCGGCATTTCCCGTCCCGCCCTTTTGTTTGTGTATCTGCTGCGCTCGTCGCTGGCGCAGCGAGGAGTGATCATCACCGGCAAGACGCGAACAATTGGCCCGGCAATGTCGGGGGCCGCAAAAAATAGCAGCGGTCCCGGCGCCTTGATCGAAATGGCCACATTGCAATCGCCGCCGTTAAGTTTGATCGCGGCCCAGACGCTGAAACCGAGCCAGAATTTGTATACCGAACTGATCCTGCGAACACTGGGGAAGGTCGCTGCCGCTTCCGCCAGCACAGTTGACGCGAGTCGCACCAGTGAAGGTAACGGGATTGAAGTAGTCAAAACGTTCTTAAGAGAAGCAGGTGTTACTCCCGCCACTTTGGTACTGACCGATGGCTCCGGACTTTCGCGCAATGACATGATTACTGCTGAAGCAACTGTGCAGTTGCTGACGTATATGAACCGTCATCGTTACGCGGCCGCATTTCGCGATGCGCTTCCGGTAGCCGGAGTAGACGGCACTCTCCGAAATCGCTTTAAGGGCACGCCGGCAGAAAATAATCTGCGGGCCAAAACGGGAACGTTAAGTTCTGCTACCAGCCTGTCTGGTTACGTGCGTGACGCCGCGGGTGAACAGCTGGCTTTTTCAATAATTGTGAACAACTATCCCGAAGGAACCGACGTAAGAGCAGTGTGCATCGATCCAATTGCCTTGCTGCTTGCGTCATTTGCGGGGAAACCGCAGTAAGGCGAATAGGACAGTTTGGTCGTGTCCTGATTTCAGTTTTCTCAGTGCCAACCCCGTGTGCTCGGTTACTCTGTGGTGATTAAAGGTTAAGCCAGACACTTGCGAGAGTGTCAACGACCTGGCAGCAAGGTAAAGTTCGTAACACAAAAAGGAGCAAGCTAATGTCGATTGATCGTCTTATTGGCAATTGGCACGAAGTGAGGGCCGGCCTCGCAAAAGAAGTCTCCCAAATTCCCGAGGATCGGTTTGCCTTTCGCGCAACGCCTGAAACTCGCAACGTCGCCGAAGTTTTGCAGCATATTATCCAATCGCAGAAAATGCTGGTTGGCGAAGTTTGTCGCCCGGAAACGAACCTGATGAGACAGTCGTTTGCTGATCACATCAGGGAATACGCTCCGGAGGTCGCCGCTGTCAGCGATAAGCATGGCTTGCTTGAGCTGTTGCGCAGCAGCATGGAAACTTCAGAGGCTTCCATTCGGGGCTGTGGTGAGGGCCTGCTGCAAACAATGCGGCGCTTTGACGGCAAAGAACTTTCGAAGCTTGACTTCCTAAATTTCGCCATAGCCCATGAGATGTACCATCGCGGTCAACTAACAGTTTATGAAAGGTTGCTGGGAGTTGAGCCTGCGCTCACGCGACAGTTCAAGAAGCTGTTTGCGACGGCCGAATAGGGCAAGCCGAAGATGGTTAGTGATGCAGTTTGCGGCGTAGTCAGAGTTCAGCCTTAGGCTGCGGTATTCGCTAACCTTAATACCCCAAACATGCCTCCTCATTTCACAAAGTTCCACGGATTTGGCAACGATTACATCGTCATCGAGTCCAGTCAGCTTGCGCTGGGCGGTCTGACGACTAGAGAAAACATTAGCGAGTTTGCGCGGCGGATCTGCAATCGACATTACGGTGCAGGCGCCGACGGCATCGCCGTTGTCAGCTCCACGGATGTTGCTGCCGCCGATTTTCATGTGCGCATCTTCAACCCGGATGGCAGCGAAGCTTCGCTGTCCGGAAACGGGACCCGCTGCGCTGCTGCCTATCTCTACTACAAGCAACTCTGGAGCGCGGCTGAGCTGCGCTTGAATACTCGCGCCGGCGTCAAGTTGTATACGCTGCTCGAACACCCCGCGCCGGGCCGTTACATTTTTGATTCAGAGTTGGGCCGGCCCAGGTTTGATTCGCGCTCGATTCCGATGACCACCGACGGATTGCTGGACAAAGTCATGAACTATCAACTCGGCGTTAATGGCGATTCATTTGCTGTTACGGCTTTGCAGATGGGAAACCCCAACTGCTGCATTTTCGTTAATGACTTTGACGCGATCGACTGGCGCAAGATCGGCAGAAAAATCGAAACGCACGAGCGCTTTCCCGAACGTACAAACGTCGTGTTCGTCCGGGTTCTGGACCGGAATACAATTGAACTGCGCATCTGGGAACGCGGCGTTGGCGAGACTGAAGCTTCCGGAACCTGCTCCTGCGCCGCCGCCGTCGCCGCAATGATCAGGGGGGAAACCGAGCGAACGGTGGCTGTGCTTATGCCTGGCGGCCGCGCGCAGATAAAATGGCGCGGCGAAGGCGACGACGGTGAGGTTGTAATCACCGGCTCTGCTGAAGTAATTTATGAGGGCGATTGGCTGGGCGGCGCCGGCTGACCTGCCATTCGCTTTACAGTTTGAACTCCCCCAATGAGTTACCCCGACAATTCTTCCCGACGTCTCTCTTGTCGTCACCTGACTCCAGCTGTGGCGCTGGTCGCCCTGTTTTCTATGGCCTGTGGCAGCAGGGTTGTTTCCCGACCTGCCTTCAGAGCCGGCGCCAGGGAATCAGTCAGGGGTGTTCCCGCCAGCATCCCCAATTGGCTCGGCAATCCCCGGCGAAATTTTTACGGCACCGGTCCGTGGCAGGAAGGGCCGCTGGAGATCGTCTGGGAGAACGAAACCGATCTTATTAGCGGTCGACTGCACAAGGATCCCTGGGGCGGCACATCATGGCCGGGACAACCTTCTGTCGACGGTAAACGGGTCTACTTTCCTTCAGCGGATGGCAACGTGTACTGCCTGAACGCCCAGGACGGTAGCGTCATCTGGAAGTTCAAAGCAAAGGACAGTTTCAAGGCCACGCCGACGCTCGCCGGCGATCGCGTAATAGCCAGCGGCCTGGACCATCATGTGTATTGCCTGAGCGCGAGCGACGGCAGCTTGCTTTGGGACTTTGAAACCGGCTTTGAAGTTGATTGTTCCTCGACTGTCGTCAAAGGACGAGTTTATTTTGGCAGCGAAGATGGATTCTTCTACTGCCTCAGCCTTGAAAACGGATCCCTCATCTACAAGTCAGAATGGTTGGGCTCGATGGAAGGCAGCTTCTCGCTGGTCGAGGGGCGAATTTTTGTGGGCACGGAACAGGGTGATCTTTATTGTTTGAACCAGGCTGACGGCGCGACGGTTTGGAAGGCGCATATTGGCGCCGATTCCGATTCAACGCCCGCGGTGGCCGGAGGTTTTGTCTACACCGCGGCTGAGGACGGTTACGTCTATTGCTTCCGCCAGGCGAATGGTGAGCCGGTTTGGAAATTCAAAGCAGACGGCGGATGGAGCAGGAACTACAAGGAACGAAGCGGCTTTTGGGCCAGCCCAATCGTCGTCAAAGACAAAGTTTACATCGGCTCGAATAATGGCTACATGTACTGCCTGAACGCGGACAAAGGTGAGGTAGTCTGGCAGCATCTGGTGCGTGCGCCCATCTGGGGCACTGCACCGGTGGTTGATGGTCGAGTGGTGTTTGGCGATAAAGCAGGTTGGATTTATATGCTTTCGGCCAAGAGCGGCGAACGTCTTTGGGACCTCAAGATCGGAGAAAATGTTAACTCGACCCCGGCGGTTTTGGACGGTCGCATTTACATAGGCGCATTCAACGGAAAGCTATATTGCCTGGAGAACAAGGGGAGCGGTTGGCAGGAAGCAGCAGGAATTGCCCGGTGACCAGTACCTCACTTATATATCTCATCGACAACACGCTCGACGGTCTGGGCGCCAGCCCGCGCGAACTGCGGGCGGTACTCAGCCGCCTGCGTGAAGGGGCCGAAATACTCACCGAGCCTTATCATTCCGTCTCCCTTAAACGGGTCAAGGCGCTTG
>DATGYM010000190.1:0-5231 GCA_035297925.1 Pyrinomonadaceae bacterium | reverse complement strand
GGTGAAAGCTATGGACATCATCACAAGTTTGGCGACCTTTGTTTAGCTCATGCGCTAACTATCGATGCTCCCGGACGCGGCTTTGTTTTGACCAACTACGGCGAATATCTCGAACAGTTTCCACCGGAGATTGAGGTGGAGATCGACAATGGCCCGGACGGCGAGGGTAGTTCATGGAGTTGCGCGCACGGCGTTCGGCGCTGGCGGAGCGATTGCGGCTGTCACACAGGTGGTGAGTCTGGCTGGAACCAGGCATGGCGCGCGCCCTTGCGGCAGGCTCTCGACTATCTGCGAGATGAAGCGGCAGCGCATTTCGAGGCTACGCGAGGCGAGTTGTTCGCGGATCCCTGGATGGCGCGCGACGATGCGATTAGTTTGATTCTCGACCAGACGAAATCGCGCGAAGACTTTCTCCGCGCTCATGCGACGCGCGAGCTGACGCGGGAACAGGAGCTGCGAGCGTTGCTTTTTCTCGAACTGCAGCGGAATGCTCTGCTGATGTACACGAGTTGTGGCTGGTTCTTCAGCGACATTGCGGGAATCGAGCCTATCCAGATTCTGAGGTATGCCTGCCGGGCAATTGACTTGAACAACCAGTTGGGTCAGCCGGATTTGCGCAACCACTTTCTCGAAATTCTGTCCGCTGCGAAGAGCAATCGGCCTGAGTTGGGAAACGGCGCTGATATCTACCGCCGGTTCGTTGAGCCATCTAACCCTTCGTTCACGCCTGATCGCGAGCGACTCGTGAGCACTGTTTCATGAGGAAAAAACCTCCAGCCAGACAAGCCGAGGAAAAAACTGCCGGCCCGCAGAGCGGGCGACGTTCAAGCCGAAAAATCGAGAGCACGCGAAGGAAAAATGTCGTTGATGCTGACAGTGCAAATCAAGAGTCGACCGGTAAGAAAACCGCAGCAGTAAAGGGACCGCAAAATTCAGCGCTGCAGGCACCGGTATCAGGTTCGTTCGCGCCTACCCTTGGCGAATTGGACCTGCATCTATTCGGCGAGGGCCGGCACGAACAAATCTACCGAAAGCTGGGCGCACATCCACTTGTTCACGAAGGCGTCAAAGGAGTGTCTTTCGCTGTTTGGGCGCCGGGCGCCGAGCAGGTAAGCGTGGCCGGCGACTTCAACGGCTGGGACGGAAGTCAGCATCAGATGCGTCGTCTGGGTGACTCTGGCGTTTGGGAAACTTTTGTTCCGGACCTGCGGTCAGGCGATCTTTATAAATACCAAATCAGGGCCCCGGGTTTGCCATTGTTCTTTAAAGCCGATCCCTACGCTTCCTATGCTGAAGCGCCACCAGAGACATCTTCGATCGTTTACGAATCGAATTATCGTTTTGAAGATTCAGACTGGATGAACAAGCGAGCAGGCCGCGAGCATTTCCGCCAGCCCCTTTCGATCTATGAAGTGCACTTCGGATCCTGGCGGCGAAAAATCGAAGATACGAATCGTCCCTTCACCTACCGGGAAATGGCTGCAGCTCTGACGGAGTACGTCCTGGCAGTCGGTTTTACTCACGTCGAGTTTTTGCCGCTTAAGGAGCACCCTTACGGACCATCGTGGGGTTACCAGGTTAGTAACTACTATGCACCGTCCGCACGCTACGGAACGCCTGATGATTTTCGTTACCTAGTCGATTTTCTTCACCAGCACGGCGTCGGCGTGATCATGGACTGGGTGCCCGCGCATTTCCCGAAAGATGCATTTGCCCTTGGACGTTTCGACGGCACCGCCCTTTACGAGCATCTGGACCCGCGCAAAGGCGAACATCCCGATTGGGGGACTTATATCTTCAACTATGCCCGGAACGAAGTGCGTAACTTTCTGCTGGCGAACGCTCTCTATTGGTTCAAGGAGTTTCACCTCGATGGCCTGCGCGTCGACGCTGTGGCATCGATGCTCTATCTCGACTACAGCCGCGAAAAAGGCGAATGGATTCCCAACGAGCTTGGCGGCCGGGAAAATCTGGAAGCGATCTCACTGCTGAAAGAATTGAACCAGGTAGTCCATCGCGAGTGTCCGGGAGCAATGATGATCGCGGAAGAGTCCACCTCCTGGCCTCAGGTTAGTCATCCCGTCTATACGGGCGGGCTCGGCTTTGATTTCAAGTGGAACATGGGTTGGATGCACGATACTCTCAAATACTTCCACACCGATCCGCTGTTTCGCGCAGGCAATCACAGTGCGCTGACTTTTGGTCTGCTCTACGCGTGGAGCGAAAATTTTATCCTGCCTTTTTCACATGATGAGGTTGTGCATATGAAAGGCTCGCTGCTGAACAAGATGCCCGGCAGCGATGAGCAGAAATTTGCAAACCTGCGCGCACTGTACGGATACATGTGGGCACACCCCGGGAAGAAATTGTTATTCATGGGCGGGGAGTTTGGACAGTGGCGGGAGTGGAATGAAACAGACAGTCTTGACTGGCATTTGCTCGACGATCCGACGCACAAAGGAATACAACGTTTAATCAGCGACCTCAACCACATCTACCTGGAAAAAAACGCTCTCTGGGAAGGCGACGGCGAACCGTCAGGCTTTCAGTGGATCGACGCGAACAATGCCTCGGAAAACATCGTGTCGTTTATTCGCCGGGCGGCAGCAACATCCGGCCCGACGGCAGACGGTCGCGAGCTGATCTGCGTTGGCAACTTTGCGCCGGTGCTAAGAGAAAACCATCAACTTGGTTTGCCGCGAAAGGGAACCTATCGCCTGCTTGCGAACACTGACGACAAAGTTTATGGAGGCAGCGGGATGAAAGTCGCCGAGTCATTCAAAGCGGAGAAGGAGCCAATTCACGGTCAGCCGTATTCGGCGATAGTTACGCTGCCACCGCTGGCGACGTTGTGGTTTGAAGCGCACCCTGATCGAAAATACCATGATTAAGACGTAGAACTTTCCATATCAGAACCGGGAGCGGTAGCGACCGGCCAGAGATTCAGTCTGAGAATCATCGATCGAGAGCGAGGGTTGAGTATTGAGCCGGTCGCTTACCGCTCCCGGTTCTGATAGAGGTCAAGCGTGAGTAAAAGTCTCAAATGATCAACTGGGACGACATTCGCAGAGAATTTCCGGTAACGGCAAACTCTACTTATCTAAACTCGGCCGCGGCCGGTCCTTTGTCTCGCAATACCATGGCGGCGGCGACTGAGTATTACCAGCAGATGATGAACGATGCCGACACGCACTGGGACGAGTGGCTGGAAAAGCGCGAGGACGTGAGGCGCAAAGTCGCTGGTTTTATCAACGCCGAACCTGAAGAGATTGCGCTTACCACCAACACATCGTCAGGAATGAATGTCATCATCGACGCGCTGGAAACCCACGGTGAAGTCA
This sequence comes from Pyrinomonadaceae bacterium, assembly GCA_035297925.1. Classification (GTDB taxonomy): domain Bacteria; phylum Acidobacteriota; class Blastocatellia; order Pyrinomonadales; family Pyrinomonadaceae; genus PSRF01. The sequence continues at coordinate 1,890 of DATGYM010000190.1, read as the reverse complement.
TATCCTGCGATCTGGAGTTTCCCGTGACCACGTTGCCCTGGATGAACCGGCGCATCCCCGTGCATCTGGTGAAATCATCTGGCGGTCAGGTTGCGATCGACGCGCTGCGCGCAGCGATGAACGTACGCACCGGGGTCATCTGTCTGAGTCATGTGCAGTATTCCACCGGCTTTCGTTTTGATCTCGAAGCTTTGGGAGATGCAAAAGGCGGACACGCGCTCGTAGTTAATGCCAGCCAGTCGTCGGGAGCGTTTGCAATCGACGTAAAGCGGATGAAGATTGATGCACTCTGCGCCACCGGACACAAATGGATGTTGTCGGGATATGGCAGCGGATTCGTTTACCTGTCGCGTGAGTTGCTTGAGCGTTCCAGACCACGCGCCATCGGTTGGTTAAGCGTGACCGATCCGTATGCCGATCGTAACGATGAGATTCACCTGCGACATGATGCAGCGGCGCGCACCGAACTCGGTTGCCCACACTTCGCCGGCATCTTTGCCTTGGGTGCTTCGGTTGATCTGATTGGCCGCCTTGGAATTAAAAACATCGAGCAGCGCGTACTGGCATTGAACACGTTTCTTACCGGCAACTTGATAGAGTCGGGTTGGAACGTCCTCTCGCCAATTGCCGAAGAGGGAATGCGTTCCGCAGAGACATTGGTGCAGGCTGAAGATCCGGCACGTCTGGTCGCTAAACTGGCGGAGCAAAATATTATTGTTACGAAAAAGCCGCAGGGAATTCGCGTGGCGACCCACTTCTTCAACAATGAAGAAGATATTCAGCGACTAATAGCCGGGCTTTCGCGAAAGGATTAGCCAAGTGCCTCCAGGTTCCGCCGTTCACTGGTTCTCATATGCGAAGTGTTGAGCCCGCTTTCTACGGTATGCGCGCCAATCCAACGTACGGAAAATTGCTAAAACGATTGAATCTTTCACCGTGAGTGAGAATCACGGAGTGCTCATTTTTTACCGGGCTTTTTGCGTGTCGCCGGCCTGGCTTTCCTGGTAGTCCCAACCTGCTCTGGCCCGCCGAAGTATTCTCGAGCAAGTTTGATGAATGTCTGCGTGATCGGTGATTCATAACCACCGGTTAGTCTGGCCACGCCCAGTTCCCAATTTATCTGTGCACCTTCGATCCACCACCTCACCAGCCGGCCTTTTGCAACTGCTTCGGTAACGCTTTGCAAAGGCACAATGCCTACACCCATATCCTCTTCCACCATTCGCCGAATGGCGGCCTGCCGGCTTAACTCCATGGAGACGTGAAGTGTGACTCCTGCCTGCGCGAAAAATTGATCGATCAATCGGCGCGTGTTACCGCCGCGCTCGCCGAGAATTAGTTTTTCACCGGCCAGCGAGTAGGCGCTGATAGTGCGCTGTTTCGCGAGGCGATGGCGCGGCGAGGCGATGGCCACCAATTGATCCTGGCTCAATCGTTCAGTGCCGATCCCGCGCGCTTCCACCGGCAGGGAGACAAACGCGACGTCGAGCTCGCCGGCAAGAATCTGCTGCACCAGAGCCTCGCTCGTTCCTGAGGCGACCGAGATCTCAGCGCCGTCGTGTCGTTTCCTGACCTCTCGCAACAGCTTTGGTAAAACGTCTGTGGTGACCATTGCCGAGGCGCTGCCGATTCGCAGACGTCCGCGTTCGGCGCCGGCCAGCTCGGCAATCTCATCAACTGCGGCATCGTGATCGCGCAGGATTTGCCGTGCTCTCTGCAGCAACTGCTCACCTGCTTCGGTCAGCATTACTCGGCGCGGCGCGCGAATAAAGAGCCGGGCGCCGAGCTCATTTTCCAGTTGCCGGATCTGCATGCTAATAGCGGCCTGCGTTACATGAACGCGCTGAGCACCGGCGGTGAACGTGCCCAACTCGGCGATGGCGATAAAGG
>DATGYM010000189.1:0-3299 GCA_035297925.1 Pyrinomonadaceae bacterium | reverse complement strand
ATCCCGCCTCGAGAGAAATCCGTAGCGACCGCGTAGCGCCTGATTTTTATACGGAAGGAGAGCTCTAATGTCGACGCCTATCGTGCGGCGCTTTTTGATCAGCTATGCGGTGATGCTCACTTTGATGCTGGCAGTCTCGGGCTATGCGGTGTTTCAACTGGGCAGGCTAAGCTCTGTAGCGCATATCGCACTCAGGATCGAACAGCGGATGATCGATCAATCGGATGCGTTGGCTGACGCGTTTTTATCGGAGGTGAGATACGCCGGCAAATTCACTGCGACCCAAGCCACCGTGCATTATGAGCAGTATAAGCAATTCAAAGATGACTTTGAACGTTGCGTGGCACAATTAAAAATTTTGGCCATCTCGGCCGATCAAGTCCAACATTTGTCCCAAGCCGGAAAGTATCATGCCCAATATGACGAGCTTTTTGAAAGAGAAGTCGAATACATCAGAACGAAACAGCCGTACGCGGAAACTCGTTACGTGGAGGAAAAAAACCGTCTCGTCGATTATCTACTGAGGGAGCATGAGGCATTCAAGAGTGATCTTCAAAACAGTTTGCAACAAAGAATAGGTTACATCGAAGAGACGGCAAGAGAAAACCAAAAATTGACCCTGTGGGCCACTCTGTTTTTGGCAATGTTAGGTGTCATTTTGGCCTATTGGCTCGCGCAGACATCCGGCGGTTATTTGCTAAGTTCCACTCGGTCTCAGATCGTCACGGCCATTTTGAATTTACGTTCCTCCTCGCGGTGGAAAGCTCTGGGGATATCCAAATGAAAATAAGCATTCGGTGCGCTATCCTAATCGCCGTTGTTTTGATCTCAGCTTGTTCATCAACGACTGACAAATCGGGTGCGCCGGTGGACAAACGGGCTCTCGCTTTCGAGCGGACCCAAGCGTTGTTGTCGCAGAGGCAATACGAAGTCGCCTACAATGAATCCCAGCGAGCGCTGCAAGACGGCAGTGCCGATCCTGACCTGGCGCTGTTTAACCTCGGCATGATATCCGCCCATTCAGCCAATCCAAAGAAGAACTACGGTCGCGGATTGTCATATTTTCGTATGCTTGTGAAAGATTATCCGAACAGCCAACTGGTCGAGCCGGCTAAAACTTGGATCCAAGTCCTTGAGGAATATCACAAAATCTCAGAGGAGAAACGTTTGCTAGCTAAAGAACGTGAGGATTTGATGGCCGAAAAAGAGAAGCTCAAGTACGCTAACGAGAAGTCACGCCAGGTAGATGTTGAGATTGAAAAGCGGCGACGAGAAACGCTCCGAAAATAAAATGGGCACTGATGTTCGTTGCAGCGATTTGCTAACGGATCACGCTATCCGCCCTCGCTAGAACGTTCGGTGGAATCGTAAGACCGATCTGCTTGGCGGCTTTGAGATTTACGACCAACTCGAACTTTGTGGGTTGTTCTACGGGAAGATCAGCAGGCTTTGGGCCGTTGAGAATTTTGTCGACGTACCAGGCAGCGCGCCGGCATAAACGCTGCGATTCTGACGGGCCTGCCTTTTGCGCCGAAACACATCGCAATCGGGTGATTAACCACCCGTGACCGCACGAATCTCGCGGTCCACGATGGCCGTAGGGAAAATACCTGGCGTGCAGTCGACCACAACCACCTGAATGGTTGATGTTCCGTCGCTCAGCGTACCGATACAACTCTTTGGTACAACGCCTACGAACCTAAAGCCGCTATAACGATTAGCCGCAGCAGTGCTTTGGCCTTCCCAAGTAATCGTAGAATAGGCGACGGCCTTATCCCCTTGTACGAAGGCTCCGCCGTTTTTAACCTCGGCGAAATAAATGTCGATGGCCGCGGTTTCCGATACACAAGCGATGATCGTAAAAAATACTACGGCAAAGCCCAATAATCGTTGCACGACTCGTCCTCTTATAGGCTTAAAAGCCAAATGTGCCGCTGTGCCCAGCCACGCGCTTGGTTCAGCATGGTAGGCTAGGCTCTAAGCTCCCAAACCGTTGCGGTCAATCCTGCTAAAACAGCTAGTACCGCTGCAAACCCAAAATTAAGGGGCAGTAAAATCAAAGCTGTCGTTATGGAAATGATGACTTCATATGTGATGAAGCAGCTGGTCATAATGGTTTCCGCCTAAAACACAGTAGAGCAACCAGGGTACCTGAAACTTCTGTCACTCTCGGTTTAAGAACTCTGGGAAAACTAGCCCGTTTGTGCGTATCTGGTTCTGTCCAAGGTTGAAGCTGTGTGATGCCGTCTAACCGACAGAGTAGCCCGATCACGTTGTAGAGCCAGCAGAGCAGCAATCTCCGTCCCGCCTGGCAAGACTCTTATCCGCAACTGTGCTAAGGTGCGCCGGATTTATGCCGCGAAACGCAAGTTTCTTGCTGCGCATGTGATTCCTCGGCGGCAGCAATCAAAGCGGCGCGCTCGCAGATTAACCGCCACCGGGAACGCGAATTTGCTTGTCATGTGCCTCGAATGTGGCCGCACGTTCAAGTCGCTACCACAACACCTCGGTAAACATCACCTGAGTCTTGATTCAATAGCAGGAGCGAGCCCTATAGGAGCGGGCGCAATCCTTCTGTAACCGGACTACGGTTGGCGGAAAATGCCTGATTGGAGCAACAATGGTGGACGAAAAATAAAAAACGACAAAGTGACGCTGGAAGAATTGATAGTGAGTACGTTAGCGATGACCGACGCGCGTTGGCGTGATGATCGCCAAGGGCATCGCGCGTTCGAACATACGGCCCCAGGATTAGGAATTCTAAAAAGCTAGTTCTGCCAACCTCTCTAAAATCACGCCACATTATATCTCAGTCGGTTATTGGACTGCGCCCCATTGACTGGAGAGAAAATCTGAGAATTTGAGGTGGGTGTGATCGGCTCAACGAGCGGGTAGGATGGACCCGCAGGAGGAGTCGGTCGATGGGAAAACAACGACGGAAGTTTGAAGCGGGATTCAAGCAACAGATTGTCCAGGAAGTGGAAGCAGGGCTGTTGTCAGTCGGCGCCGCTAGCCGCAAGTACCAGATTTCGGGCAGCGTGATTGATCGCTGGCGGCGACAAGCACGGCAAGGAGGTCTCGACACCGCGCCCTCGGCTCGTGAGAGAGTGCTAGAGCGGGAGAACCGTGAGCTCAAGGAGAGATTGGCCGAGCTGTATTTGGAGGTCGATCATTTAAAAAAACTTGGGGACTGGCTACGCCGGCACAAAAACGGGACTACCTCGGTGATCACCGCGGAGAGTTTGGCTCGATTGCCCAAGGGATCGAAATCATGAAGCTGGCATCGAGCAGTTATTACT
>DATGYM010000188.1:0-4214 GCA_035297925.1 Pyrinomonadaceae bacterium | reverse complement strand
ATGGTCCAACGTCCTCAGATCGATTTCTCATCAATCGCTAACCACGTTTTGTTACCAATTGGTTAGCAATCACGCGCGTCCCAAGGATTCCGATAGCGCATCCTCTATGCTTGTGTGACTTCATCCCGAGTAAATAGACCGGTCTCTTGGAATACAAAAAATTTCGCTTGGGCCAATCCGATTGGACGGTCGGTAAAGCAATGGGGGGAGGTAGGTGGTCTACGTACAGAGTCGCCAGAATACCTCCACAAATTGCTGCTTACCCTCGCTTACCTAGTCGTGCAGCTCGCCTGGGCGCTTATGGTAGCGCATGAGGTCCCGAACGCCGGTATTATCAACGTTGCCCGCGACAGAGGCGTGCCATGACCATCGTCCTGAACCACACCATCGTGCCGGCGCGTGACAAAGTAGCCGCTGCCCGGTTCTTCGCCGACATCTTCGGCTTGCCGTTCGATGGGAGCGGCCATTTTGCGCCAGTCCGGGTGAACGACAGCTTGACGTTTTTGTTCGACGATGATGCTTCGTTTGAGAGTCACCACTATGCATTCCACGTCAGCGATGCCGAGTTCGACTCCATCTTCGAGCGCGTCAAGCAGGCGGGGCTCGCATACGGCAGCGCTCCCTGGAGCCTCGACGACGGCAAGCTCAATGACTGGAACGGCGGCCGTGGCGTCTATTTCAAAGACCCGAACGGCCACATACTCGAGCTCATGACAGTGCCGCAGTAGGCGGATCCCGCCTCCGCGATGCGGACGTTGTGCTGCTAATCGCGGCTCCGGCGGCCACTGAACTGACGAAGGTTGAGGCCGAGCGAGTTGGGGGGAGTTGGCACGCGCAGATACTCCGGCAATCGCTCAACAAAGGTCGGAGGCGCGAAATTCCAGCGTGCCGTGGGGCCAACCGCGCCCACGATCGAGAAACCCAGCAATCCGGTGACTTCATAAAACAAACCAGGGCTGGGCCGCTATTCACGTCGCTGCGGGGGCGGACCCTCCTGACCGCCTTCTAACCAAGCTTGGTTGTTTGCGAGATTCTCCCACGCCTTCTCCATGCGCTTGAAGCGAGCCCTGTCCTGCGAAGTAGTGGCGGTCTGCGCTTTCTCAGCGCAATTCTCGGCGTTCTTACGAAGGTCATCCGACTTTTGCATCGTGCGCCTCCTAACCGTGGAAACTTGCTATTAACCTATCCGCAGGGAACCGGTTCCAGTTCACGACCAGCGTAAGGACAAGTTGGTTCTTTCGCGGACTGCGGAACTGGGGGCAGTCGCCATCGTTATAATTTCGGGTTTAACCAACCATTGTAGAGAGGACGGGGGGTAACGTCGCATGCTGGCGTCGCAAATGACCCGACGTTTATTCCTGAGCAGAACGTTCGAGGGAGCCGTTGATACCATTCTCGATGACGTCATCGCACTGCTAGGCGCAGAGTACGGTAACGTCCAGCTATCGATTGGGGATGAGCTGGTTATTGCCGCACAGCGCGGGCTTTCAGCAGACTTTTTGAAAACTTTTAGGCGGGTCAAAAAAGACGACGGGTCTGCGTGCGGCCGGGCTCTGCGGCTCGGGGAAACGGTCATCATTCGCGATGTAGAAAACGATCCTAAATTTGCCGCCTTCCGGCCGGACGCGAAGAAAGCCGGGTTTCGCTCGGTCCAGAGTACGCCGTTCATTACCAAAGACGGAAACGTGCTGGGGATGGTGTCCACGCATTTTGCACATGCTCATGAGCCGACACCAATTGAGATGCAGGCGTTGAAGACATACAGCATCGTAGCTGCTGAGCACCTGAATAAACTGCTGGGTGACGTACCGCTCGCCGCCAAGGCAAAACAAATGAGCGAGGCGTTGTACACTCGCACCTTAGGACAACAAGGCTTCGCAGCTGAGCCCCGATCTCCGGGCATTTCCACGTCGCCTTAAACGCGCCTCTTCCATCAGCAACGCGCGTGACGCGACAGCCATTGGAGAGCACAATGCGTAAGCTTTCAATTGCTCGCACTGCTGCAACCGCTGTAGTTGCGGGCGTGGGTCTGTTCGGAGGGAACACTCAGGCCGCCGTAGTTGCCGCTCCTAACGGAGCCAACACCCTGAATCCCGTGCAGACCGTGCAAGTCTGGGATGGAAGGCAATACTGCTGGTACTGGGATAAAAAGCGATACTTCTGGTACGTGGATCACTGCGTCGAGCATCGTCGGAGCGAGCGCGGTGAGCGACGAATAGAGCGTAAAGGGCTTCGGATCGAGGATCAATTGGAGTTGCGGTGAGCATCAGGTTGAAGCTGACGCGATCCGCCATTTTTGACACCTATTCGCCTGATTTTGTTTTGGTGGCATTCATCTGAAAGGAACATAATTGGGCGTCACGTTCAGCGTGTCGACACAACCAATTGTTAGGGAGGATTCCAATGCGGTCATTTGTAATCGCCGTACTAGCTGCTGCAAGCTTCGGCTTTGCCGTAACGTCTGCTGTTTTCGCGACTCCGATAAACTCAATCGGGAAAGCGGCTGCCGCCAACTCTCCTCTCACAGAGGTTCACTGGACGGGTTATTATCACCGTCACGGCTGGGGTCATCGTCATTATCGTCACTGCTGGTGGCGCCACGGTCGCAGAATATGCCGTTGGTGAGTGCCGCTATTTGAGTGAGGCTGTGGAGGCCGCGTTCGACCCGGCGCGGCTTTCGAGAACATTAACCGTTCGGCACTGACAGAATGGCGAGGCTAAGCGCCGTGACAGCGATGCATACTCCGACGGCTTGCGTGGCAGCCTGTAAAGGACCGGTACCCCCAAGTTCACTGAAGTGATGCAATGCACGGGCCATCACAATCATAGCAACCACGAGAGCCGTAGAGGTGCATAACCAAGCCATGTAACTTCGAACTCTATCAACACGAGGACATTCCGAACGAGACATCGCCAGCTGTTGTTTAATGGCAACGTTCCATCCGGCGGTTGCGTGAGCATTGATCTACGTCAATAAGCAAAAATGTCGACCCACATCGAATACTTCGAAGCTGTCGTTCGGAGAGCTGCGAGCAAGCCGCGCTGGCAGTGATTGCGTTCTTCACCGATTGCCTAAATCCTGCCGAAAATACCCCATCTCCAGTCAGGTTGAACGCCGCGCCATGTTGCGGACGCTGAAGTTTCGATTTTGACCTTAGTCAAAGGGCATTTGGGAGGATTTGGCATTATTAAAAAATAGAAAGGGGGGATGCGTCCGTACGCATCTTATAGACCTTGTCTGAGAGGCAATCTGCGCCCGCCACCGCCGTCGAAATGGCGAGCCGGCAGCGTGAAATTTCCGTTTCAGAGTTCTTTCTCAAGAACCGTCACCTGCTCGGTTTTGATACGCCCGCCAAGGCATTGGTTACTGCTGTCAAAGAGGCGGTGGACAATGCCCTGGATGCTTGCGAGGAAGCGGGGATACTTCCCGAGATCAGTGTGCAAGTGCGCGATCACTACGGGAAGTCCAGCGTCATCGTGGAGGACAATGGCCCGGGGATTGTAGAGAGCCAGATCGCCCGCATTTTCGGGAAGCTCCTCTATGGCTCGAAATTCCACAAGCTCAGCCAGTCGCGTGGCCAGCAGGGGATGGGCATCTCGGCCGCGGGGATGTACGGGCAACTCACAGTCGGCAAACCGCTGCATATCATCAGTCGCATTAAAGGCGATGAGCTCGCTTCGGAAATGTATGTGTCGGTTGATACCGCCAAGAATCAGCCGGACATCCACAGGAAGAGGCGGCTGAAGTGGGACCGCCCGCATGGGACGCGAGTCGAGATGGAGATGGAAGGCCACTATCAGAAGGGGCCACACTCAATTGAAGTTTATCTGAAACAGACCGCCATCGCCAATCCGCACCTGACCATCATCTACCAAGACCTGCAGGGAGAAGAGGTGCGTTTCGCACGCAGCACAAACAAGCTTCCGCCTCGACCGAAGGAAATCAAACCCCACCCATACGGCATAGAGCTCGGCCGGCTCATTCAGATGCTGAATAATACGGCAAGCCGAACGTTATTAAAATTTCTAATGGATGAGTTTTCCTGCGTAGGCAGGAAGACGGCGCTCCAGATCGTCGATCTCGCCCGCAAGCAATCCGACAGGGAATTGAGTGCTCGCTCTTATCCAAGACATATCGCTCACGCGCAAGCGTCAGCGCTTCACAAGGCCATTCGGCATACGCGCATCCGAGCGCCGCGGACCGACTGCATCGT
>DATGYM010000187.1:0-11243 GCA_035297925.1 Pyrinomonadaceae bacterium | reverse complement strand
GCGTTGCATGCCGGCGGTCACCGGTCCTGTCAATCTCCTGACGACGCGGCCACTGGCATCGGTGATCGTAAAGATAACAGCGGGCGCTTCCTCTTCTTCTTCAGCGCTAAGCTGGGCCTGGCTCGGCAACGCGATCGGCGTATTTTTCTTCGCCGCTTCTTTTTCGGCTTCCTGCCTTTTTGCTTTTCTCGTCTTCAGCTCGTCCTTCAAATAATACGTGAACGTTGTGCCGAAAGGAGGATTCTCGGCAGTGAAAAAAGACTCCCCCTGGAAACTCTTGCCACGTCCGCCAAGCGGCTGCGCCTGGATGTACATCAACGCATCCTTTACCGGAAAAAGCACTGCGTCCTGCTTCAGCATCTCAGGTTTGAGAAGTCGGAGCGGGGTGTAGTTATCCAGGATGTAAATGCCGCGACCAAACGTTCCGACCACCAAATCGTTCTCGCGTTTTTGAATTGTCAAATCGCGGACCTGAATAGTGGGCAATCCACCTTTAAGTTGTATCCACTTTTGGCCACCATCTATTGAGAAGAACAGACCGAATTCTGTGCCGGCGAAAAGCAGGTTCGGGTTCACATGATCCTCAGCCATAGCCCAGACGGGTTGATTCTTCGGCAGGTTGCCGGCCAGCGACGTCCAGGTCCGTCCGGCATCAGTGCTCTTGAGAAGATATGGTTTGAAGTCGGCGTTCTGGTGATTCTCAAACGCGACATAGACGGTATTGGCATCGTGATTAGAGGCGATGATGCGGCTCACGTATGACATGTTCGCGACGCCGGGAAAAGTTTCGATCTTGCGCCAGTTTTTGCCGCCATCTTCAGTCACCTGAAGCAAACCGTCATCAGTGCCGACATAGATGAGCCCTTCCCTCATGGGTGACTCGGCCAGCGCTGAAGCGTTGCCGAAGAAGGCAGTCGAGGCATTCTTGGCAACCGCATCCATGCTCCAAAGTTTTCCCATCACCGGCAGCTTGTCGCGATCGAGGCCGCGCGAGAGTTGACCACTAATAACTTGCCAGCTGTCGCCTCGATCATCGCTGCGGAATAATTTGTCGGCGGCGAAATAAAGTCGGGTGTGCGAATGCGGACTAATGATGAACGGCGAATCCCAATTCCATCTGAGGGGTTCCTCGCCCCGTCCAACTGCCGGTTGAATGCCCATGCGTTCACCGGTGCGCTTGTCGAACCGTGCCAGAGAACCGTTCTGAAGTTCAGCATAAATTGTGTTCGGGTCTTCCGGATCAACCTGACTGCGGAAACCGTCACCCCCGTGCGTTACAAACCAATCAGAATTTGTAATACCTGAGGCGTTGCGGGTGCGCGACGGGCCACCAAAACTGAAGTTGTCCTGCGCCCCGCCATAGACGTTATAAAAAGGCGCGGAATTATCTGTGGTCACATCGTAGAACTGGGTGATCGGCAGGTTGCGTTTGAATTCCCAGTTTGCGCCACGATCGTGGCTTTCGTAGACTCCGCCGTCACAACCCACCAAATAGTGATCGGTATCGCCGGGATCGATCCAGATATCGTGATTGTCTACGTGTTTGGATTTTTCGCCGAGTCGCCGCAAGGTTTTGCCGCCATCATCGGAGACCATTAGAAAAACGTTCATTATGTAGATTCGATCTACGTCCTTCGGGTCGGCGACAATGCGCGCGTAGTACATCGCGGTCGCATCAAATTCGTTGCGTCTTTCCCAGCTGCCGCCGCGGTCGTTGGACCGGAATATGCCGCCCTTCTTATCTGCAGCCTCAACGGTGGCGTAGATAACATTCGAGTCAACGGGTGAAATCGCCAATCCAATGCGTCCTAATTCTGTCGTTGGCAGCCCCGCTCTCAACTTGTTCCAGGTCGCTCCCGCATCGGTTGACTTGTAGAGCGCGCTTTCGGGTCCACCATTAATCAGAGTCCACATGTGACGCCGGCGTTGATATGCCGCCGCATAAAGCGTGTCCGGGTTTTGTGGATCTATGACAATGTCGGTGACACCCGTGTTGTCGCTGATATTGAGAACCTTCTTCCAGCTTTTGCCACCGTCAGTCGTTTTATAGAGACCGCGATCGCCACCCGGCCCCCAAAGTGGTCCTTGCGCCGCGACGTAAACAATATTCGAATCTTTTGGATCGATGGCGATACGCCCGATGTGTTCCGACGCCTTGAGCCCGACATTCTTCCAGGTCTTTCCGCCATCGTCGGAACGATAGATACCATTGCCGTAAGAGACGCTGCGCTGACTGTTATTCTCGCCGGTGCCTACCCAAACGGTCAGAGGATTTTTCGGATCCAGGGCGATGGCTCCAATCGAATAGGAGCCTTCCTTATCAAAAACCGGCGTCCAGGTGGTGCCGTTGTTAATCGTCTTCCAAACGCCGCCCGAGGCGGCAGCCACGTAGTAACGCGCTGAATTGTTTGGATCGACAGCAAAACCGATGACGCGTCCGGAAGTGAAAGCCGGACCGATGGAACGAAACTTCAAACCATTAAAAGTGGGCGAGGACATTGGATCCGCAGGCTTCTTGTCCTCTTCCGGTTTCTCGTCTTCAGATTTCTTAGCTTCATCCTGCCTGGCCGGCTCGGGTGAAGCCTGTTGCTTTGCCGCGGCCTCCAGCCGCGCTTTCTCAGTCGCCGCTTTCTCGGCTGCTCTCTCTTCCTGCGCGCGCGTGGGGGCGGGCACCAGTATCAACAGCGCAACCAAGGGGAACAGAAAAAGACGAGCAGATGACGATACCAAACCAGTGGTAGGCGCAGAGCAACGCATATCGAAATAATCTCCCCGGTGTTTTTGGTTTTGTCTGGTGCTGATAGTCAGAAGAAGATTCTGGCCAACTTCAGAAACAGTCTGGAAAACGGCGCCATCTTATCAGACGTGGGCGGCCGGAACTAAGCTCCGCTGGGAAGGGGTACTGGCAATTTCATACCGCCGCTTTTAGCGGGCTGCTTACGTAGGTTCTTAAGACTTTCGGAACGGTTCCAACGGATTGAGCTTCGGTGAGGGTGGAAAGGATTTCGAGAAACAGGTAAGACGGTTCGTAAAGCTTGAGCCAGACTTTACCCCGTGCTAAAGCCACGGTGTGAGTGGGATCGACCTGGCGCTCAGTGAAATACTCTTAAATTGAGTACTACCCGCTAGCGAGTGGCGTCCTAATTTCGGCGCTTCTCTGCGCCACCTTTGCGGCCTCTGCGGCCCTGCGGTGAGCTTTCCCCGGCAGATTCAACGCTGAGACGCCGAGCACGCGGAGGTTACGCTGAGAGAAACGGCAAATTAGGGCCACTAACCGCAAGCGAAGCAACTAACAGTTTGCATCGCAACCTTGATATGCTTTGGCATTATGGCTGCACCGGAAATAGAGCAGAATAAGTCTGCACAACTTTATGCGCGCGCGCTAGAACTCATGCCTGGAGGCGTCAACTCTCCAGTGCGTGCTTTTCGCGGCGTGGGCGGAACGCCTTTATTCATTCAAAGCGCCAGCGGACCAACGATTACTGACGTTAGCGGACGCACTTTCATCGACTACGTAGGCTCCTGGGGACCGATGATCCTCGGTCACACCGACGCCGAAATTGTTGACGGTCTCGCGGCGGTCGCCGCCAGCGGCACGAGCTTTGGCGCGCCAAATGAATTAGAAATTGAACTTGCTGAAGAGGTCATCGAAGCCGTGCCCTCGCTTGAAATGGTGCGCATGGTAAACAGCGGCACTGAAGCGACCATGTCTGCCATTCGCCTGGCGCGCGGTGTCACCGGTCGCGACAAACTGGTGAAGTTCGAAGGTTGTTACCACGGCCACGCTGACAGTTTGCTGGTGAAGGCAGGTTCAGGAGTGGCAACGCTCGGCCTGCCGGATAGTCCAGGCGTGCCTGCTGCTCTCGCGCAATACACGCTGACAGTTCCTTTCAATGACGCGGCGGCACTCGAGGATACTTTTAGGCGACATCAGGACATTGCTGCCGTCATCATCGAACCGGTGGTAGGCAACATGGGTTGCGTCCCGCCCCTACCCGGTTTTCTCAATGCCGTGCGCGATGTCACCACCAGAAACGGTGCGTTGCTGATCTTTGATGAAGTGATGACTGGATTTCGCCTGGCGCGCGGAGGTGCGCAGGAACTTTACGGTATAACTCCGGACATCACCTGCCTCGGCAAAATAATCGGTGGAGGCCTGCCCGTGGGAGCATACGGCGGCAGCCGCGATTTAATGCGCAACATTGCTCCGGCCGGATCGATCTATCAGGCGGGCACCCTCTCAGGAAACCCACTGGCGATGAAGGCAGGTGTGTTGACTTTGCGGCGTCTGAAAGACAAAGCAGTTTACGAGAGACTGGAAAAGAGTTCCGCGAAACTCTGCGAGGGACTGTCGAGGGCGGCTGCCGCAGCCGGCATCACTACGGTGACAAACCGCGTGGGCTCAATGTGGACCAGCTTCTTCACGGACGCGCCCGTGACCAATTGGCAAACCGCCAACAAAAGCAATCGCGAACTCTACGGCAAATTTTTTCACGCGATGCTGGATGAGGAAGTCTATCTTGCGCCATCACAATTCGAGGCAGCGTTTGTCAGCATCGCCCACACTGATGCAGTTATCGAAGAAACAATAGCGGCCGCACAAAGAGCCTTCCAGGCATTGAAGTAGGATAGGCATTCCTGCCTGTCCTATTTTTCTACCTCAAGGAAATTATTGAAGACCGCTGCCTTGATCGTCTTGATTCTGACAGCACAGGCATGAATGCCTGGCCTGGTTAGAGAGGTAAGTCGATCACAAAGCGTGTGCCCTGTTCCGGCTTGCTGGACACGGAAATCTTACCCGCATGTTGTTCGACAATCTGTTTCACAATCGCCAGACCCAATCCGGTTCCGCGTTTCTTGGTCGAAAAGAACGGTTCAAAAATTCGATCTACGGTCGCCTTATCCATGCCGCTGCCCTGATCGGTTATCGTTACACGCGCGCGTCTTTTTGCCGGCGGTTCTTCGTCACCGTCCGTACCCGCAAGGTTGACTATGTCGGTAGAGAGAGCAATAGGAGCGCCTTTAGGACTGGCATCAATTGCGTTGGCAATGAGGTTTACAAAAACCTGGCTCAATTGATCCGGATCCCAATGTCCAATCAATTTCTCGTCGGCAAATCTTTTCTCGATTGGAGTTTCCTTATCCTTGATCTTGTCGGCTATCAGGTCGAGGCTGTGGTTCAAAAGTTCGTGAAGGTTGACGTTGCTTTGCTCCAGCGCTTTTTGTCGCGAGAACTGGGCCACATCCACCACCAGCTTACTGAGGTGCTTAATTCCACGTTCGACGAGCATAATCGTGTTCAAGCCTTCCGTATCGGTGACGCTGTCGCGCAACATGGACACGCCCAAACGTATGCTCCCAAGCGGATTTCGAATCTCATGCGCAACCTGAGCGGTCGCCTGCCCTACCGCTGCGAGCGACTCCTGCCGCCGCAGGCCACGCTCAGCTTCGGCAGCTTCGGTCGCGTCTACCAAGGTCAGGATTTGACCGCGGGCCCCGTCAATCTCCAGCGGTGATGAGTAGACGTCGAAGGTCTGCTCCTGCTCACGTTCACCATCGGCCGGACAAACCCAGCGACCACGATACGACGCGCGATCAACCCGGGAAGCCGTTGCGGCCTCCAGCATCTTCAGAGTCTCGTCGGAAGCGAATTTTTCGTACACTGACGCTCCAATGCTGGCCCGGGGAAAGATGCGGAAGAAAGCGGCATTAGCGCTGCGAATGCGATCCCTGTCATCAATGGCAGCTACCGCGCTGACCATGCCTTCAAGCAACTGGCTGGTAAATGTGCGCTCACGCCTTGCTTCTTCCACGCTGCGACGCATCTCGCTGAAACGTCGTTGGATTTCCCAAATCGTTCCGGCGGCCACCAGCGCGCCCACGATTAACGCAATCAAGCGCCAGGTGCGAATCGACTCCGCGGCTTGTTGTTGAATAGCCTCGCTCTTGTGAAATACTTCAACCTGCTGCTGATTCGATTCATTCAACAAGCGGTTAATCTCGGCATCGACCACGCCAAACTTATCAAAGCCTTCCAGCGAATAACGGCGCAGATCTTCGGTTAACTCGACATACTCTGCCAGTTCGCCGTGAAATTTACTCCAGCCCGGATCACTGGCGAGCGCCCGCTCCATCTCTCTTAACAGTTTATTGACGTCGCTACGGGCAGTATTCAGACGAAACTCGAATGGAGGTTTGAGCTCCCTACGCGACTCTGCTTCCGCTCGGGCTCGGGCCTCATTGTCGAGCTTAGTGATCGCCAGACGGAGCTTGAGCAGCAGACCGAATTTTGCCGCGTGCTGGTTTTCCAGATCCAAAACAGCGCGACCGACGTCGTCCATGCGGGTCACACTTAAAAATCCCAGCACCGCAATTAGTATCAGCAACAGCAGGAAGCCAACAATTAAAGGGCCGACTGCCGGCGAAAGCTGACGGATCCTCAGGCGCCTCGCAGGAGGCATGGGACCTCCGGCGACAGCATCTGTTGTGGTCGGCTCTGGGCGCCGATAGACGACGCGAGCCGGACCCGTATCTTCGCGATCGCGCGCAGTATCTGCTTCAACGGCGCCGCGTTTAACGTCGGACTCGCTTTCCGAATCTGGTTTTTCGTCGTCGATCATCTAACTAACTGCACCTGCCGCTCGGGCAAAAATTCCATTGCAGACACCAAACAACCCTGGCAGGTAGGCCGCTAAGGTTTCGCGTCCATCCAGTTGTCTGCAATGCCGACGTCTACGATCAAAGGCACATCAAGAGTAACTGCGGCTTCCATCTCGCGTTTCAATACTTCAGCAACGTGTGGAGCAGAAGCGGCCGGTGCTTCGACCAGCAACTCGTCATGTACTTGCATCAGCAGTTGTGCGCCGATGTTTTCGCGCTTGAACTCTTCGTCAACGCGCAGCATGGCAATCTTGACGATGTCGCTGGCCGTACCCTGAATCGGCATATTGATGGCCTCGCGCTCGGCGGCTTTGCGAATGTTTGCGTTGCGATCGTTAATACCGGGGAGTGGTCGGATGCGGCCATAAATCGAGCGCACATAACCATGCTCCCGGGCCCTTAAAGGCACTTCCTCCATGTAACGCCTGACGCCTTTGTAAGTGTTGTAATAGTCTTCAATTACCTTCTTCGCTTCCTGTCGCGATATGCCCACGCGCTGCGATAGGCCCCAGGGCTCAATCGCGTAGGCGATAGCGAAGTTTACTATCTTCGCGAAGCGCCGGGCCTCCTTCAGTTCTTCGTCAGTTTTCGCGCCGAAGACCAGTCGTGCGGTGCGCGCATGAATGTCTTCGCCCTTTTGAAATGCTTCCAGCATCACTGGATCTTGCGTGATGTGCGCCAGCAGTCGCAGCTCGAGTTGCGAATAGTCTGCCGAAATGATCTTGTTTCCTTTTTCCGCGACGAACGAACGCCGGATACGACGGCCCAGCTCGCTGCGAATCGGTATATTCTGCAGGTTGGGATCGCTGGAAGAGAGCCGCCCGGTGGCCGCAACTGTTTGATTCAACAGACAGTGAATTCTGCCATCGGGAGCAATCTGGTGTGGCAAGGCATCGGTGTAGACGCTTTTCAGTTTATCAAGCTCGCGATAATCAATAATCAGTCGCGGTAGCTCAAACGTTTGCGCCAACTCTTCCAACACGGCCTTGCTGGTGGAAATGCGACCGGTTGAAGTTTTGCGGCCTGAGGTCATCTCGAGTTCAGAGAGCACTTCGCCCACTTGCTTCGGCGAACCGATATTAAATTCCCTCCCGGCCAACTCATAGATCCTGACCGTCAGTTTTTTCAGTTCCAGGCCCAGGTAGTTCGAGAGATCGGCCAGCGTGGCGCGATCCACTTTCAGGCCCGCGCGTTCCATGCGAAACAGCAGCGGCGCCAGCGGCAATTCCATCTCGCTATAAATTGTCTCCAGCTTCTTTTCAAGGATCCGCTGATGCAGAACTTTAGCGGTGCGCGCCGTCAGATCTGCCGCGGCCGCCGTCTCCCACTGCACGTCCGACCAGCCATTGCCGGACCTATCGATGCGCTCTATGCCCACAGCCTCCCGAGCGAGATCATGCAGCTCATACTTGCTGCGATTGGGATCAATCAGATAGGCGGCCAGCAAGGTATCGTCCTTTACGCCCTCAATTGTGATGCCGAGGCGGTCAAGCAATCCTACAGCGCGCTTCAAATCATGGACAGACTTTTCAATTAAACCGTTTGCCAGGACTTCACGCAGCGCCGGGAGTGCCTCTTCACGGCCACCCGCAAACTTGTTCAGTTCGACGTACGAAGCGGAGCCTTCCGCGGCAGAGAATGCAATACCGTCGGCAGGTTCGTAATCGATTGCGCACTGTTGGTCGAGTTGCTGCGCACCAATGTTTTCACCCTTGTCTGCGGGACGATTTAAGGAACCTGCGCCGGCGATCGCAATGCCGACGCTTTCGGCGTCCCACAACGTTTTGATTAGATTATCTAATTTTCCGCGTGAGTCGACGATTTGATAGTCGAATTGGCCACCAGTTGTGGCCGGCGAGGCAACCGCTGCATCTGCAAACTCTCGCGTCAAGGCCGAGAATTCGAGTTCCTTGAACAACTCGTAGGCGGCAGCTCGATCAGGGGGTCTGGCTTTGATTTGTTCAAGATCTAAGTCCACGTCAAGGTCGAGTCGGATGCGGGCAAGTTCGCGCGACTGGCGAATTAACTCGGCATTGTCGCGTAGCGATTCGCGATAGGTCTTGTGCTTAACTTCCTCCCAGCGTTTGAGCGCTTCCTCAATCGAACCAAATTGCGTGATGATTTGCACGGCTCCCTTCGCGCCAATACCCGGTGCGCCCGGGATGTTATCGATTGAGTCTCCCATCAAACCCAACAGGTCAACTACTTTGCTGGCCGGCACGCCAAACTTTTTTTCTACCCAGGCTTCATCACACCATTCGATGGGCGGCACATACTCTTTGCGCTTTACAACTTGAGAGTTTGTACGCATGCAAACAACACCGGGATCATGCACAAGCTGGCACATGTCCTTGTCATTCGAGACGATTACGGCCTGCAGGCCCTTTTCGGCGACCTTCTTTGCCAGCGTGCCAATTACGTCGTCCGCTTCGAAACCGGGAGCGTTTATTACAGGTATGTTCAACGCTTCACAGAGCCGAATGATGTAGGGAAGCTGCGAAGCAAGGTCCTCGGGCATAGCGAGACGATTGGCTTTGTAATCGGCAAACGTCTCATGGCGAAAAGTTTTCTCACCGGATTCAAAGATTGCGGCAATGTAATTGGGCTTCTCATCAAGCAGCAGTTTGCGCAGCATGTTGGTGAAGATGTAGACCGCCTGCGTCACCTGGCCGCGTGAGTTAGCGAGCGGCGCGGCGCGGTTCGCCATCGGCGCAAAGAATGCGCGAAAGATGTGCGACATCGAATCGATTAGGAAAACGCGTTCGACTGGTTTGTTATCACCAACGGAAGATTGCTTAGTGGGCATGTGTTTTGATGATAGAGAGGCGTTTTCTGAGTGTCAATTTAGCAATCTGCGAAACGAAGGTGCCGGCGGCTCGGTTCTTGTGTGTGGCAAACTCTCCTTTGAGTTTTCGCAAGTTGTGGCAGGTTCGCCACAGGTTGCGGGGCGCGACCACTGGAAAGTAACGTTTGTTGGGCGGCATGGGCTTTGCCAAACAATTTGCCGCTCGGTCATTTAAATCATTTGCAGGCCCGCACGAGGAAGCTACTCTTTTGATTAAGCAAACAACGCTTGCTGCAGCGGTGGAGACAGACGGTATTGGACTCCACACAGCCGTGCCCGTACACGTGCGGCTGGCGCCGGCGCCGCCTGATACCGGTTACGTCTTTCGTCGCACAGACCTTGGCGGTTTTGAGATCCCTGCCACCGTCGAATCTGTTGCTCACTGTGGCTATGCGACGACGTTAATGCGAACCGGCGTAATGCTCTCGACTGTTGAGCATCTCTTGTCCGCGCTGCGTGGACTCAGCGTCGATAACGTCTATATCGAGGTCGACAACCTCGAGGTTCCAATTCTTGACGGCTCGGCTGAAGTGTTTGCGGAGATGCTTGAGAGCGCAGGCATAGTAAGTCAGCGACTTGCACGGCGCGCGTTGCTGGTGCGCGAAAAAGTATCTTTCGAACAAGGGAACAGGCGGATTAGCGTGGAGCCGGGTGATCATTACCAAATCGACTGCCTGATCGATTTTCCGCATCCCATGATCGGCGTGCAGCAATTTTCAATCAACCTGGACAATGGCGCTTTCAGCCGTGAGATTGCGGCGGCGCGAACGTTTGGGTTCACCGACGAAATCGAGGCCCTGCGCCGCGCCAACCTGATTCGCGGCGGTTCGCTGGACAACGCAATTGTGCTCACGCCCGACGGGATGTTGAATAAAACCGGTTTGCGATTTCGTGACGAGTTTGTCCGCCACAAGATTCTGGACATCATCGGCGATCTGGCGCTGCTTGGTATGCCGATTTTGGGCCGCGTAGTTGCAGAGCGTAGCGGTCACATCATGCATGCAGGTTTAATGTCGAAACTTCTTCGGGTGCGTTCGGCGTGGGATATTGTCGACATGCCGGACTTAATAGTTCAACGTCCAGTATCCCAACTTCAAAGTCTTCCTTATCCAACCTGACGCACCGAAAACTCAGAACCGGGAGCAATAGCGACCGGCCAGCATATTCAACTTTCAATGCCCAACGAGATCCCGGGTTCACAACTGCCAGAGTGAAGACCTGGGACATGGGACGTGAGACTTTGGACGTTTTCAAAGGCCACTGCGAACGATGTCGTGCAGTCGAATGAGTCCCACGCAAAACCCGTCGCGATCGACCACCGGCAGCACGGATATTTGCGATGGTCGATCTTCCATTAGTTGCAGCGCGTTGTAAGCCAGCAGCTCCGGGCTGGCGACGGTCGGATTACGCGTCATCAATTCACTGCATTGCAGGTTTGCCAGCGAAGCCGGATCGCGACGCTGAATCGCTCGGCGTAGATCGCCATCCGTAATGATGCCCGCCAGAAGTCCGGCGCCGTCGACAACGCTGACGGCTCCCAAACCGCCGGCGCTGATTCCCTTCACCGCGTCGAGCCATCTTGCTTCGAGTGAAATTGTTGGATTGTCTGCACCGCCATGCATTAGATCCGCCACTGTCAACGTCAAACGTTTGCCCAGTTGTCCTCCGGGATGATTGACGGCGAAATCATCCGGCGTAAGGCCTTTAACCTGCATTAGTGTCATCGCCAATGCATCGC
>DATGYM010000186.1:0-13769 GCA_035297925.1 Pyrinomonadaceae bacterium | reverse complement strand
TGAATATCTTCGGCGTCGCTATCATCAAAATAGTTGTCGCTCGACTCGGCCTGCGCGAGCAGGGTATTCAAGCCGTTCTTTATCGCCTCGGCTTCTTCCTGGCTCAGCACGCCGGCGGCGGCGAGTCCGTTACAATGGGCAACGCTGGCGCGCAAGTCGACTTGAAACAACCTCCGATCAAAGCTGAAGGACTTATTAAAGGCGGCAAAGGACGGATCGGCTTCATTAGTAAATCGGCCGCCCCATAATTTTTTATTTTCAGTCATGCGCTGGTCCGGAGAAGGCCGGCAGAAACCTGGCTATGCGAGCAGCAGACAATTTACAACGCATGCAGGGAATAAGAAAGACGCGCTAGAGCAACTCCTGCGAGAGTGGCGCTCGCAGTATCTGCCTCCGCGGCTAAAGAATAGTATTCCTGGGGCCGCAGCTAACTGTTATGTGAGACCTGACTGAGATTCAGCTATCGCCGGCAAAGGCGCTGGCGCTTTCAATCATCCCGCGCAGACTTATTTGCCCGGTGTAGTTGCCAAAGAGGATTTTTCCTGGTGTCGCGCACCAGGTATTGCGGGCGTACTGCCAAACGCCTGGCAGGTCAGATGAATACTGTGGCAGCGCTGCGGGCCAACGATGAATGACAACAGCCAGCGGCTCGCGGATGC
Source organism: Pyrinomonadaceae bacterium (assembly GCA_035297925.1). Classification (GTDB taxonomy): domain Bacteria; phylum Acidobacteriota; class Blastocatellia; order Pyrinomonadales; family Pyrinomonadaceae; genus PSRF01. The sequence continues at coordinate 13,110 of DATGYM010000186.1, read as the reverse complement.
CCAACACCTCAAACAACTCGAGTTTGATTGCCTGCCGGATCTCATCGTCGTCTGCATGCAGCCAGTGGCGTTGCACAGTGCCACCCATCATGATTGTGAATGAAGCTATTTGGGCGTCGTCACTCACGCGGTAATCGAATGAGGAAGAGTTAAACAGAATGCCGAGGGACTTTCGGTCCTCACAAGCCGGCATCAGCACTCCGGTGCCATGGACCGGCCGGGTAAACGAATCCTTTGCTACAAACACGGTAGCGGAAACGATGGGTGTGTATTTAACCGTCGCGAGCTGTGCAGCCATTTGCGGTGAGACGGCTGCTAAAATCTTGCTGGCTGCATATGCAGGTGTGGCGATGATTAGATTCGCTGCGTCAGGGACGTCACATATCGTTTCATTCTTGCGGAAGCGCGAGCCGAGCCTTTGTTCAAGCCGCTCTTCTAGCTTGGCCACCAGGTCGCCCATGCCAAGACGTGGAGCGACGCGTTGCTTTGTCGCTTTCTTCGTCTTCTTGTCAGCAGTATGCGGCCGTTTGCGACTGATAGCGGCGCCGAGCAAAGTCTTTCCGGCGGGAACATTCAACGCCGGGTAAGCTGCGGCAACACCCAGCTCAGCCGGCTGCGCACCATAGATGCCCCGGACGAACGGCGTCAGCAAGTAATCAAGTGCTGCGCGGCCCAGATGCCGTCGTGCCCAACTATCCAGGGTTTCGAGGTTCTGCTTACCGGCCTCTGCACGAGTAAATGCGGCGTGACGTAAAGCGCCAAACGTCTCTGAAACACTCAACGGGAATCGGCGGAGTTTCCCATCGCGAACAATAAATTTTGCCTTCGCTTCCGGGCGCGGTTCAATCAGCGTCACTCCCAGTTCGCTACACAAATCTCTTACGGCTTCCGTGGCAATGAGCGAATGTGCTGCGCTCTCGGCGATTCCATGTTTTGTCTTACTCGTCCTGATCAAGCCACCGGCGCGCTGTTCCTGCTCAATAAGCGTAACGCGATAGCCATTCCTGTCGAGCGCGTAAGCGGCCAGCATACCGGCGATGCCGGCGCCCACTACAGTTGCTTCCTTCCTGCTTTTATCCAGTGTACCTAACACGCACCAGCCTCCATCACGATCGATTTCAACACGCGAGGAAACTCAGCATCGCCATTGAAACAACGGGCCCGATGGTATTGCCTGATGCCATGCTTGCGCGCGAGTCCCGCGTAGAGCTGATCGAGCTCGAAAAGAGTTTCGATATGATCACTCACAAAACTAATCGGCACCACGACCAGGGCTTCAACGCCTTCTCCGGCGAGCCGCCGAATTTCATCTTCAAGGTAAGGCCCGAGCCAGGGAAGCTTACCGTTGCGCGATTGGAAAGCCAGTGACCACGGGTGCGAAAAATCTTCGGTAACGGCCCGCACCGTTCTTGCTATTTCGTCGGGATAGTAGTCGCCTCGCTCCACGATCTTCAACGGCAATGAATGGGCTGAAAACAGAACATGCAGCGGTCCTTTGGATCCGTTTCGGCTTGACTGTGCTTCGTTGACGGCCTGGTCAACTGTCGAACGTAAGAGTGAGATATATGCCGGGTGATCGGGCCAGCTCGTCACTTTGTGGATTACCGGCTGCCATTCAAGCCTGGCAAGTGTCTCGTCAACGACATCGAAACATGTCGCGGTGGTCGTGGTGGAAAATTGCGGAAACAAAGGCAGCAAAGTGAGTTCTTCCGCACCCCAGAATTTAAGCTGGTTCAGCGCCTTTTCAATCGACGGCTCTGAGCTGCGCATGCCAATTTCAACGCGCACTTCGTTTCCCGGCATTACCTGGACCAAACGATCGGCTTGAATTGCCGTCCACTTAAGTTGTGGCGAACCACCCCCGATGGCGCGATAACTCCTGACGGACGATGGCCCCTTCAAGCGGGAGATCAAAAACGCCAGCGTCTGCCTCAGCGGGGTGGGCACACCTACCAGCACACGGGGATTCGAAAAGAGCCGGTAGAGAAACGGCTTCACGTCGCTCAAGGTCCAGGGCCCGCCGAAGTTCAACAATAGGATTCCGTGTTTCATTGAATGTCCGTTAGATGGTTTGGCTGAAAAGTTTTTGCGCTCCCTCCTGGCGCGCAAGATGCGCATCAAAAGCCATGCAAATATTCCGCAGAAAGGGCCTGCCCTCGTCAGTGACTTCGCAGCTCGTTTCTGTCAGGCGAACCAGGTCATCGTTTTGCAATTCACGTAATCTATCCGCCACTGAATCAAGGAATGGGACCTGCAACTCCGGCGCACTCCACGAAGTCTGGAAACGTGTCATTAAATTCAGTACATGCCGTCTCAGGATTAGATCCTCGGCGCTGAGCTTGTGGCCGCGAAAGATCGGAAGCTCGCCATGCGCAACTCTTTCCTCATAGACTTCGATTGTCTTTTCGTTCTGCGCAAACATATCCCAGGCGTCGCTGATGGAAGAAACACCGAGGCCGATCAGGGGTGCAACCAAACGCGGTGTGTAACCCATGAAATTTCTGTGCAGCGTCTGATTGAGGGCCGCGTGCCAAAGCGATTCGGTTTCCAGCGCAAAATGATCCATGCCGATCTCGCGGTAGCCCGCTGCCTGCAACATGAGCCTGCCATGTTCATACAGTTCGCGTTTTTGATCGCCGGACGGCAGATCTTTTTCCGTGAAGTGTCTTTGACCTGGCTTCACCCAGGGCACATGAGCATAACCGTAGAAGGCAATGCGGTCAGGCTTGAGCCGCACCACCGCCTCAATTGTCTGTTCGACACTTTGCAACGTCTGAAACGGCAGGCCGTAGATAAGATCGTAATTGATGCTGTTGAAGCCGGCAGCGCGCGCCTCCTCAGTCACCGCCGCCACCTGCCGCTCTGACTGCACGCGATTGACGGCCATCTGGACGAGCGGATCGAAATCCTGTATGCCCAGGCTTAAGCGTCTGAAGCCGAGGTGGTAAAGCGTTGCCAGCTGATCAGGCTGTGTAACCCGGGGATCGGATTCGACTGAAAATTCCGCTTCCGCTGTCTTGCGGACACGTTGCAGCAATCCGCTTATCAGTTCCTCGAGTTCCGGGGCCGTCAGAAAGGTCGGCGTACCGCCGCCGAGATGCAACTCAGAAAGCGGAATGGGTCGTGAACGCTGTAAACGGTTGCAATATGTTTCCCATTCTCGCAGCACCGTCTTGACATATCGGCCGCCGACCGACTCGCTGCAGGTGATTCGCGAATTGCAGCCACAATAAGTACATAAGGAGCGACAAAACGGAATATGCACATAGAGCGCCGCCCCGCTTCCGTGCCGTTCCGTCAGCTCGATACTGTCAGAGACGCTTTGCAGCCATTCAGCGATCGTCGGCTTATTGTCCCAATGAAGAATGGTCGGATAGCTCGTGTAGCGCGGTCCGGGGACATCGTACTTGCGGATGAGATCTGAGGCTGTGGCAATCATCGCGTTTCCTTAACCATTATGAAAAATAGTACGGCCGATCAAAGCTCAACCTGGATTGCGCCCCGGCGCATTTGCGTAATAATCGGATGAGAGATTTTTTTGATCGTAGCGAACAGCAAATCTTCAAGCGCGCATTCCTGCTCCAGCGTGAGCGGGCCAAGGTGGGCACGCTGCCGCGCAAGCTCCTCGCGGGCAATCTCGTGCATTCTTTCACGCAGCCGCCCGATCGCCGGCCCCAACTTCAAAGCCTGCAAAACTTCGCGAAAGCGAATTACTTCCTGTTCCACGATTCCTTCGGCGCGTTGCGCTTCGCGTTGTCGTCTATCGATATTCGACAGTACGAGCGACTTCAGGTCGTCAATATTGAAGACAAAGGAATTTTCGATCTCGCCAACTGTGGGGTCGATGTTCCGCGGCACGCTGATGTCGATAAAAAACATCGTCGCCTGCTGTCTTTGTCTGCGTGCTTCCCGAACCATGTCCCGGGTAATGACGTAAGCGGGCGCCGAGGTTGAACAGATAACGATGTCGGCTTCAGCCAGATGTTGTGCAAGCCGGTCAAGATCCACTGCCTGACCGCGGAAAGTTTGCGCCAGCTCTTCGGCTTTTGCTCGCGTGCGATTGGCAAAGAGGACACGGCCAACACCTGCCTTGAGAAGATGGCGCGCAACAAGCTCAGCCGTGGCGCCCCCACCGATCACTAATGCCGTGTAGCCCGCAAGCGAATCGAAAATTTTTCGACCCAGCTCCACCGCCATATAGCTGACTGATACAGCACTGCCGGCAATGTCAGTCTGGTTCCGGACTCGCTTTGCAACATGCAGCGCATGTGGCACGAGTTTGTTAAGAGTGGCGCCAGTCGCTCTCACATCAGTGGCCAGGGAATAAGCTTTTCGCAACTGGCCAAGTATCTGTGGCTCGCCAACCACCATCGAGTCGAGCGAGGATGCGACCCGAAAGAGATGCTGAACAGCATCTTCGTCGATGTAGGTATAAAGGTGATTCCTGAGCTCCGTTGCCGGGATGCCGCTGTGCCGGCTTAAGAGATTAATTACTCTTTCTATCGCATCCGTGGTCAGTTCCGCCTCCGTGACCGCCAGCACCTCAACGCGGTTACAGGTCGAGAGGATCAGAGCCTCTTTAACAGCATCGACGTCCAACCAGCGTCTGAGTGTGTCCACACAGGCTTCGTCTGAGAAAGCCAATCGCTCACGGACACTAAGGGAGGCGCTACGGTGATTGGCGCCGACTAAGATAATTCCCATAATCGTAGTGACCCACCGCGACAGCACCGGGCACGAAATGCAGAGGCCGTGTCGCCCTCCCTTTCCTTATTGTTCATTGATGATGAGAAAGCGGCAGTGATCATCAACGCGGCTTCTGCAACTGTTATTCCCTCAGCAAGATGGCTGTTCCGTTGGATTCCAACTAAGGTCGCTTTTCAGGACTGTTGCGTCGGAAGGCTGACGGAAAGACAAAGGGAAACGCGTAAGGGTAGAACAAAACGGTCCGCAAAGGCGCGGTCACCCAGCAGCGAGCCTGACAGAAATTTTGGAGGAATTTTACGAAGCACTGCGAAGATTTACGCAGAAGACGAATTACTCGTCAGGAGCCGATTGACAAAGCTGCTAGCAAACCCCAAAGTCCTGGTGCGGCTTGGTATTTGCTGTGGCAGAGACGGGTGAAATTGAAAACGGCTTTCATTTGTATAGGTCGGACGGAGGTGGAGTTTAAGTGACACTCGATAAAAGTCCTTACGGTGCGCAAGCACGGGTGGTCTCAATTGCCGGAGAAGGCGCTGTCGCGCAGCGACTGATGCAAATGGGCGTATTGCCAGGCGTATCTATCAGCGTGGTGAAATCTGCGCCGCTTGGCGATCCAATTCAGGTGCGGGTCAGAGATGACCATCTGGCACTTCGCCGCCTTGAGGCACAAACGATTACTGTGTCCATCGACAACGACTAAGAAACCCTCCCTTGGCGCCGCCTTCGCCGCATTCCAAATGAGCGCAACCCTAAAGAAGTTTTCCACACCGGCGCCGTCTCGCAATGAGTCATCCAGTAGACCGCTGATAATTGCGATCGCCGGCAACCCCAACGCCGGCAAGACAAGTTTATTCAACGCACTGACTGGACTTCGTCAAAAAGTAGCGAACTATCCGGGCGTGACGGTTGAGCGCAAAGAGGGATTGTGGGCGCTCAGTCACGATGCCGCGCCGGCACGCATTATTGATTTGCCTGGTCTTTATAGCCTCGAGGCCACATCGCTCGACGAGCAGATCGCGCGCAACGTCCTGCTGGGCGAGGATAAGTATGTTGGCCGGCCTGACGTCGTGGTCGTAGTGGTTGACGCGACAAGTCTGGTTCGGAATCTATATCTCGTCACTCAACTGATGGATTTCCACTGCCCCCTCGTAATCGCTCTAACGATGTACGATCTCGCGGAGCGCAATGGTCTCCAAATCGACGTTGAGAAATTCGGCAGAGCTTTGGGTGTGCCGGTGATTCCTGTAGTAGCCAGGCAACATCGAGGAATAGATCAGCTCGCCGATGCGGTGTTGAGGCTGGGCAGACGCGGCCTGGAAGTGCTCGACAACCCAGTGTCTTTTTCTCAGGCCTGGAAAACTGAATTTGCAGTTGGCGGCAGCAGCGGAAGACACAATGACAGTCCCGCGCCGGCAGCGCGCGGCGAAATAAAAGTAACAGAGATCGGGCGGGCCGGCTGGCAAGCGCAGCTCATTGACCGCTATCGCTGGATTGAGAACATTGTTGCGAACAATGTTGAGGAGAAGAACAATCGCAAGCACCGTACAACCGAGCGAATTGATGCGTTAGTAACGCACAGAATCGCAGGACCTTTGATTCTGTTTCTCGTAATGCTGCTCGTCTTTCAAACGATTTTCTCCTGGGCAAATCTGCCCATGAATCTGATTGAGAATGTTTTTAACGCGTTGGGTAATTTATTACGGGCCCGTCTGCCGGCCGGTCTGCTTGCTGATTTGCTTGTCGGCGGCATCATTCCGGGGGTAGGCGGCGTTCTGGTTTTCCTGCCGCAAATCCTGCTGCTTTTTTTCTTCATTACATTACTCGAAGACAGCGGCTACATGGCAAGGGCGGCTTTCCTGATGGACCGGTTGATGCGAAGCGTTGGCCTGCATGGGAAGGCCTTCGTCCCGTTGCTCAGCAGCTTCGCCTGTGCGGTGCCGGGCATCATGGCGACGCGAACGATCGAGAATCCAAAGGACCGCGTGGCTACGATCATGATCGCTCCCTTCATGAGTTGTTCAGCCCGGTTACCCGTGTACACATTAATGATTGCCGCGTTCTTTTCCGGCCGGAAAGTGTTTGGGTTTCTCTCTTTGGGCGCGCTAATTATCCTCGCAATGTATCTGTTGGGGATCATAGTTGCAGTTATTGTGGGTTGGTTGCTTAAGCACACGCTGCTGAAAGCGCCTTCCCCGCCTTTCGTGATGGAACTCCCACCGTACCGCCTCCCACATTTTAGGAACGTGGCGCATTCGCTGCTGACGCGCGTCGGCGTTTTTCTAAAACGCGCCGGCACTGTGATCCTGGCGATTTCAATTCTGCTGTGGGCGCTGGTGGCATTTCCGCGTGGAAGTTCTCCATTGCAGGCGACAACGGCGGAAGTCGCGAGCATTAATGCGGCCCAGGTTGAAAACAGTTATGCCGGAAAGGCGGGACGCCTGATCGAGCCGCTGATAAAGCCCCTGGGATTCGACTGGAAAATCGGCATTGGTCTCATCTCGTCCTTTGCTGCGCGCGAAACCGTGATTTCAACGCTCAGCATTGTTTACAACGTCGGTGAAAATTCCGCTGAGGGATCGACGTCGCTGGTGGGGGCGATTCGTAATGCAAAACGCGCTGACGGTTCGGCAGTTTGGACGCCGCTGGTCGCATTGTCGCTGATGATCTTTTTTGTGCTCGCCTGCCAATGTATGTCAACGGTTGCAATCGTGCGGCGCGAAACAAATTCATGGCGTTGGCCGCTATTCATGGTTTCCTACATGCTCGTTCTCGCTTACGTTTCTTCACTGATCACTTTTCAGGGTGGGCGATTACTCGGGTTTAGTTAAATGATCGATTGGCAGACATTAATGGTCGGGTTGGTGGTTCTGGCAGCTTGCTTGTATGTGGGCTGGCGCGCTGGATCAAGGCTGCGTTCGCTTTTTACTTCCAAACCGCTGAACCTGCCCTCATGTGGCGGATGCAGCGGTTGTGATACCACCAGCTTTGTGAAAGCAAGCATTACATCGCCGCGTGAATGTCATCGCAGTATTCTTCCGCCAGTCAAAATCAAAACAAACTGATCGGTGACGGAGTTTCTCTCGCCTGCGCGACCAACAGCGGCTCATATCATGGCGCCCGTGCAAGTTGACTGTTCTTTACTCTTATTCACACCGCGGCTTCAGACCGGTGACGAAACGAATGCCTACATATACGATAGACCGTCTTAATCCGTTTCAAGAGCAAGCCAGGATGTCTCAAGATTAGCAACGTAGTCACCGGTCTGAAGCCGCGGTGTGAATGAGAGCCGCAGTCATGGATCCAGCTATTGTTCAACCTCCATGGTTATGACAAGTTTCAATCCCGTTTCTCCAGCTTCTGCCCCAACCTCTCAACGAGCCTTGCTTTCACCTTCGGCCACTCGACATTAATTATGCTAAAGCAGACTGAGTCGCGTATACGCCCGTTGGGCATGATCATGTGATTGCGCAAAATACCTTCCTGTTTCGCACCAAGGCGCAAAATGGCGGTGCGTGATTGCTGGTTCAGTTCATCCGTGATCAACTCGACCCGAATGCAGCCCCATACCTCAAACGCGTGGGTCAACAGTAACAACTTGGCTTCTGTGTTTACTGCGGTGCGTTGCGCGCCGGCAGACAACCAGGTGTAGCCGATGGCGACACGGCGATCATTTTTCTCAATTTCATAAAAGCGGGTCGTGCCGACAACCTCTCCCGAGACTTTCCGCAGGATGACAAACGGCAATTCCCGCCCCTGGGCTTGTCCTGCGAGTGCGGCCGCAATGTAAGCAGCCATACTCGCTGCGGAAGGGACAATGGTCACAGTTGAATTCCAAAGCTCACCATCGCTGGCGGCGGCGACCAGTGCGTCATGGTGCGCCGGCGATAGGGGTTCCAGGCGAACGTCATTACCCTCGAGAGTGACTGGAGAAATATTCATCATCGATACGGCCCAATGGCAAATAGTTAACTAAGGGAATCACCGCAACTGGGGCAGGAACTCAGCGCAGGACGCTACGCTTTTCCACGAAAACTCTTCAATGCAATCATTGCAGCAAGAGCTGAGTCCTTGTGATCTTTACGCCAGGGAGGTCCCAGGGACTTGCCGAGGATCGAGATCTTCTGCGCCAGCACGCTCATAGGCATCGCGAGCGTCTGTTCTGCTTGCTGCGTCAGGAGTTTCTCAGGGATCGCGACCAGGGCCAGGCGACATTTCTTCGCGGCGCGCACTAGAGCATCTCGGAATAATACGCCCTCAGCCTGGTGCATGCGGAAATGCACGGCGAGGATCTCTGCGGTGGCCCACTTCGGCATCGGCTGGCCGACAATTAGGCCGCACGCTACTACCTGGTAATTCAGCTCACGTAACCGTTTCACCTCTGCTTTTAGCTCCTGGGCGGCAGTCTGATACGCTGCGGCTGTGCCCCGCTTTACGAGTTCGCGTGCTTCGTCCGGGCTCAGGCCCTCTGCCGCGTGATACGGTTGCCGCGCCCACCGCGAATTACCTTCCTCAACAAGCTCGAGTCGGCGCCGGTCGACCACCTCAAGGTCTTTCCCGGAAAGGCCGAGCGCGATAAGCGCGGCCCAACCTGAATGAGCCTTTAGCCCGAGGGCAACTCTCATGTTGTTCACCCTTAATGAAACGAACCAGCAGAAGAGAACCGCTTTAAATCACAACACCCGTTCAGCCGACTTGTACCGTGAGCATCGAGACTGAACCGCCGTCAACTCCCGCAACCGGAAAACTGATCTGCTCGCCGTTTCTACGCGTCCCAATGACGTAGAGTAATGGCAAATAATGTTCTGGAGTGGGTACGGACAACAGTGCATCACGACCCAGCGCTTCATAGGAAATCAGCGGCGCATCCTCGCCCTGCTGCAACAACTCTCGCACCTGCTCTTCAAAACGCACTGCCCAGTCGAAAGGTTCAACCTTATGGCCACCCCAGGCGTAACTGTGCAAGTTGTGAACAAGGTTGCCGCTACCGATGATTAACACGCCCTCCTCGCGCAGCGGTGCAAGGCGTTTTCCAATGTCATAATGGAATTCCGGCGCTTGCGTTTCGTCGATACTCAGTTGCACTACCGGAATATTCGCCTCGGGAAAAACGTGACACAGAACTGACCATGTGCCGTGATCCAAACCCCAGTGCTCATCAAGTTCCACGGAGACTGGTCGCAGTAAATCTTGTACACGGCGGGCAAGGGCCGGATCGCCAGGGGCGGGATATTCGATCTCGTACAATTCAGGGGGGAAGCCGCCGAAATCGTGGATTGTTTTCGGCGCCGCGCCAGCCGTGACTGCCGTAAGCGGAAGATACCAGTGAGCAGAAATGGCAAGCACCGCTTTAGGACGCGGAATGAATTCTCCGATTGCGGTCCAGCCATTCGTGTACGCATTCCGCAGCAATGCATTCATCGGATTGCCGTGGCCGAAAAAAATCGTCGGCATTAAGTTAGCCATAGGTCACAGTTGAGCGGAGGTACCGCTCTCTGAAGGCAAGGAGCTGAAACGCGACAATAGGTTTTCAGGTCGTGTTTTTGACGATACCATTCACGCGGTATGCATGATAGTAGCAAACTAGTCGCACGGGTACTCGCCGGTGCGTGGCGCAAGATTCCGCCAGCCCTGGAAATTTCGCCAGCGGAGATAGAGACCGTTACCCCGCTGCTGCTGCAAACGGGCGCGGCGGCCCTGGGTTGGCGACGAGTGCAGTTTTCGAATGTGCGCAACTCTTCGGCAGCCATTCAGCTTAAAGAGGCCTACCGCTACCATTCTTTGCAGGCAGCTATTCGAGAAAATCAGATCCAGGAGGTTGTCGAGTTGCTCGCATCACGCGGTGTCGAACCCGTTCTGGTTAAGGGCTGGGCGATGGCGCGGCACTATGTTGAACCGGGTTTGCGCCCCTATGGAGATATCGACCTGTGCGTTGGCAGCGATCAATATCTCATGGCCAGAACTCTGCTTGCCGCTGAGGGAAGAAGATACCGCGTGGATTTGCATCGGGCGTTTACTAAATTTGGCAACGAACCGTGGCATGAACTTTACTCGCGCTCGCGGCCATCGAGAATTGAGCGCGTGAGCGTGCGCATCCTGGCGGCCGAAGACCATCTCCGTCTGCTTTGCTTTCATTTCCTCCGCGAAGGAGCGTGGCGACCCCTCTGGCTGTGCGATATAGCAGTCGCGTTGGAAGCTCGGAGTGCGGATTTCGATTGGGATTTATGTCTTGGACCTAATGCCAGAAGCAGAGAATGGGTCGCCTGTACCATCGGCCTCGCGCGCTGTCTCCTGCAGGCGAATGTGGATGGCGTCCCGCTCGCTGCATGCACTGAACGAATGCCGAGTTGGCTGCTGCCATCAGTCTTGAAGGAATGGGATGTTCGTTCAGTGTATCAAAGGCACAGATTTCCAATGGCTTCAGCGTGGCGGCGTCCGATTCGCTTTTTTAGAAGACTGAGATACCACTGGCCCAGCCCTATTGAAGCAACAATTCACCTGAATGGGCGATTCAATGAAGCGCCGCGATTGCCCTTTCAGCTTGGCGCCTGCGCTTTGAGGTCTACCAATTATCTCTGGCGCTTCCCGAACGGGACTTACTCTCTCGCGCGAAATGTTAAAAATTGACATTTGGCTGTGCGGCTCATAGATTACAGCTCGTCCATGAAAATGAAAGCCGCCAGGAAATTCTCCTCGCCGACGGCAAAAGCCCTCATTGAGAGGAGCTTCATAATGAAAAAAATTCAGCCATACCTACCGCAGGCTCGCAAGCGCCAGCTTCTGAAGAGAGAGATTGCCGGCGAAATGTTGGTCTACGACCAGGATAACGATCAGGCGCATTGTCTGAATTCGACAGCGGCCCTGGTTTGGAGCCATTGCGATGGCCGAACTACGGTACCGCAGATGGCTCAAATGTTGGCTGCTGAGATGAAGACACCAGTTGGAGACGACGTTGTATGGTTCGCCCTCGAGCAGCTGAGAAAATCTCACCTCCTCGAGGAGTCGCTTGCAAGCCCGCCGTTGGTTCATGTATCTCGGCGCGCGCTGGTGCGGTGGGGGGTTGCGGCTGCGGTGACTGTGCCTTTCATTGAGTCCATCACCGCACCTACAGCGGCTCAGGGAGCGACTTGCCTTTCCAGTGGCGCCACCTGTGGAGCCAACGCCGATTGCTGCAGTAATAACTGCCTCGACAACGGCAGGGGCGTTTTTCAGTGTGTGTGATTAGTGCTTGCCCCGACAAAGCTAACGCAGAGTTCAAAATGCTTTGGGACTATATCGCATCCCCCTGCCGGGAGTTGCTGATGCTTAGACCGAGATCCCGTAGCCGCCCATTTTCCAAACTGTAAATCCAGCCATGCACTGCCAGCTCCTGCCCACGATTCCAGGCGCTTTGGACAATCGTCGTTCGGCTCACATTGCGCATTTGCTCAATAACATTCAATTCGCACAGTCTGTTTAGACGTTCCCCCTCCTCGGCTATCTCTGATAGCTCCGCCTCGTAATTGCGCATGACATCCTGCACATGCCTTAGCCAATTATCTATTAGACCAAGATTGAGATTTTGCATCGCCGCCAGCACACCACCGCATCCATAATGTCCACATACAATGATGTGACTTACCTTCAGCACATCCACTGCATATTGCATCACCGACAGACAGTTAAAATCCGTATGGGCCACCACGTTAGCAACATTGCGGTGGACAAACAGCTCGCCTGGCAAGAGTCCAACAAGTTGAGTCGCCGGCACCCGGCTATCTGAACATCCAAGCCACAGATAAGTTGGCGACTGTTGTTTAGCCAGTTTCGAGAAGAACTCCGGGTCCTGACTCTCAATACCTTCTGCCCAGGCTCGGTTTTTTTCCAGGAGATAATTCAAGTCTCTCATGACTGGATATTGTTCCAGAAAAGAATTTGATTGCCTAACGAGCGCATCTCAGTGTCAGGTGAGGCTGCGCGGAGAATCAAGTCAAGGAAGTCACATTGGCTGGGTAACGTTTGTCGGCCCGCTTTAGTGCCATAGCGTCATAGCCGTCCGGTATAGAGTGTGTTGCTTTCCGCTATCTTCCTGAATTCGGAGGTGTAGTGATAAAGGATCGATTTCGCCGCCGTCACTTGTCCGGATGCGGACAACACTGCCCGCCTCTTCCAATTCGTAGCCGAACCATTGCTGTAAGAGCGGGGTGACTGAAGGTCTATAAGCGGAGTAAGACAGTAGTTGTTGGAAATCGGCGAAGGTAATCTCGTAGCCGGTGACAGGATAGAGAGTTCCAACCTGAACACGCGGCAGTGTTATCTCACCACATGATTGACATTCGGTCGTCGCACCCAGCAGAACGTAGGGCGTATCTAAAGCTGCGCCGCACTTGTCGCAAACAGTCTGCACAGTTAAGTCCTCAAACATGCGCC
>DATGYM010000185.1:0-52805 GCA_035297925.1 Pyrinomonadaceae bacterium | reverse complement strand
AGTACCATATGCCATCTTCCCGATCTCGTCGCCGGTGTGGTATTTCAGCATTCCGGCATCGCGCAATTCGCCAAAGCTTCGTAAATCACAGAACTGTGCCAGCGTTGAAAGCTCGCGCCGAATCGACGGCTCATAATACCTGGGTATCAGTATGAAATCTTTTATCTGATCGCTATACAGCCAAAAGCTTTCAAAGCCGCCAAACTCTGATGAGATGGTTTCATGCTGAAGCACTTCGTAAATCTCATCTTCAGTAGCGTTTGCAAAGCGCGCAAGTGGCTCAGACGATCCGGTGCGAAGCACTTCTTCCATTAGCATCGGGCAGTGCTTAATAAACGCCTTGCCCTTCATGCGATCTTTCAGTGCGGTTTGAACGCGAGAGGAAAGCAAATGTCTTAATGACTCGTCTTTTGGGACTGGAATTATGGTCTCGAAAAACCTTGCGCCTATCGTGTCGATGATGTCCGCTGTGAACTGGAAAGATCGTATCTGGCGCTGCACGATGCGGCAATTCAAAGCAAGAAATAATAGATGAGGATCGAGGATCGCTTTGTCGTTCACGCGAAGCTTTAGTAGGTGAGATTGATAAAGAAGCTGTTTATCGAACCGGGTCACGAAACAGTTAACGCCGATCAAGTACGTGCCATCCCGAACCAGAAGAATATCGCCTTCTTGTACATCCTGACCTTTCGCATATTCCTCATAAATTTCTTCTGAGATACCTTGCTTTGGCGCGGCCTTGATCTCCCAGTTTACAATGTCGGACGTTCTCACGAATGGAATGTCACCAGTGCCATATGCGGCCTTCCCTATTTCGTCTCCCGTTGCCACGGAAACCGCGCCCCGAATCATTAAATGATCGAAGACAAGGCAATCATGCGTCACAGCTAATTCACGAAGTCGTGACGTGATTTCCGGGTCGTAAAACTTAGGGATAAAAATCCTATCCCTGAGCTTATCTGACTGAATCCAGAATTTGATCATTTTTGGGGCCGCGCCTGAACATCTGCGCAACTCTGGGAATATCATCGAGGGTAATTCGCTTTCCTGTCTTATCAATTCGATAAGTTTCGTTGCCACGACTGTCATGCCCGCACCATTTAACCTCACACATGAAGATCGGATACCGACCTTTAGGCACTGTCTTTTCACAAATCAAGACACACGTTTTTGCGTGAGTATTAGGCTGAAATAGATCCTCTGGCATTGAGATGAGTGCGAGCAACTTAGTTCGCTTTGTTAAGTAGTCAACGACATAGCGGTACTTTGGCATTCCGAAGATACTTTCCAGCAATACAATGCCAAGCTTCCCGCCGTCCTGCAAAAGGTCTAGACATCGCTCAATGAATAGAATCTGAGGCGTCTGTGAGTCCAATATTGGACCTCGTTCGAAGCTAACATTTGTCCCTTCGTGCCATGTGTGCCCAAGATCATACTGCGAGAGAATATCGTTAGCTTCGATGCGAAGCTTCTTACCAAACGGCGGGTTAGTAATAACGATATTGAAGCTGTTGAAAGCAATTGCGTTGCGCGCTTTGGGTTTCCACTTCTTCGGATTATAAAGTGAATTCTCGCAATGTACGCCGCCCCTTCCGTCGCCTAGGATCGCCATGTAAGCCTTGGCAACCTTCGCAAGAAACTCGTCTTTGTCGAGGCCGCGAAAGTTGTCGATAGCAACCTTCTGTCGTTGGGCAAATATCTCATGCTCCGGCCACTTGTAAGCCGCGCCTTGTTCTTCAACCTTTTTCCATACATGCCGCAAAGCTTCAATAAGAAAGCCGCCACTACCACATGCGGGATCAATAATTCTGTCATCTGGGCCGGGGTCAATTATATCCACGACCATTTTCACGACGTTGCGCGGCGTGAAGAATTGTCCTTGCGGCCCTTTTAGAGATGGCCCAATGAAGACCTCGAACGCTTCTCCCACCGCATCACGGTCACACTCAACCAAACAAATGTGCTGCAATTCGCCGACTACATAGCGCAGTGAGTTCGCGTCAAGATCGATTGAGTCGCCAACCTCGATCACGTCTTTATATTGTTTCTTGACCTTTTCAAATAACGCCTCGATTCGCTCTTTGACTTCTACCGCTTCTTCGTCAATGCCAGCGCGAAAATCCACCATCTGATCGGGACGCTTGAATTTCTCATCATAAATTTTGCAAAAGATAAGATTGATTAGTTGCTGTGCAAAAACTTCGTCTCGCGTGATGCCAACGGCGTTTGCGGCAAGATAGTTGCGGATAGCGCGGAAGATAGTCTTTAAGTTTTTAACGGGCGACAAAGCCTCACGGGTGAAACGGCCTATGTCCTCTATGCGTTGCCCGTAACGCGGAATGTTAGGGATTTCTTCGAAATGGCATTTACCCGCCTTCTCAGTTTTCAGTAAGAAAAGGCGCTCTTTGCCATTGAACCAAACACCCAGCCGCGCTCTTGAAAACCGCAGATAGTCTTCAAGTTGATCGCGCCCATCTTTTCGGGTTTTTTTCTTGCACTCTACAATGATGAATGCGTCTTGATTGTTCCGTTGATCTGAGCTGAAGACCGCAATGTCAACCGGGTACTCCTTCTTGCGGTCAGAAGGGCGAGCCTTGACGCGATGCTGCGGTCTGGTTTGTATATGATCGCGGGGATAACCGTAGTCATTAACCAGGGCCATTGAAAAGACCTGTACCGCGTCCCGTTCTTCCGGCGTGTCACGGACAAGTAGGCCGGAGATAAAGTCGCTTATGTAGCCCTCCTGCTCGTTGTCTTCACCAATGAGCGGGGCGACCTCATCTTCAATTTCGGTGATGCCAGTATCAACGTCGAGTAAGGCAACGTCCGAGGGGTTATTGTTCTTTCTGTTTTTGGGCATAGCACGAGAAATACTTCTGTCGGAACCCTTCCCTCTGCGGCTTAATCTGTGAGCTATTCGGCGACCGGGAGCGCCCACTTTATCACCATTGCGGGAAAATTAACACTTGCTTTTAGTGGGCTGTCTCAACTTCGATAACGTCAGCCTTCGGCCAGCCAATACAGTCCGGTGCGCGGTTTTCTTTTTGCGCCCGCTCATATTCGGCTTGTGGGCAGATCAAGACAGTTTTACCTCTTTCCTCAACAAAGCATCGAACTATTTCCTTGCCGCCAAAAGCCCTCACTCTTAATAAATCGCCCGGTTTCGCGTCCATTAGTCGAACCTCCGGGCTGCACCTTACCCTATACCCTAAGCCATGCCAAAAAATAATCTTGCAGAATGGTGCTAAGGGCATTGACTCCAGCATGCACTAAGAGTATAGTATTCGGCATTAGGAGTAATGCCGCATGAAGGAGCATAACCGCATGGCCGAAGAAAAGAAAACAAGCACAGCGCCCTATCTGCCGTTCCTGACGTTTTTGGGAACGCTGGATCAACTGGCATCGCATGGAATGCCGAACAAGATCGACAGGTCGGTTTTCCCTTCACAGTCGGGAGTGATGCAGGGGCAAATAATCACAACGCTAAAGTTCTTTAATTTGATTGATGAGCACGGTACGCCCAGTAAGACATTAGAGGCTTTGGCCCTCAATGCTGACAGCCGGAAGGCTAATCTGAAACCGTTGATCACTTCCCACTACGCAGACTTGGTTAAGCTCGATCTAACGAAAGTCTCACCGTCACAGCTTGATCAAAAGTTTGATGAATATGGGGTAGGCGGCGATACGAAGAAGAAGGCAAAGACCTTTTTCATAAAGGCCGCGCAGTTTGTCGGCTTGCCTCTGTCGCCATTGCTAACACGTAAAACGCGAAGCTCCGGCCCGCGACGAAGGCGAGCGGGTGGAATCAGAGCGACTGCACAGCAAGAGAACCAAAACGATTTTCATGAGCCGCCACCAGCAAGCGGTATGTCCAAAACGCTGACCCTCAAATCAGGCGGCGAACTAACACTTTCGCTTTCAGTGAATTTGTTTGAACTGATTGGCGGGGAGCGGGAATTTGTGTTTGGACTGATAGATAAGATTCAAGAGTACGAAGGAACAGAGAAGTAAATAGTAAGCCCTGCCAGTTGCTTGTAACAACCGGCAGGGCGTTGAAAACCTAAACGCGATTGCTCGCATTCAAGCTTCCGAACAAAAGCATTGTGGGCCTAATCGCAGAAAGAATCAAGGCTCATAATGACCTGCCACAACTGCAAAATCGAAGCGAAGAAATCAGGCAAAGACCGCAAAGGAAATCAGCGTTATCGTTGCGTCCAATGCAAGCGCAGATTCCAAGCGCAGCAAGAAAGACTTCTAGGCAATATGTATTTGCCCGAAGATAAGGCGCTGCTTTGTCTCACCCTCTTGCTTGAGGGAAACAGTCTCCGATCCATTCAGAGAATTACAGGCGTTCACAAAAACACCCTAATGACACTGTTGGTAGTTGCGGGTGAACGATGCGAACGATTTATGGAAAAACGGATCAAGGGTATTGCGGTCAAAGATGTTGAGGCCGACGAAATTTGGGGCTTTGTGAAAATGAAGCGGAACACTCGGCTTGCCAAGGGTGTTGCCGATCCGTTTGTTGGCGATGCTTATACCTTTGTCGGTATCGAGCGAAACAGCAAGCTAGTGCTCGCGTGGCATCTTGGCGACAGAGACACAGTCAACACCGAGGCTTTTACCGAGAAGCTAAGCTACGCTACCTCTGGCCGCTTTCAAATCACTACAGACGGCCTTGCAACGTATCCTGACGCGATTTCCTATTCGCTCGGAACCCGCGTTGACTATGCCCAATTGATTAAAGTCTACGGAAAGAACGATCATGAGGGTGAGCAGAAGTATTCGCCACCTGAGGTGGTGGAAACAGTAACGAAGCCAATCATCGGCCATCCTGACCCTAGAAGAATATGCACAAGTATTGTTGAGCGCAGCAACCTTAGCATCCGTACATCCGTGCGGAGACTGACCCGCTTAACAAATGGTTTCAGCAAGAAGTGGGACAACCTGAGAGCAATGCTTGCGCTCTATTTTGCTTACTACAACTTTTGCCGGATACATTCGAGCATCCGATGCACCCCGGCAATGGAGGCGAAAGTGACTAAGCACGTTTGGACTTTGAGGGAGCTACTTGCAGCGTAGAGTGCTACATGAGAAGACAAACCGCATACGAGGGCCACCAATGAAGTCCACAAAATTAGCCCACTACCGCGTTTGGGGGTGATTAGTAAGTTTGGTCTTAGGAAACTTGCGCTCTTACAGAACCGAGCGCGGGTGCTGGAGTTCATCCCCGACGCAGGCGGTAGACAATAAGAGAACTAACGGAGTTCCTTGCAAGCGACCAGTAGAAAGTTTATCCATGAGGCGGGCGCCGGCGCATGTCTGGGCAACTGTTCGACTGGAAGTTGACTCCAGCATCCGGCGCTACCGCGCTCGGTTCCGTAAAACCATCCTGGTCAAGGCCAAACCGCCCTGGACCCTGGTCTCAAAGTTTAGATGTAAGGCGGATAAACTGATAAAACCCCGCTATCGCGCCCAGCACAATCCCGGTGACCAGCAGCCAGGGTTTGGTCCCCAGCCAGCGGTCGAGTAACCAGCCCGCGCCGCAAAGTGAAACGACAGACGAAAAGAGTATTAGCCCGGCGGCATAAGCAATGCCGCTTTTACGATTCGCTTCTTCGTTGTCTGGAGTCCCCATTTACGATTGCCAATTCTCGCGCGTGAGATAATTCTTCGGCAGTTCATACAACAGGGCCCGCCGCGAATGACGCATCGAGTCGTGTATGAAGCAAACATGCGTGCACCAGCAGGTCTTACCCCCGTCAATGGCCTGCAATTCGACCTCGCGTTCCTGCGCGGCCCAAAGCAAGCCAAAGTCGTAATCGTAGTCTGCAAGCGTCGCAAACTTAGCGCGCAGCTCGCAGGCGCGCACGTCGCCATTGTAATCGATGACTACGGTAGTCTCGCCGGCCGTGCAGGGGAAAGGCCAGGGTGTCGGCTTCTGAAAGTTTGCGTGCTGGGTGCGGTAGTGCGTGGTGATGGCGCCAACGTAAGCCACATTCTTAACGAAGCGTCTGCTGGTGTCATCAGCGGCAAACATGCGGTCGCCATAGCGCTTTGTGAGTTTGGAAATGTACTCGTAAAGCGGCGGCAGAGCCTGGGCTGGGACGTGTTTGATCTCGTCGCCAACCAGTGTTTCGCCGCGAACTATATTGAAATACTGACCGTCGAGTTTGAAGTTGGCCCACATGAATTCACCGAGTTTCTCCATCTCGTTGTAATTGTCGGCGCAGACGACGGTATTTACATTTAGTCGAAAACGATCCGAGTGTTTGGCCTTGAGAGGGTAAAGCGACGTGATGCATTCAAGCGCTTTTTCCCAATTTCCCGGCACGCCGCGAATCTCATCATGCGTTTTGCCGTATCCGTCGAGCGCGATGTTCAGATAGAGGTCCAGTTTGGGATGCGATGTCAGGGCCGCATCGACGATTTCATAAACGCGACTTTTTATCAGGCCGTTCGTGGGGATGATGATTCGCTCAACACTATTTGCATTAACAAACGTGTCGATGATTTGAGCAACGTCGCGGCGCAGCGTGGGTTCACCGCCCGACAGCCAGAGGTCGGTAATGGCGGGCATCGTACGAGATATCTTTTCAATCTGGGCGAAGGTCAGATCGCCAGGTTGGTTCAACTCTGCGTGATAGAAACACGTTTTACAAAATGCGTTACAACGCGAGGTAACAAAGAGAATAACTGTGCCCAGGCGCTTCTCGCGTTTCGTGGATCGCAGTAGTTGCACAAATTGTACGGCTTTGTTTGGCACTTGGTAGCACAGACTTTCCAGTCCGTCACTGCTCTCTTCGTTTACGAACCAGCAACAAGCAGATGCCTGTCGTTAACCCTGCCCCGGTACAAGACAGACAGCAATGTCTGTCCTACGGTTCGCGGGCGATAATGACAGTTTCAACAGGCGATTTCAATTCATAGGTGATGCCGCGCCATTTGATTCTGCGTGAAAGCAACGCATTAATCGCATTGCACAAAAACAGCGCCGAGGCGAGCGGCCAGAGCAACAAGTGGGCCGGCAAGGTTTTAAATAATTCTTTTTTATTGGGATCGAGAGGAACAGCTACCGCCTGCAGACGGAGATAAGCCTTGGCGGAGCCGAGGCCATAGATTACCAATAGCGTCGCGAGCGTGAGCAGCAGCGGGAGTCGAAAAATTGCGCGCGCGATTAGAAGAACGATACCCCCAAAGAAGATAGCGCAAAATAACAGACTGCCGACTAGAAGCGGTTTCCAAAGATGCGGGGCGTAGACACGCGTAATCTTCAGTTGCCGGTTGGTGAATTCAAAAAGTTCGCGCAACGTGCAATGGTCGAAGGCCGGCACCAAACAGGCGGGCACAAAATGTATCGGCAAGCCTGCTTCCTGTAATGCGCGCGTCAAAGCAAAATCGTCTGACGCGGTGCCGCGCCAGCGTTCCGGCATCTTCAGGCTATTGAATGTAGACCGGCGAATTGCGGTTGAGCCACCCCAGCAAAAATTCTTGTCTTCGCGCGCGCCGAGCGCCGAAGCTATCGAAGCATTCCAAACTGAACGAAGTCGAGAAGCGAAGCCTCCACCATGCGGGATAAACCACCGATAACCGGTGGCCGCTCCAATGCGTTCGTCAGCCAGCGGGGCGATTAGTGAACGAAGCCAGTCGGATTGGGGCCGCGCATCGGTATCGACAAACACCAGCACTTCGCTGGGCGTGTCGATTTCTGCAACTGCCGTGCGCAGGTTGTGCACCTTCTGACCACAATCAACGGCCACACCGGCGATAACAACGCGAGCCTTCACGTTTGTTGACGCAACCATGGTGGCAATTAGTTCCTGCACCACGTCAAGCGATGGATCGTCAGGTCGGTCGGTTACAAAAATGAGCTCGTAAGACGGGTAGACTTGCTGAAGCAGCGGGCTGAGGTTTGCTCGCAGCCCATCTTCACGACCACGGCAGGGCACAATCACAGAGGCAAACGGAGCGAAGTCAGGAAGAGGAGCCGCATTTTCGCGTCGCACATAGGCAGCGAAATTGATGCCGCTGCGAAGAGAGAGAATGCCGAGCCAAATTACGATCGCGGCAAAGAAATAGAATATGGGCATAGCGGCCGCTATCACGAAAGCCCGCTACTCGCCGTTCCTGGGTACGGCTTTTCCCCCTGAGAGCTTGACGTCTTTCCTTTGATAGACGGCCTTACCTTTGAGCCTTGCTGCTGGAAATTTTAGTGCGAAAGTATGCGTTCGCCCTCCACCTTGTGAGCCGGCAGAGCTTCCTTCGTACTTCCAATCATCTTTGATTAGGAAGACGACGTCCACTCGCCAAACTATTACGGGTTTGTTCGCTTCAAGCGACATCGTCGGGTCGATTAGGTATCTCCAGACGATGTACCACCCTGAATGGTCATAATGCGACTGAATTGCCCACGGTCGCTTGCTTGCTTTGGATTCCAAAGACAAATTGGGGCTGGGGTTTAGCCCACTACCTTTCTTACGTAAGTCGGGAAACCTTTGTTGAGCCAAGTCAAGGTGGCGATTTTTTTCGTAAACGCTGGTTGCATCCAACGCTTTTGCTCCAAAAATGCCCACTATGGCGCTGAAAACGTTTGCCTGTTCAAGATAGATCTCCACCAAATCCGCCAGGCCCTTCTCTATATACTCAATCGCTTTTTGAATTGCTGTCACAGTCAACCCAGGCGGGAGAGGAACCTCTCTGTTGAAGTCGTCTTTTTTAGCCATTGAAAAAGTCTCGTCAGACTTTTAAGGCAGCCAACTTGGGAATCGCTGACTGCGCCATTGCGAAGTATTCTTCCCGCACTTCCAAGCCTATGCTTGCCAAACCACATGCCTCAGCAGCAGCAATTGTGGAACCCGAGCCCATAAAGGGGTCAAGTATGCGTCCTTCGCCCAGTGGCAACGAAGCCCGCACGATTTGTCGAAGAAAGTTTTGTGGTTTAAGCGAAGGATGAGGCGCAATCTCTCTTTCCTGCTTTCTCGCCGGGGAGGAATTGATAAGGTCTTTGAAGGGTTCTGAAGGAGAAATGCGTCTAAGGCCTCCGGTTTTCCACTTTCGTAGATTATCTTGCACGCGACCTTCGCAGGGTTTGCGAAACAGTCCCCAAGGTTCCCAGCATGATTTCGGCATAACACTTACGTCTGAAAATTCGTCATGCGCATTCTTGGGTCTGTCACCCCCGCGAAGTGTATAAACCGTTCGAATAATCTCTGCTCGCTTCTCAAATCCAACTCTAAAAAAGCTTTCGTAAACAAGATGTGATACAAGGGGATTCGTTGCGATAAAAACGTGTCCGCCCGGAACCAGGACACACTTGGCCAAGAATGCAAAACGATGGAAGAAATCTTTAAGACTCTTTTGGTCCTTCTCGGTGAGGACCGTGAAGCGAGGTAGGGGCATTCGTTTGCTGCCATCGAAAGCCGGAGGAATTCTCCAAATCCCGCCCTTTCCTCTTTTAAGTTTCGCTAGTTCCTTTTCGGAATACTCGACCAAACCGTAAGGAGGATCAGTAACTATAGCCTGAATGGAATTTATTGGCGCTGCTAGCAACCACTCGAAAGAGTCCGTTCGATAAATCTCGTAACGCGGTTGCGCGCTTAGTTGCGGTGCCAGCCGCGAGGACTGGCGGTTACCCAATAGTTTATGAGGCTGCATCTTATCTTCCTGAGCGGCAAGCATAATACATACAGTGTTGATTACGAGCTAGTTGAGACTCTCGGAATTGCTCTTTTCGCATTCAGCAGCTCGTTCGTAACTAACTAACCGTCTAATCAGGTAGTTGTAGCGCGAATGCGCCGCATCCTCGTCATTTTGGGCAAGCAGGTTGTAAAGACTGTGTTCCGGATGTTGCGGCACATGTTCGGCTAGTATCAGAGCCAACCGCTTTAATCCAGGCGCTTCTATTGCGACCAGCAAAGCGGCTACGGTCGTATGGCCTGCATGCAGGTCCCTGATGCCTGCTTCAATCTCACCTGGCAACACAGCAGCCATGTTTTTTTCTTGAGTACCAGAGTCCAGAGCTGCTAACGAGTGATTAGCTGCTGCACTATCGCAATCAAAGGTTGCGGGTAGATCCCAATAAAGATTATGCCAACGAAAGAAACCACGAGCGCAGTTTGCAACGCACCGGAAAGCGATAGCGGCTGGTCATCGGCAACGCGATCGCCCAGGTACATGACCTTGATAAAGCGCACATAGTAGTAAAAGGAAACGACCGTATTGATGATCGCCCAGCCCGCCAGCCAGTAGTACCAAGTTTTCCCCTCTGCTTTTCCGCGCTGCAGCAGTCCTCCGAAAAGAAAATACTTGCCGATGAATCCGCCGGTCACCGGCAAACCTCCCAATGACAACATAAACACCGCCATCATCGCGGCCATTCCCGGAGCCTTGTGAGCGAGGCCGGTCAAATCGTCAACGTTATCGCCGATTATTCCTCGCCGTCGCAGGCTGATGATTATGCCGAACGCGCCCATGTTCATGAACGTGTAGACCAGCAGGTAGATTACCAGTCCGATATAGCCATAAGTATTTCCGGCCACGAGCGCCAACAACAAATAGCCCGCATTGGAGATCGAAGAGTAAGCGAGCAGTCGTTTCGCGTTTTCCTGTGTGACCGCGGCCCAGTTTCCGACCATGATTGTAATTGCCGCGACCAGTCCCAGCAGCGGCGCCCAGTCAGCGCGAATGCCGTTTAGTGCCTCCATGAAAATTCGCGCATAGAGAGCGAAACTGGCAGCCTTGGAGGCAGTGGAGAGAAATGCGGTGACTGACGTTGGCGCGCCTTCGTAAGCGTCGGGCGCCCACATGTGAAATGGAACGGCGGCGATCTTAAAAAACAAACCGGCAGCCAACGCAATCATCCCCAACAGCAGCATCGGTCTGAGGGTCGCAGATTGCACGCCCGCATCACCCGAGCTGCTTGCGATCTCCGCTATGCTGCGCCCAATCTCGGCCAGGTTAGTTGAGCCGGCGACGCCGTAAAGCAGCGACATGCCATAGAGGAGCACACCGGAGGAGAAAGCGCCCAGCAGGAAATATTTCATCGCTGCTTCGTTCGAGGGCTTCTGCCGCTTGGTAAAAGCGACCAATACATAAAAAGTGAGGGCCATCAATTCGAGACTGATGTAGAGCGCGATTAAATCGAACCCGCAAGCCAAAAACATCATGCCGACAGTGGCAAACAAAACCAGCGCGTAGTATTCACCGTGCTGCTCGCCTTCAATGTCCAGGTAGCGCGTTGCAACTGCGATAGCGAGCGCGGCTCCTATGAGAAAAATGCTCTTGAAGAGCAGGGCGAATCCATCGATGCGTACCATGCCATAGAAGCCATCCAACGGCAGTGTCTGGCTTGAGAAATATTGAACGCCGACGGATATGCCGGCGAGCGCGAGGCCAACAAAGCAGAAGTAAGCTATGACCTTGCTTTTGCGATAAGGCAGGACAACTTCCATCACCAGGGCCACGCAAGCGCAGACGGTCAGAATCAGCTCGGGAACAATTAGCTGTAGATCGGCGACATTGAATAGTCCGGTGGAGTTGGCTTGTAATAACAGCATGTGGTCAGTAAAAATCAGTGGTCAGTAAAAATCAGTGGTCAGTGGTCAGTACTCTTCACTCTTCACTTTTCACTTTTCACTCTTCACTCTTCACTTTTCACTTTTGATTCACAGCCGCTCGCTGCGGCGTTTCGGTCGCAGCCGGCATGCCCGGTATCGGATAAGCCGGACGAACCTGACGCACAACTGCATTCACCGGTCGCTCAACGTAGTTCAAAAACGGCTTGGGATAGACGCCAATCCAAAGCGACAGCACCACGAGCGGCATCATGTAAGCCCACTCCCGTCCGCTTAGGTCAGTTAAGTCTTCATTCTTTGGATTGCCTATCGTCCCGAAAAACATTCGTTGATACAGCCAGAGCATGTAACCTGCGTTCAGAATGATTCCCAGTGCTCCCCAGCCGGCCCAGACCGGGTTGGCTTCGAAAGCGCCTCGCAAGGAAAGAAATTCAGAAATGAATACGCACAACAGTGGTAAACCAATGGCGGTCATCGCCATGGCCATAAAAACCGCCGCGTACCCCGGCATTACATGTGACAGTCCGCCAAATTCGGCAACGTTGCGCGTGTGCCGCCGTTCATAAATGATTCCTACCAAAAGAAACAGGGCGGCCGAATAAATGCCGTGGTTGATCATGTGCAACACTGCGCCGTTTAAGCCATTAGGATTCAACGCGAACAATCCCAGCATGACGATTCCCATTGACGACACAGACGAATAAGCCACGAGCTTCTTGATGTCGCCATCCCGTTTGACGACGAAATACATCGCCGCCAGCGCGCCGTAGATAATTCCCACGATGGCCAGGAAGACCATCACGCTGCGCACTCCAAACGATCCGAAATAAGCCTCGTCGGCAGATGCCGCGGGAAACATCGGGATATTGAAACGGAAGAAACCGTAAGTGCCCAGCTTCAACAAAATACCCGCGAGGATAACTGAACCGGCCGTTGGCGCTTCCACGTGGGCATCAGGCAGCCAGGTGTGAAATGGAAACATTGGCACTTTGATGGCAAAACCGAGCGCAAAGGCGAAAAACAGGAGCACCTGCATCGCGCCCATTGGCATGACCGAGCCCATCGCTTGCATGTAAAGAATATTGAATGTGCCGGTGCCATTTTGGGCGGCTGCCTGAAGAGTGCTCGATACCAGAGTTGCGGCGTCTTTGTTGCCGGCGAGCAGGTCGATCGTTCCCTGAGTGATTTGACTCGTCAAGGCAGTGTCCTGCGTTAGGAAATACATCTTCAGGACGCCGAGCAGCATGACAACCGAGCCTACCAGTGTGTAAAGGAAGAACTTGATCGCTGCATAGAGACGGTTTTCGCCGCCCCAGATTCCTATCAGGAAGTACATCGGTACCAGCGACACTTCGAAGAACAGATAAAACAAAAACAGATCCATCGAAGTGAAGACGCCGACTACCGCCGTCTGCAGCAGGAGCAGCAGGACGTAGTACTCCTTCTCACGTTTCTCAATGTATTTCCATGAAGACAAGGCGGCGATTACGCCCAACAGTGTGGTCAGGATAATCAACAGCACCGCTACGCCATCAACGCCCATCTGATAGCGAGCGCCGATCACTGGAATCCACTGGTGGTCCTCGAGAAACTGCATGCCGCCGACGGTGCGGTCGTAAGTAACCAGGAACAGCGAAGCGACAAACGCCAAACCAAACCACGCGGTGGCAAACTTTTTGATGAGCGCCGATTGTTCCTTCTTGAACAGCGCCAGAATGACGATGGCTCCAAGCGTCGGCAACCAGGTAACTATCGAGAGAATATTTGTCTTAAGCACTTCAGTCCTCGCTGTCGGAATCTGTCTCTTCTGACGTCAGCCTCTGCAAAAGCTCTCAATGGGAAATATTTCTAAACGCGTTTACTATGTCGGCTCCAAAAAACATCGCTACGGCGGCAACCAGTCCCAGCACCATCACGAGCGCGTAATTCTGTGTGAATCCGGTTTGCGCTGCGCGGAAAAGCGGCGACATTAGCCTGATGATAAATGCCGCAATCGCATTGACGAGACCATCGACCAGATACTGATCGGCTCCACCGGTCAAACGACTCGAGAGTTTGGTCAACCATGCCGACCCATTGACAGCGCCATCCACCACTTTCGAGTCAAATGCGAAAACGCCACGAGCCGCATCCATTACGCGGCGGGTCACGGTTAAGCCGAAAAATTCATCAACCCAATATTTGTTATAGCTGGCCTGGTAAAGCGGACGGAGGCGGGCGGCCCAGATATTCGGCAGGCGCGTGTCCTTCACATAAAACAGGAATCCCAGAGCAATGCCGAGGCCTGCAACTGCCAGCGAGATAAATATGAAAACCCACTCGGTAACAGTTTCGCTGTGGACCCTGGACTCAACAGCGTGGGCCAGGTTAAACCCTTCGCTGCCATACGGGGGCGGAACCTCCGCTAACTCAGGTTCTGTGGTACTCAAAACCAGACGCGTTTTGACAACTACAACGCCTTCTAAGGGCTTGCCGTAACTATCAACAACCTCATGAGTGCCAAAGTACCGCGTTGCCGGATTCCAAATGATTGGATCTAGAAAGTTGACGATGTTCAGCCGGCCACCGATGTGCTTGCCGCCGGTAAACGCCGTACTGATACCCACAAAACCGCCGATCGTCGCCAACACCGCGAGTACCGCCAGCGGCACCCACATCGAGCGCGGCGATTCGTGGGGCATATGAATATGATGCGCATCGTGAGAACCTGCGCCTTTCCCTACTGGCCCAACATGCTCGCCGGGCTCGTGACGGGGGCGGTCACCGGCAGACTCAAGGACTGCGTCATGCCGCGTCAATCCCTTATCGAACGCGGATGCGTGTGCTTCGTCCGCTTCGCCACCGGCCGGCTGTCCGAGGAATTTTTCTTTGCCCCAGAAAGTCATCGCTACGAGTCGCGTCATATAAAACGCGGTGCAGGTCGCGGCGATCGTGCCGACAATCCAGATGAGCCAGCCGATGGGAATGTGTCTCGTCGCGGCCGCATTCCAGAGGATTTCATCTTTGGACCAGAAACCACTGAAGGGAATAATGCCGCAGATTGCCAGCCAACCAGCCAGAAACGTCATGTAGGTGTAGGGCATGTACTTTCTTAAGTTGCCCATACGCCGCATGTCCTGTTCGTGATGCATGCCGTGAATTACGCTACCGGCGCCGAGGAACATCAGCGCTTTGAAGAAGGCGTGCGTCATCACATGGAAAATTCCGATTGCAAACGCGCCGACACCACAGGCCATGAACATGAATCCGAGCTGCGACACAGTCGAATACGCCAGCACCTTCTTGATGTCGTTTTGTGTGATACCGATAGTGGCGGCAAACAAAGCGGTGGCCGCACCAACTATGGCCACGACCATCATCATCGTTTGCGAGTGCTGGAAGATGACGTTAGTGCGCGTCACCATGTAAAGACCTGCGGTCACCATCGTGGCCGCGTGAATCAGGGCAGAAACTGGTGTTGGTCCGGCCATCGCGTCGGGCAGCCAGACGTGCAATGGGAGTTGGGCTGACTTGCCACACGCGCCGATGAATAACCCGAGCGCAATCCATGACAGTAGTCCCCAGTGTCCCAATGTCTCCAACGGATAGTTTCGAGCCTGGGCAAAGACATCGGAGTATTGCGCAGTGCCGAAGGTGGCGATGACACCAAAGATGGCCAGCGCGAAACCAAAATCTCCGATGCGATTTGTAATGAAAGCCTTGCGTGAAGCGTCAGCCGCTTCCTGACGATCGAAGTAGTAGCCGATGAGCAGATAGGAACAAAGACCAACGCCTTCCCAGCCCACGAACATCATCATGAAGTTCGAACCCATCACCAGCACGAGCATCGAGAACATGAACAGGCCCATATAGGCGAAGAAGCGGTAGAAGCCTGCGTCGCCATGCATGTAACCGGTGGCAAAAACAAAGATGCAGAGTCCGACACCCGTTACGATTAGCATGAAGATCGCTGACAGCGCGTCGAGCTGATAACTCCATTCCACATTAAGAACGGAGCTGCGCGGCGCTTCAGTAACGGCAGCTGCGGTTGGCTGCTGTCTTTGCTCGGGCGAGAGCGACTCACTTTTCTTTGCGGCTTCTTCCTCGCTCTCGGCAGTCAATCGCTCTGCGGAACCCAGCGTTTGGCGTACAGCTCCGCCGGGAATCCAGTCGTACTTGAAGGCGCCATCCTGACTGGTGACATAGGTCTGCGGGTAAATGGATTGACTACTAAAGGCGTATGAATAGATCGCGGCCACGCTTATCAAGAACGAAAGGGCGACCGAACCGACCGCAATGCTGCTAATTAGTTTCTCCGAGAAGCGAAACTTCCTTCCGAAAAAACCATTGATGGCCGCACCGGCAAGAGGAAGAAGTGGGACTAGCCAAATATAGCGATGCATGAATAGACGACTTTGGACTTTGGCCTTTGTTTTTTTGAACTTACTGCTTTGTTTGTCTCTCGAAAGTTCTGAATAAGAACAAAGCCCTAAGACCAAAGCCCATTTCTTACCATTTCAGAATATCAATCTCGTCGATCAAAATTGTTTCCTTGTTGCGGTAGAGCGCGATCACAATTCCCAAACCGATTGCTGCTTCGGCAGCGGCAACAACGATAACGAAGACTGCAAAAATCTGTCCGGCCACAGCATTGACGTTGCCCGTGTCCTGCAAGTAGCGTGACATGGCGATGAAATTCAGATTAGCGGCGTTGAGGATCAATTCGATCGACATGAAGATGACGATGATGTTGCGTCGCGTCAGCACGCCGGCGACCCCGATGATGAAGAGCAGCGCGCCGATAATTAAAAACTTTGATAAGTCGGGGTGCTGTGCTTTTTCCCAGGCGGTAGCGAGACGTCCGGCGGGCGCCAATTCCTGAAAAAAGAATGCAAGGGTCGGGGCAAAAAATCTGGGAATAAGAAATTCCATCTTTGTTTACGCGACCGGTTCAGCACTGACATCTGCCAGCTCTGGATCGGACGCGATTTCCTTATGCAGTACCTCGGGGTCGACATCGTCGACGGAGGCTTCCTGCTTCACCGTGCGGGCCAGCATCACCGAACCAATGATCGCCACCAACAAAAGCACGCTCGCGATTTCAAACGGCAGCGAGCCGTAACGGTAAAGGTTGCCGCCAAGCCGTTGTGTATCTGTCGTAATTCTTGAAGAACCGGTGGCGGATGCTTCCAAAGCCTTGTCCCGATCAAGGGCTTGTGCAGCCGCTGCCTCGATTCGCGCAGAGTCTTTCTTCACAAACCCTTCATAGCCCATGTTGATTGCGTAGATCAGTCCGCCGACGAGCAAAGCGCAGAAGATAACGCTCGTCGTTACCTGGCGTGGGCGGTTGAAAATCTCTTCACTGCCCCGCTCTTCCGAGCCCACGTTCACCAGCATGATGACGAAGAGAAACAGGACCATCACGCCGCCGACGTAAACAAGAATTTGCACGCCGGCAATGAATTCAGCGTGGAGCAGAACGAAGAGAGCGGCGACGGAAACAAGCGAAGAAATCAGGAAGAGCGCGCTATGAATGGTGTTGCGAGCCATCACAGTCAATAGACCTGCAAAGATGGCTGCTATTGAGAAAACCCAGAAGAAAACCGATTCCCAACCGGAAAGAATCATAAGAAAAGTGATCGGTAATTAAAAAGTGATGAGTAATGAGTGATGCGTGATGAGTCGTAAGCCACCGTGTTCAGCGCGTTCATATTCCTACTCATCACTCATTACTCATCACTCATTACTGTTTCTCAGCGAGTGTACTTCACGGTCTCCCTGCCCTGTTCGAGCATCTCGCGGTTCCAAACAAAGCCAGCGCGCGAATAGGTAGCCAGCTCGAAGTCTTGCGTTAGTTCCAGGCAGGAGGTTGGGCACGCTTCCTGGCAAAGCGCACAAAACATGCAGCGCGAAGTGTCGAAGATAAACTCGTCCAGCACTTTTTTCTTGCGCGGCTTGCCGGCGACGATGATCTCAACGTCCATGGCCAGTACGTCGATACAGTCCTCGGGACACGCCAGCGCGCAAAGGTTGCAGGCAATGCAGAGCGTGTCATGAGTTTCGGGATCCATGTTTAGCCGCGGCGCGCCATGGAAACGCGGCGCGACATCCGGCCGCACTTTCGGATACTGCTCGGTATAGATTCCCTTGCCGCCCACCGCGTCTTTATCGGTGAGCGCTCCCAGATTGTATTTCAAAGTGAGCTGCAGACCCTTCAATAGATCCACAAAGAAAAAGCGCTGCAGCTTTTCGATGAACTTTGGTTTGGGAATTTTAACTAAAGGCATAATGTCACTTTGCCGGCCGCTATTCGATCGCCGATTGACTAGTCACTCGCCCGCCGCCGGAGCAACTGCCGGCACTGCCGGTTTTCCCTGAGGCAGATTTACCAACCGTATGTTTCGCCGCTGGCTCTTCAAATTGAAATCGCGCGAGCGCCAGTTGATTCTCGCCAGCAGGAGACCGGTGATGCCAAGACCCAAAAACCCCATCACGATCATGATGGCTTTACCTGTGGCCGTTAAGTCCAGTCCGTTGGCAAGCGATTGAACCGTTCTGATGTTGTGCCAGCCGTCCAATGCCTGAACGACAAAAATGGCGAGCGCTGAAAGCGTGATGTTAATCAGCGCTGAAGGTATCAACCACTTCCAACCGATATCCATCAACTGATCGTAGCGAAAGCGCGGCAATGTCCAGCGCAGCCAAAAATACAGATAAAGAATTGCCGCTAACTTTCCGAGAAATATCAGAAGGCTGACTATAACATAGAGGTTGTGATAACCCTTCGCTTCAGTTTGTCGGTAAACAAACGGAAAGTACCAGCCACCGAGATATACCGTCACCGCCACCGCCGATACGATAACCATCGCCGCATACTCAGCCATAAAAAAGAGCGACCAACGGAATCCTGAATACTCGGTGTGGAACCCGGCTACCAGTTCCGACTCGGCTTCCGGCAGATCAAACGGCGCCCGATTGTTTTCAGCGATACCGCTGACGAGAAAAATCAGGAATCCGACCGGTTGGTAAACAAAGTACCAAACCGAGTCGCTCTCTTGCGCGCTCACGATGCCGGAAAGCGAGAGCGTGCGAGCGAACATCAACGCGCCGATTAACGACAATCCCATTGCCACTTCATACGAGATCATTTGCGCGCTCGAACGTAATGCTCCCAGCAACGAATACTTTGAATTCGATGACCAGCCGGCGAGAATCAAAGCCAACACCCCGACGCTGGAGACGGCGAGGACAAACAGCAGCCCGATGTTAACGTCAGTAATCACACCCCAATCAGGCGCAAACGGGATGACTGAAAAGGTAATGAAAGCCGCAGCCACCGCGATGTAGGGCGCAAAGAAAAAGATCCAGCGATCAGCTTTCTCGGGAATGAAATCTTCTTTTGTGAGCAGCTTAATGCCGTCGGCGATGGGCTGCAGCAAGCCCCAGGGCCCGACGCGCATCGGGCCGAGCCGCGCCTGCATAAACGCCGAGATTTTTCGCTCCAGGTAAGTGGCGTAGGCGACCCAACCGGCGACGAGGGTAACCACCAGGCCAATCTGAATGAAGGGCCAAATGACGTGGTTAATCGTCTCAGCGCTGAAGAATCTCAGCAACAGTTGGTCAATAAAGTTTACTGGAGCTAATAGAAGCAGTTCCATGTCCTTCCAGCTTCTCTGTGCATTAGATTACGCAGAGGAGATCATTCCTTCACCTGTCGATCTCGCCAAGAACAATATCGAGCGTTCCAATGATTGCCACCACGTCAGCTACGAGGTGACCCAGGCAAAGTTTTTTCAGCGCCTGAAGATTAATCAATGACGGCGGCCGGACGCGTACGCGCCAGGGTTGCGCCGTGCCGTCGGAAACCAGATAGCAGCCAATCTCGCCTTTCGGTCCCTCGATCGAATGGTAGTAATCGCCGGCGGGAGGCTTGACTATCTTCGGTAGTTTCGCGTTCACGGGTCCGTCCGGCAACTTATCAAGTGCCTGTACCACGATGCGTCGCGCTTGTCTCATTTCTTCAAGCCGGACGAGATAACGATCGTATGTATCGCCGTTCTCTCCCACGGGAACATCGAAATCCATGTCGGCATAGGCCGCATAAGGTCTGGCCTTGCGAATGTCCCAGGCGACTCCCGAGCCGCGCAAAGCCGGGCCTGACAATCCAATTGCCACCGCATCCTCCGCCGATATCACGCCGATACCCACGGTGCGGCTCAACCAGATGCGATTCTCTGATAGCACTGTCTCATACTCATCGAGACGCATGGGAAAGTTGCTGACGAACCGCCGCACATCGGCCTCAAATTCGTCGTAGGCGTCGTTCGGCATGCCGCCCACGCGCCAGGCATGACAGGTAAGTCGCGCGCCAAACTGTCGCTCGAAAATCTTCAGGATTTCTTCTCGCTCACGCAGCGCCCAGAGCAAAACCGTGACCGCGCCGATGTCGAGCGCGTGGGTCGCCAGCCACAATAAATGAGAGGCGATGCGATTGAGTTCAGTAAGAATGGTTCGGATGTAATGCGCGCGCGGCGGAACGACAAGCCCCATCATCTGCTCAACGGTTTCTACCCAAACGAGGCCATTTGAAACCGCGGCGATATAGTCGAGCCGATCCCAGTAGGGCGCGATCATCGTATACATGCGATTCTCGGCTATCTTCTCCATCCCGCGATGGAGATATCCGATATCGCAGTCGAGATCCATCACCGTCTCACCATCCAGCTTGAGAATTACGCGCAACACTCCGTGGGTTGACGGATGCTGAGGTCCCATGTTCAGCACCATCTCGGGACTGTCGAGCAGCGTTTCTCTGGTTGTGGCTATTTCTACCTGGTGCATGTCAGTGGTCAGTGGTCAGTAACTATCTTTAGGCTGCGGCCGGCTCGGGTTCAGCCGGAACGTAACAGCCAGTCACACTCCACGGTTCTATAATCAGGCCAATTTCTTTCGCCTCGCCGCGCTCGCGCTTCTTTGCCAGCTTAGTAACAATCGCCAGCGCGGCGCTTGCCTTGTTCCAAACGTTGCGCGGCTCCAATGTTTCCGTCAGAACAAACCCCGCCACTTTCGCCGCTTCCGGCGCATCAAACACCTTCGCTTCGTACTGGGCCGCGATCTCTTTTGGAGTCATGGATCTTTGTGCTTCGTACTTTGAACTTGGTGCCAGGTACTTTGCGTTCTGGTTCCGCAAGACTCGGCGGTTCCTTTTCCAAAAAGCATATCAAAGTGCAAAGCACAAAGTTCAAAGCTCAAACAACAGCGTCCGCCGATCATCGTGACGTAGGGCTCACTTGTCCTTCGGCATCACTTCCTTACCGCTCTGCAGAATCTCGCGCATCATGCGTTCCTGCGGCACCGAAAGTATTTCCAGACCGTACGCGCGCCTTTGCTCCAACTGCTCGCGCTGTACTTCAGTCATCTCCGGCAAGTGTTTTTTTGTCCACTCATTTTCGATGAACTCGAGCGGATAGTCTTTGCGAAGTGGATGGCCTTCCCAATCAGGCGGCAAGAGAATGCGTCGCAGGTCGGGATGATTTTTGAAAGCGACACCGAACAGATCGTAAACCTCACGCTCCATCCAGTTCGCCGTGGGCCAAACATTCGTCACGCTATCAACGCTCGCACCCTCAGCGAGTCCAACTTTCAAACGCACGCGCTCGTTGCGAGCGATGGAATACAGATTGTAGACAATCTCCAGCGGTGCTTCAGTCCGCAGAGGGTAGTGGACGCAAGTCAAATCTGATAGATAGTTGAAACGCGCATCCGCATCATCCCGCAGAGAAGTACAGACTTCGACGATGGAGTCAGCCTGCACCCTGATGGAAAGCTGACCCAGAAACTGCAAGGCCTCGCTTACTGCGCCGCCGAACTTTGATTTCAACTTCTTGAACAAACTGTCTTCGGAAGCATCAACGGGCTTCGGACCTTCTTCTTTTTTCTTGACGGGAGCTTTTGGTGCTCCGGGAACTGCAGGAGTGGTTGCCGGTGTTCCGGCGCTCGCGCTTTTTTCACCCAGCGATTCTTTTACTGCGGCGACGCGCGACTTTGCCTGTTCGACCATCGCAGCTTTTTCCGCGTCTGCACTGGCAACTTCGCCGGCGTCAGGAATGGCAGCCGGCGGCGGCGTGCCACCGGCATCCGCGGGCACGACTACACCTGGCGCGTCCGAAACCGGCTTGTCTGTTTTGTTGTCGTCGTCGGCCATGGCTTCACCGTGTAATCACACTCTCACCGAAAGCGCGATCGCTTTTACTGATTTGATCGCGCTAACAAGCGCAGGCGAAGTGTCAGTGCTAAGTGCAAAAGGTCGGCAGAAATTGATTTAAGCATGGCGTCAATTTACTGTCAACAAACTTGTCTTCGCCTGATCGCCGTGATGCAAACACTTAGTTTCACCATGCAAGCGAGAGGTTGCGCCGGGAATTTAGTGACGCTGACTGCACCGAAGATTAGTCTCCTAAATTCAGCTCTCGGTGAAAACTCTGAGTCCGCTGTGCTACCGTGCAGAAGAACCCCGAGGCAGACCCTCGCCCCTGAGACACAGAGCGCACCGAGGTTACTGAGTCAATTTGGCTCCGTACTTTGCACGAACGTTAACTTGACGATCCTGCTCTTAGAACCTATCATGGTTTGTTTGAAAATGAGGCATTTAGCTGTCTATTAAGGGGCCAGAAGAGAAAAATGAAACCAGAGATTCATCCAGCATATAACGAGATGACCGTCACCTGCGCCTGCGGCGAAACGTTTAAGACCCGCTCTACGAAAAAGGGCGACTTGCACGTCGAAATCTGTTCCGCTTGCCATCCGTTTTTCACCGGCAAACAGAAGCTGGTCGACACCGCGGGACGAGTGGATCGCTTTAATAAGCGCTACGGTAAGAAGAATCCGGCCGAAACCACTACCGCTGCTCAGTAATTTCCGACTGCAAAGGACAGAGCTTGTTAGCCAGAAATCGTCATTAGCTTAACTTCCGAATCAGACGCCGGCGAGTAGTCGTCGGTCGCTATCCGTGTTTTTGAACTGGAACCTGCGACCGCTGCCAACGCCGGCGTTAGTGTTTTAATCGTAGGAACAAAAAGCCTTGAGCACAAACGAAAGAGATTTAATTGTCGGCGGCCAGGCGGTTATTGAAGGCGTAATGATGCGCACACCAAACGCATACGCCGTCGCCGTGCGCAAGGCGGACGGAAGTATCGTGAACATCGCAGCGCGGCTGCCCAAGTGGAGCGACAAGTATCCGCTCCTCAAGCTGCCTGTGCTGCGTGGTAGTGCTGTGCTCGTGCAGTCCATGGGGTTAGGCATTAAAGCTTTGAACTATTCCGCCAACGAAGCTTTCGGAGATGCAGAGGCTGCGGAGTCTACGGAATTGAGAGTGGCACTCACCCCAGCCGTTATTGAAGGCGAAGGCGACTTCGCCGGCTTGACCGGCGCCGTGCCTGGCCTGTTCCCTGTACCGACCGCTGAACGTGCGCAGGATGAGATGAAAAAGGGCGGTACTGCAGCAGCAGCCGGTTCGATAATTTTTGCAATGATTTTCAACGTTCTGCTGTTCGTTGCTGCGCCGCTGCTTTTGACTAATGCACTTTTTATTGGCGCAGGCTGGGCGCCGGCGCCCACTGTAGTCGCGACAGGTCCGCAAACGGCAAGTGCAACACAAACAGTAAACGGAGCTGAGCAAGCGAACCCTGCGACAACGAATGCGCAACCATGGTATGCGCGAGGTTGGCAGACGATTAAGACTTATCTGCACCCGGTGCGTCCCTCAGTTGCTTTCAACTTGATCGACGGCGTGATTCGAATGTCGTTTTTCCTGATCATGATATTCAGTTTTTCTTTACTGAAAGACATCAGGCGTGTCTTTGAATATCACGGCGCTGAGCATAAGACGGTTTTCACCTGGGAAGCGGGGCTGCCTTTGACAGTCGCCAACGCGCGTCCGCAACCCAGACAGCACCCACGTTGCGGCACCAGCTTTCTGATGGTCGTCATGCTGGTCTCGATTGCGTTGTTCTCAGTGATTAAATTTG
The DNA here is from genome assembly GCA_035297925.1 of Pyrinomonadaceae bacterium. Lineage (GTDB taxonomy): Bacteria > Acidobacteriota > Blastocatellia > Pyrinomonadales > Pyrinomonadaceae > PSRF01. Next base: position 29,227 of record DATGYM010000185.1, on the reverse strand, counting down.
ACTCACTGGTTTACAACTTTCTGGTGCGGCTCGCGCTCGTTCCCCTGGTCGCCGGTCTGTCCTATGAAATAATCCGCCTCTCCGCAAAAAAGGAGAGCGGTTGGTTTTTCAAGTTGATTACCCGACCTGGCGTCTGGCTGCAAAACATTACGACGCAGGAGCCGGACGATCAGCAGCTCGAAGTTGCGATCGAGGCTTTGAAGGAATCGCTGAAACTGGAGCCGCAATCGGGTGAAGCAGCCTTGGCTCCGTTATCTTGAGTTATCGGTAGGGCGGACCTGCGTGTCCGCCGAATTGCAGGACGCACACACAGGAGCGTCCCTACAACAACAGGTTATCCGTGATGCAGGAAAGACTGGAACAAATCGAAGCGCGTTACGAAGAGCTTGCAAATGAACTATCCGCACCAGAGCTCTTGGCGGATCAGTCTGCTTACACGAAAGCCGCGCGCCAACACCGCACACTCGGCGAGATTGTTGAAAAATATCGCACGTGGAAAACGCTAAAAGCGGAACTGGATGGCGCCCAGGAACTCGCGCAAAGCGCCGACGATGAAGAAATGCGCGAGATGGCGCGGGTCGAAATTGAAACGCTGCAACAGAAACTTGAGACGACCGATAAGGAGTTGAAGCTTCTCCTTGTTCCTTCAGATCCCAACGACGAGAAGAATGTGATCGTTGAGATTCGCGCCGGCACCGGCGGCGACGAAGCTACCTTATTTGCGGCCGAAATGCTCAGAATGTATAGCCGTTATGCTGAACGGCAGGGTTGGCGTTTTGAGGTGCTGGACGCCTCAGAGTCGGGCATCGGCGGAATGAAGGAAGCAATCGTCCTGATCGAAGGAAACAAAGTTTATTCAAAGATGAAGCACGAATCCGGCGTGCATCGCGTGCAGCGCGTACCGCAAACGGAAGCCAGCGGCCGTATTCACACTTCGGCGATCACGGTTGCCGTCTTGCCGGAGGCGGAAGAAGTAGACGTGAAGATCGATCCCAAGGACTTACGCATCGATACATTCTGTTCTTCGGGACCCGGCGGGCAATCGGTGAACACGACCTACTCGGCCGTGCGCATCACTCACCTGCCGACCAACGTCGTGGTTTCGATGCAGGACGAGAAATCGCAGATCAAGAATCGCGAAAAGGCGATGCGGGTGTTGCGCGCGCGTTTGCAGGAGCTGGAGGAACAGAAGCAACACGAGGCAGTTGCCAGCGAACGGCGTTCGATGGTCGGCTCGGGTGATCGCTCGGAAAAAATCCGCACTTATAACTTCAAGGAAAATCGCGTGACTGATCACCGCATCGGGCTGACAATTCACCAGCTCGATCTCGTCATGGAAGGCAACCTTGACGAAATCATTCAGGCCCTCATAACCCACGAGCAGGCAGAAAAACTCAAGCACGAAGCTGTCGCTGCCTAATCAAGTTTCAAGTTTCAAGTTTCAAGTTCAGTCCCTCTCAAAGGTTCGATCCAGCTAGACGCCAAACTTGAAACTTGAAACTTGGAACTTGAAACTTGATACTCGAAACTCCAAACTCGGGTCATGTTAGCCTCGCACGTCGTCATTATTCGCCACGGCCAATCGCAGGGAAACGCCGAGGGCCGCTTCGGTGGGCACACGGATACGCCGCTCTCGCCGCGCGGACGAAAACAGGCTAAAGCGACAGCCACGATGCTGGCGGCGGAGAAGTTTGACGCGATCATATCCAGCGACCTGCCGCGCGCCATCGAAACAGCCACACCGCTAGCCAAACTCACCGGTGTTTCGCTTGAAACTACCGATGCTTTGCGCGAACGCAGCGTGGGGGTGATGGAAGGGTTAACCTTTGAAGAAGCCGCCGAGCAACATCCCGAACAATATCAGGCGTTGCTGCGACGTGATTTTGAGCACGTCTTACTTGGTGGAGAAAGCTACCGGCAGACGCTTGACCGCGCCTCACGCAAACTCGACGAAGCAATTGAGCAACACCGGGGCGGGCGCATCGCTATCTTCGCGCACACGGGCACAATCTGCATTCTCATACTTCACTTGATGGGTGCGCTTGATGCTCCTGAATTACAGCCGGTCTGGATCGCAACGGCAAACTGTGGCATCGCGCGTTTTGATTTGCGGAGCGATGGGTTCGTGAGGGTATTGGCGATCAACGATACGCGTCACCTGGTGGGAATCTGAATCTTAGCCGCGGATTTACGCGGCTGAGCGCGGATCTGAAAAGGGTGCTTATCCGGCTAAATATTCTTTGTTCTGATCTGTGTTCATCCGCGTAATTCCGCGGCTAATTATTTGACGCTCGCTATGCGGGCACGCTCACCTTCACTCCAGTCACAAAGTATCTTCACGTCATTATCCGACAGCTTTGAGCTGGGGTGGAGCGGCTTGTAAATAGGAAGTGGCATCCCTCCCGACTTTACTTCCCTGCAAATTCGCTTGAGCAACCCCTCAACATCGGAATTCGTGTACCGGCCCCACTCTGATAAGTTCATTTTTTGACGTGCTTCATTAACATCATCGATTACCAGCCAGGAAACAGGTGCGACGTTTGAGTACCACGGCCAACGCGTTTTGTTTGAATGGCAATCGTAACAGGAGCGGTCGAGTATTGCCGCCACTTGCGGCGTCACCTGAAGATGCGATTCGATTGACTGACTTGCTTCGCTCGTGGGATTAGTTTTCGCCGGCCGATAAAGCTGCGCAATCACAAGGGCGCAGATCAGTACAATCAATACCCAGCGCAAGACTTTGACTACTCTTTTCATGAGTGCTGCCGCTTCCTCCTTTGCCACAGGCCCACGCTAGCCGCCCTGGTTGCTGCGTTCGAAATTATTAGACAGTGGCTAGATCTTATCCCCCGTCAGGAGGAACGACAAAAGCCAACGGCGCTACAAAGGTCCTTATGAATCTTCCTCGGGTCTTTGTTCGAAATGCTTCTATTTAGTGGGGGTGCTGTGGGGGTCAGCGAATTGCTGCGGCAGTATTCGCTTCGCTCTCGCCGGCCGCCGGCAACGCGGCCACTTCGTCATCGAGAGACTGTTGCCGATGCACAGTGCCGTCTGACTCGAAGATGTAAGCCGAAGGAGCTTCGCGCATGATGACATCCTGGAGACGCATCAACCCATACAGCAGCGCTTCCGGTCGCGGCGGGCAACCAGGTATGTAAACATCGACTGGAATGCAGCGATCGACACCTTGCATGGTTGAGTAAGAATCAAAAGGTCCGCCGGTGGAGGCGCAAGCTCCCATCGCGATCGCCCACTTTGGCTCAGGCATCTGCTCGTAGACGCGCCGTACGACGGGTCCCATCTTGAGCGTCACCGTCCCGGCTATGATTATCAGATCGCTTTGGCGCGGACTTGGCCTGAAGACGCCGGCGCCGAAGCGGTCAATGTCGAAGCGACCAGCGCCCGTGGCAATCATTTCGATCGCGCAGCACGCCAGGCCAAACGTCATTGGCCACAACGCAGATGCGCGCGCCCAGTTCACCACCGGCGCACCGATGTCCATAGCTTTAGCGCCCACGGTGCGTCGCACCGCGTTCATCAGTGAATCAAATCTCGTAAGGAGGAAGCCTTCTTCGTGTTCAGCCATAAATGGGTAAATAGTAAATGGTAAATCGTAATTAGTAAGAACCGGCCCTCAAGAGCGGCTCAGGGGTGAACGGCGACCTTTTACCATTCACTATTTACCATTTACTGTTCTCAAGCCCACTCCAATGCGCCCTTCCGCCAGGCGTAGTAATAACCAACAACCAGTATTGCGATAAAGACGAACATCTCGACCAGCGCGAATTTCGTGAACGAGAAGTCGTCGCCCATGAAAATAATCGCCCAGGGCAAAAGAAAGATCGTCTCCACATCGAAGATTAGAAACAACATCGCGACGATGTAGTAACGAACCGTGAAGCGCGAGTGAGCGTCTGTCGTAGGATCAATGCCACATTCATACGGACGCATCTTTCCCTTCTCATATTTCGATGGACGCAGGAACCTGCCCAAGACAATAGGAAGGACTGGAAAGACGATCGCTACCACGAAAAAAATCATTATCGGCCAATATGCAGTCAGGGGCGAGCCGATGTTCTGTGCGGTTGCTGTGGTTGCCTGGAGCAGCATTTTGAAGTGCGGAGGCCTGGCGCCGCTTTCTTCTCTTGAAGTAGCTCGAATTGAACTTTGTTAATGCCGACAGAAAAAATCTTAAGCGGTGCAGCGCATCAATGTCAACGAAGAGTTTTACAAAGACTCCCACACTAATGAAGATCGCCGCCGGGTTTGCCGGCAAGCAAAGAGATCGCGTGGGATAGAACAGGCTCGATCACTGCAAAGCTTTCGCGCACCGCTTTCGGCGATCCGGGCAGATTGATAATCAACGTACCGGAACGAATGCCGCAGACGCCGCGCGAGAGCATTGCCATCGGTGTCTGCTTCAAAGTTTCATTGCGCATCGCTTCGGCAAGTCCGGGCGCTTCGCGTTCGATCACTGCGAGTGTTGCTTCAGGTGTGTTGTCGCGTGGCGCGAGGCCGGTGCCGCCGGTGGTCACGATTAGATTGACGTTGCTCGAGTCAGCAAATTCTCTGAGCGCATCAGTAAGTGGACCTGGATCGTCGGAGAGAATTCTTGTCGCAACAATATCTGCGCCAAGATCGCGAAGGAGTTGGACAAGCAGCTCGCCCGAGGCGTCTTTGCGTTCACCCCGCGAACAGGCGTCGCTGACCGTTATAACAACTGCGCGAATTTGTGTGGGCATTGGTTGTAGTGGCTGTCTTTTTAACGGAGCCCTCCCTGACGGTCGGGCTACTGCCCCGCCTCTCGATCCCAACTGATGCCGTCTGCCGTCTGCCGTCTGCCGTCTGCCTCCTGCTCCTGCCGTCCGCCTACTTCGCAGCCCTCGCATGCTCTTTCAGCCAGCAACGATCCATGACCACGAGCAGCCCGGCATCAAGCGCGCGCTCGGCTGCCGCATTATCTATCACGCCTTCCTGTAGCCAAACTGCTTTGACTCCAAGCGCGATTGCTTCGTCCACTGCTTTGCCGGCTTCGCTGGAACGGCGAAAAATATCAACCAGATCAATCTTGTCAGGCACATCGGCAAGCGACCCGTACGCCTTATCACCAAACACTTCGGTCTCATTTGGATTAACGGGGATCACCTTGTAACCGCGCCGCCTCATGTATGACGAAACACCATGAGATGGTCGCCCCGGATCAGATGAGAGACCGACAACGGCTACTGTCTTGCACTCGTCCAAAATTTTTTCGATCGCTTCGCGGCTATTGATTTCCAAAAACATATCTCCCACGTGCCATTTTCTGCGGCTTTGCCGCCTGATGTGCGGAAAGGCTGTGCCTAAATTGTTGAAGCTAAGAAGGAGTAGCTTCGAGAGCGTGCAATTCCTGTAACGATCGGACCTTAATTTCACCGTTGCCTCGGCGCGCGCTAATCGCTTCCACGATCGCCTGCGCGCCGGTCATGGTCGTGACGCAGGGAACGTTGTACTGTAACGCTGCTCGTCGAATCGCCTGTTCGTCAAAATGCGATGCGCGTCCCAACGGCGTATTGATCACCAACGCAATCTCGCCACGTTTGATGTGGTCGACGATGTTTGGACGTCCTTCGTTTACTTTAAAGACGCTCTCAACCTTTAAGCCAACCTCGCGCAAACGATCCGTTGTCCCGAGCGTAGCCACGAGTTCAAAACCAAGCCGCGCCAGCTTGCGCGCCAAAACGGCTGCCTGCCCCTTGTCTGCTTCGTTAACACTGATAAAGGCGCGGCCCGAGTTTGGCAGCGAAAGGCCCGCGGCAGTCATCGCTTTTCCATATGCTTCTCCGAACGTTTCGCCCACTCCCATCACTTCACCGGTTGAATGCATTTCCGGACTGAGTATCGGATCGACGCCCGGAAATTTCGCGAAGGGAAATACAGGCGACTTAATAAAGAACCGGTTGACCGTCAAATTCGCCGGCAGATGAAAATCTGCGAGTGGCTGGCCCGCCATTACCAATGCCGCAATGCCGGCGATCGGAACGCCGGTCGCCTTAGAGACAAAAGGCACTGTGCGCGACGCGCGCGGATTCACCTCAAGCACGTAGACTCGATGGTCCTTAATGGCAAACTGAATATTCATTAAGCCACGCACGGCCAGCGCAGTCGCCAACAGCCGCGTGTAATGCTGCATAGTCTCTATATGTTCCGGATCGATTCGCACCGGAGGCAATACGCATGACGAGTCGCCCGAGTGAATTCCCGCCTCTTCGATGTGTTCCTGGATGGCAGCGATCACGCAGGTGTTTTCATCGGCCAGGGCGTCGACGTCAAATTCAGCCGCGCGTTCGAGAAACTTGTCGATCAGGACCGGACGGTCGGGCGTAAAGCCAACCGCGGTGCGCACGTATTCATCCAGACTCTCCTCATCGTAAACGATGGCCATCGCGCGGCCACCAAGTACGTAGCTCGGGCGCACCAGCACCGGGTAACCGATCTGCTGCGCAACTCGCTTTGCTACGTCGCCCGTGGCGGCCATACCGTTTTCGGGTTGCGGAATGCCGAGCTCTCGCAGCAGCGCGCCGAAGCGTTTTCGATCTTCAGCGAGGTCAATCGAGTCAGCCGCGGTCCCAATCAGCGGCACGCCGGCCTTATGCAGACGCATCGCCAGATTTAATGGGGTCTGCCCGCCAAATTGGACAATCACGCCCTCGGGCTTCTCCACGTCGACAATGTTCATCACGTCTTCGAAAGTCAGCGGTTCAAAGTAGAGCCGATCGGAGGTGTCGTAATCCGTCGAGACCGTTTCCGGATTGCAGTTGACCATGATGGTTTCAAAGCCGGCATCGCGCAGCGAGAAGGCCGCATGGCAACAGCAATAATCGAACTCGATTCCCTGTCCGATGCGATTTGGACCGGAGCCCAAAATCATGATCTTGCGCCGATTGGTGGGCGCTGCTTCACTTTCAGTTTCGTAGGTGGAATAAAGATAAGGGGTGAACGATTCAAATTCGGCGCCGCAAGTGTCCACGCGTTTATAGACGGGAACAACATTAAGTTGCTTCCGGTATTCGCGCACCTCGTCTTCCGATTTTTCAGTGAGATAAGCAAGCCGTCGATCGGATAGTCCAACTTCCTTGAAAGACCGCAAGAGCTCCGGTGAGATCTCTTCAAGCTTGAGGCCTTCGATTCCTTTCTGAATTTCCATCACCTCCTGGAGCTGTTCCAGGAACCACGGATCAACGCGCGAAAGGCGATAAATCTCAGCAATCGGCCAGCCTTGTTGCAGCGCATAAGTGATGTAGGAAAAGCGCTGGGAATTGGGGCGCGCAAGCTTGCGCTGCAATTCATCGTCGGAAACATCCTCGAGTCGCAACGGCTTTACCGCTTCAAGCGAACGGAGCCCTTTGAAGAGAGCTTCTTTGAAAGTGCGTCCAATGGCCATCACTTCCCCAACCGATTTCATTTGCGTGCCCAGGACATCTTCAGCTTCGCGGAATTTTTCGAAATCCCACTTCGGAATTTTGGCGACGACGTAGTCAATTGTGGGCTCAAACGATGCCGGCGTTTTTTGCGTTATGTCGTTGGGAATTTCATCAAGGGTGTAACCAACGGCCAGCTTCGCCGCGATCTTCGCAATTGGGAAACCAGTCGCTTTGGAAGCGAGCGCTGAGGAACGCGACACGCGCGGGTTCATTTCGATAATGCGGATGTCGCCATTCTCGGGATTGACTGCAAACTGAATATTCGAACCGCCCGTCTCCACTCCCACCTTGCGAATGATGACAATTGCCATGTCACGCAGACGCTGATATTCGCGATCGCTCAGGGTTTGCGCCGGCGCGACGGTAATCGAATCGCCGGTATGCACGCCCATCGGATCGAAGTTTTCAATCGAGCAAATGATCACGACGTTGTCGGCCAGGTCGCGCATGACCTCGAGTTCAAACTCTTTCCAACCGAGAATCGATTCCTCGACCAATACTTCATGCATGGGCGAAGCCGCGAGCCCCGCGCGCACAATCTCCTCAAACTCTTCCGGGTTGTATGCGGTGCCGCCGCCAGTTCCACCAAGGGTGAACGAGGGACGAATAATGGCCGGGTAGCCGGTGAGCGCGACGATCTGCTCAGCTTCAGCCCTCGACTTTGCAAAGCCACCGCGCGGCATTTGCAGGCCTGCCTCATCCATAGCCTGCTTGAACAGCATGCGATCTTCAGCGATACGGATCGCCTCGCGCTTGGCGCCAATCATTTCCACGCCACACTCCTCGAGCACTCCGGAATCGTCGAGGGCGATGGCAAGATTCAATGCTGTCTGGCCACCCACAGTTGGCAACAAAGCATCAGGGCGTTCCTTGCGAATGATTGCGCTGACCGATTCAACTGTAAGCGGTTCGATGTAAGTGACATCTGCTGTTTCCGGGTCGGTCATAATGGTCGCCGGATTAGAATTCACCAGGACGACCTTGTAACCTTCCTGGCGCAACGCCTTGCAGGCTTGCGTGCCCGAATAGTCAAACTCGCACGCCTGCCCAATAACGATTGGACCTGAACCGATGACTAAGATGGTGTGGATATCAGTGCGTTTGGGCATGTAACCTGGAAAGCATCCGTCCCCTTTGCCGCAGTCGAACGAATGCAAGCGCTATCATTTACGGAGTCGAAACATTATACATACCGCGAAGGAGGTACGGAATTAGGGTAGCTCCGGGCGCGATTGGATTCAGTCAGAACCGCCTGCGTTAGCGGGCGGCAGACTCAACGTCCATTTTCGAGTCGAGTCTCTAGCCGTTCGCTACCGCTTCCGGTTCTGATAGAAGGCACTCGTAGACTTTGTTGGGGAATCGGTGAAGACGCTACGAAGCTAGGCGCGGTTAGAGTCAAACCGGCGCTGGTCGAGGCGCTTGCGATAATCCTCACCTTCAATGAAAACCTTCTTGCACATTTCGTAGAGACGGCTACGCAGAGGTGTGCCGATCCGCTCTTCGAGACTCGTCATCTCCTGGATGCGATCGGCGGCAAAGGTGCGTCTGCGCTTTGAATCGCCCGAGTCGGGGCCTTCTGCAGCGGCAGCGCGGGGCTCATCCAGATAATTGGTCGTGAAGATTGTAAGCCTCTTGTTGTTGTAGCGCGTGTTGATGATTTGATACAGCGTGTCGCGCACCCAGTTTGTAGGTACCGTGGCGCCGAGTTCGTCGAGTACTAACACCTCAGCTTGATAGACTGGAGCGAGCACGCGCATTTCCGAGGTTTGAGAAACCGGATTATAGGAGTCCTGAATGGCCTTGAGCAAAGAGCCCGACTCGTAAAACAGACAGGTCACACCCTTCGTCTCAATAAGGTCCTTCAGCACGGCTATTGCCAGATGAGTCTTACCAACGCCGACGCTTCCCATGAATAAAAGACCGGCATCCACCGCCGGATATTCACTAACGAGTCTGCTGGCAAAACTGTGTGCGAAGTATTGGGAGTCGTTCTTGGGATAGTAATTATGGAATGAACATTCGCGAAAGCGCGGTGGGATGCGCGCGGCGTCAAGTGAGCGGGCACCCCTGTTTGACCGCCGGCACTCACACAAGACAGCGCCCTTTCCTTCCTGAAGTCGTGTGCCGGTGCCAAAGCAAAGCTGGCAGATATCATCTTGCCCTGGCGTTTGTTTAGTATCCGGAACCTCACGAAGGCCATTCGTGATCGGTATTACGTTGTTATCAGGATTATCTGGTGACATCAGAAAGGCGAGTGACAAGCGAAAATTTTCAGTTGGAGTCGAATGCGCTGCGGATTATAGCATCGCGACAAGCCAGCGCAATCAAGGCGCCGGGCGCAATCGTTTAATTCGCGGTGCCAACCCGCTAACATTCCCGCGAGATTTGCAAACTCCGGTTAGCCTCGTTACCTCCCCGTCACGTGTCTGGTGTATTTTTAAATTTCGCGAGTGTGGACTATTGTTTATGTGACTGGAGGTTTTTCGAAAGAGATATGCGGTTGTGGCAATCATTAATGAGCAAACTTGGCCTGAGCACTATCAAGGCCGAGCGTCATCCCATCCGGGTTTTTCTGCTGGACGACGATAAGCGCAGGCACCGTTGGTTTTCCGCGCGTTTTAAAGGGGACTTTGTCGATGTAGCTGATAACGTTACGCAAGCCCGTGAGTTTCTGGGCTCGAACTCCTATGACGCGATATTTTTGGATCACGATCTTCATCCCGAACACTACAACACCGACAGCCGCGACGACACGCGCACGGGTTACGCCATAGCATTATGGCTCGCAGCCAACCCTGAACTTCAGCCAGCCTCAACGATTCTCGTTCATACGAGAAACGCTGACGGCGCGATGCGAATGGTGGAAGAACTGCGACGTTCGGGCAGGACCGCCGAATACGTTCCCTTTCCCATGCTTGAGGAACGAATAAAGCATTACTGGCGACACTGAAGAGACTTGGAAAGGGAAAAAGGGGAAGAGGGAAAGGGCAAAGGCGAAGACTAAAACTGAAACTTGATCCCCACACGCAGGGACGACGGATACTGGAAGATCGTGCCCTGCCCGTAGAAAGGATTGGGGAATTGGATAGAAGCGGCCCCGGGGATCCCGCTGTTGGTTCTCAGCGTTTCGTCCTGTCTGATGGCGCGCTGGTTGTTGAAGACGTTGAACCAATCAACCTGAATGCGAAACTGCCGACTCTCACCAAGCTTGATCGGATAGTAGGCGCCGAGATCCAGATTGTAAGTCGTGGGCGTCCGATTTCGCCCAGTAAGCGGATTAATGGCCGTGCCTCGCGGGACGTCGAAACCTTCGTTGTCGTCATACACCGGATGGGGAACCAAGGCGCTGAACGGTATACCTGACTGAGCCCGAAACGACCCGCTTACAAGCAGTTTCCACGGTGTTCTATAGCTACCATCAAACTTCAGTTGATTCGGGCGATCGTTCGGCAGTCGCCCATAAGTGTTTGCCAGCAAACTCTGAAGGTCAAACAAGGAGGTGAGATTCGGGATGGCCTGACCGGTGTCGTTACGGTAGAAGCCTTCGTAGTTACCAATCAAACTTGAATAAACGTAGGAGGCGATGAACTGGTAGTTCGCTGTGAACCGCTTAGTAGCGGTTAACTCGAGGGCGCGGTAGTAACGACGGGCGCGGCCGAAACAGCCGAACTCCGACGCACAGGCCAGGCGCTCAGTTGCGCTTTCGCCCGGATTGAACACGAAGTAGGTGTTACCTTCATCGAATGATCCATCCTCAATCACCGTGCCCTGAGCGCGATAGACTCCGCGAAGGCCCAGCACCAGGCCTTGATTCGTTTCATATTCCATACCAGCCGCAGTTTCCGTAACCGTTTGCGGCTTCAGGTCCGAATCAATCGGTGTCGCCACACAACAACCACCGAAGTCCACTGTGACCATAGAACCTGCCGGTGCGTTCAGCCGGTCGACGAGGGCGGAAAGACTTAACGCGACATTGCCGCCCGAAGTCGAGAAGATCGCGGGGATTGGCGCTTCCAGAAACCGCGCATAGTTGACGAACAGCTTGCCTTTGCCCTTGCCGGTAAAATCCCAAATTAGTCCGAGGCGCGGCTCCAGGTTGTCCTTGAAGTTGTTTAGCTTCAGAACAGTTGATTCTCCGTCATGTAGCTGCTGATAATCCCAGCGCAGGCCAACGTTGAACTGCAGATGCCTGGTAAATCGAAAATCATCCTGAACATAGAAGGTCTCGACATTTGTGGTTATGAAATGGCTACCGGTACTATCAATGACCTCGTCAACGGCCGTCGTCGAACGAATCAGGAAAGGGTTGGTGCTGAGCTGAGCGGCCGTCAGTCCAGTGTTTGTTGTAGCGCTGGTGATTCCAACGGGCGCCTGACCGGTGGCAATCAAAGCATTGACGCGACTGGTCAGACCGCCGGCGGGGCATAAAATTGTACCGCCTTGAACCGTGCAAACCCCAAATCTATTGGTAACGTTGAAACCGTCGTAAACAACCCCTTCTCCGAAATCACGCATTGGTCCGGTGAAGTAAGTATTGAGCCTTAACCTGTTCTGAGTAAACTCGAACCCATACTTCAGCGTGTGACGAGCAAAAATGTTCTGCAGCCTGGCTTGGGCTTCATAGCGATCGCGATTCTGATCGGTTACGCGGCCACCGAAACCCTGGCGAGCAAAACCACGTTCCAGCGACCCACCGCGGCCATCAACAAAGGCAAGAAACCCGGTACTTTCCCCAAAGTCTACATTAGTGTCGGTGACCGGAAGTACCACGCCGTTGCGCACAATCGCAAAATTGTCTGACACGGCCTCAGTGTTTGCCAGGGTTGCTGGGGGGATGAGGTTATTGCGCTGGGAGTGAGCGCCGAAGGCAAACTCACCGATCCAGTTCGATGTGATGGTCGAATTCATGCGCACGGTGTAGTTAGCACCACCAAGTTGACCTTCACTTGAGAAGGAATTGGGGTCAGCACCGAAGCCAGAGAGTGCAGGACCTCCGGCGCCGGCTATCCCCACGCGAAAGCCCACAACCTTCGTAAAATCACCAAATGTCGAGAAGGTGAGCGTATTCCTTTCGTTTGGTGCGTAGGTCAGCTTGCCCGCGTAGAAGGGCGTCGTAACCTTGTTGCTGACTGGCAGGTGGAAGGTCTGCGTAAGATAAGAGTTTTCGCGCCGCTGCGGATTGAAAGCCCCAAAGAACCACAACTTGTCCTTCTTTATTGCGCCGCCCAGATCAAATCCGGCGTCAAGCTCCGAAAAACCATTAGGAGCAGAGCCCGTAGACGGAAAGTATTTAGTCGCGCGCACCAGTCCCTTCGTCGTGAAGTAAGCAAAGACATCGCCGTGAAGATCGTTTCCTCCGCTCTTGGTGAGAACGTTGAAAATGCCGCCGGTGGCCAGACCATACTCGGCGCCGTAGGCACCACTCTTGATCTCGACTTCCTGGACAAACTCAAACGGCAGGTTGGTGCCCGAGCCTCCAAACGCCGGGTCAGTCGTGTTTACTCCATCGAAAATGTAACTATTCTCAAGACCTGATGAGCCGGCAACCGATGGATCCCGGTCGCGGCCGGACTGGTCGCGCACACCTGAACGCACGACACTCGGCGCAATTGTGTAAAGGGACTGTACGGTTCGCCGCGTGGTGAAATCCGAAAACTGGTCGGTTGAAACGCTTGTACCGCTGGTGTTGCTGGTCGTATCCACTCCCGCACCCGAAGTGCTGCTGACGGTGACGGTAGCTGTCATACCCGCAGGTTCCAGTTGAATCAACACGGAAGTTGTTTTCGAGAGACCCACGTCCACATCCGCCTTAATAGTCCGGGCGAAGCCCACCGCGGCTTCGGCTGTAACAACGTATCTCCCAGGCGGAAGATTCAGGATGCGATAACGGCCTTCGTTGTCCGTCGTGGCCGATTGTGTCCGGATCAAGTTTGGGCTGGTCACAGTGACCGTCACGGCGGGTACGACCGCACCATTTCTGTCAATCACAATTCCTTCAATCGTCCCGGTGGTGGTTGTCTGGGCGGAGGCGTTCGGCACCCGAAACGAGAGGCACAAAATGAGCAAGACTGTGATGAGCAATTCTATTCGGAGTCCCATAGAAACAGTCTCTTTTCGAGAGGTGAGCTTGCGGGTCAACCGAGGGTGATTAGATCAATGCTTCACTTGAGAATATTAGCGCGATTCGCAACAGAAGGCGATCCCCGTTCAGGTTCATTGCTGATGACTTTTGCAAACGGTTACGGCGTGAGGCGGACGGGGCGCATGAGGTCCTTGAAGTGTGGATCGGAGCCCAGGCTGTCGAACGAAGCGATCAATACCCAGAGGCCCAACTGGAGGTCTCTAATTCGAGGTCATCTGGAATCAGTCCAGAAGCCAATAGTTCTCATTCTGACGCCGCGCGCGAAAACGAGTTGCTTTCCATCGTGTGACCAGTCGTGCGAGAATATTATTTGGTCTTTGAAATTGGTCAACTGTCTCGCCGGGCCACCGTCAATTGGCTGGCTCCAAATGTTCGAAACATCGCCGCGTGTGTCCACGTAGCTGATCGCACGCCCATCAGGCATCCACCGAACGTCTTGAAGAAATCCGTTTTGGTGAGTACTAAATGCCTTTATGCTTCCCCCACCCTCGAATGGAATGACGGCGATCTGTTCTGGTGAGTCACTCTGCTCATCCCAATATAGACAGGCGATCCAACGACCGTCCGGTGACACTACGGGAGAACGCGAACTCTTATTAGTCAATTGCACCGGATTGCCACCATCAATAGCGACCTTCCAGAGTATATACTTACCTGAAACTTCATTGCCATAAACCACCCACATGCTATCAGGTGAACTCTGCGGTCCAGCATCTTCGATACCGTTGGTCAGTTGTTTCGGGTGACTGCCGTCTGCATCCATTCTCCACATGTCCAAAACGGACGATTTTCCGGTTCGGCCGGAGGAGAACAGTATGTAGCGGCCATTAGGCGTCATTGCCGGTGAGAGGTCCAGCGAGGGATCAAACGTCAATTGCTTTTTATCGGTGCCGTCGGAATTCATGATCCAGATGTCGAAGTTACCGCTCGCGTTCGAGTTGTAGACTATCTTTCCGTCGGGCGTCCAGGATGCCCAGGCAAGGTCCATCCCTATTCCCGCCTGCTCGCTGGAAGTAATCTGCCTGGCGAGGCTGCCAACCCCGCCAGGCGCAACCCAGATATTGGTTATTTGATCTGCCTGCGATCCGACCATGGTAGTGGAGTCAGCAGTGATACTCGTCAAGCTATTGCGACGAAAGTCATCGGTAAGCTGGCGTGCTTCGCCGCCGGGGTAGCTAAGGCGCCATATTTGCGCTAGCTCCCTTTGCATAGCCGCCCCTAACATCAGGCCGCTTCCATCTCCCAGCCACGCGAGATTGCCAATACTGTGCCACCTTTGAGACGTAAACTCTTTCTGTGCCCCATCTTCGACTTGCACAACAATGACAGTTGCTGGTAAACGGCCAGCGCTGGCTTTTCCGGCGCCACAGGCAATCACTTTTCCATCAGGCGACCAGGATGGCCCCATATTCCCTAACGCACTATTCTCGAACCATTCATCTCCTTTGCGTGACGTGAGTTTCTGCTCTCCGTTGCCATCGGCATCAGCCAGCATCAAAAGCATCTCTCCTTCCCCTGGGTTATAGCGATAGAAGGCGAGTCGCTTGTCGTCAGGAGAAACCGTAATCGCACTTTGAATGTTGACGAGCAATTTCCGCGGCGCGCCCCCCATGAAGGGCACACGATAGAGCGCGCCATTCGGATCCTCTTTCTCCTTCACCACGTAGTAAACGTAGTTGCCGTCGTGCGAGAAACTCGGACGGCCGTACACCACCTCGGCCGCAGGAATGATCGGGTGATTACTGCTCGTGGCGACCTGGTTAATCCAGAGACTTTGCTGCCCTTCAGCATCTACCACATATACAACGGATTTTCCGTCAGGCGAGATAGAGGGCAAGCGCGCATTGCCTGGTGTAACAAGCTTCGTGAACTTTATCGCGTCAAAAGGTGCCGTCTTGGGCCGGCGATGGTTGACGAATTTATACAACCCAACGCCGATTCCTCCCAACAGAACCACTGATATTGACAGTGCAACCACAGCAACTTGCTTGTGCCGTTTGATCCCGGTTAACAGGTACTCGGCGCTCGATGTCTGCCGGACTGTTTCTGCCTGAGTGTCTGCTCTCGCTCCAACCGTGGTCGCCTGCGTGACGTTGGTCGCAATCTCTACCTCATCACTGAGCACTTGCGGGCGCGACCGCTCAGCTGCCGCATCGACCTCTAGCCGCTGCCTCAAACGCCGCAGATCAACCAGGAGATCCTTGGCCGTTTGATACCGTTCCTCCCTGTCTTTGGTCAGGGCCTTGTCCACGATGCGTTCCAACTCAAGCGGAACTTCTCGGGCAAAGCGAGCCAAGGGTGGCGGCTCTCGCTCCAGTATCCAGGCGATGACTTCGCTGGGGGTCGATTTCTCAAATGGCGCGCAACCGGCCACCAATTCGTAGAGCACCACGCCCAGACTCCAGATGTCTGTGCGCGCATCCACCTTCTCCCCACGCGCCTGCTCTGGCGACATGTAGTTCGCGGTGCCCATCACCACACCCGCACTGGTTTTGACCTGCGTTCTCGTCTGCGCTTCGCTGTCGACTGTACCTTCCGTAAGCTTCGCTAACCCAAAGTCCAGCACTTTCACGTAGCCGTCACGCCGCCGCACCATGATGTTCTCGGGCTTGATATCGCGATGCACGATGCCTGCTTCATGGGCCGCCGCCAGGGCATCCGCGACCTGAATGGCGATGTTGAGGATATCGCGTAATTGCGACGACGTACCTGACTTGCCCCTACCGGCTCCGGTAGTGCGTGATTCAACTCCGCTAATTCGTCCTCGCAGTGTTTCACCATCGATGAACTCAGTGGCCATGAAATGTCTGTCTTCAAGTTGGCCTATCTCATAGATCGTGATGATGTTCGGATGGTTGAGCGCAGAAGCGGCTCGAGCCTCTTGTTGAAAACGGCGCACGCGATCGATGTTCCGAGTGAATTCGGCAGGCAAAATCTTGATGGCGATCTTTCGCCCCAGTTGGGTGTCTTCCGCCAGATAAACCTCACCCATGCCGCCCGCTCCAATAGAAGAGATGATTTTGTAATGCCCGATTGTCTGCCCCACCAGGGACTCGTTCTGGTCGTTCGCGAGCGACCTCGCCTCGACATCCAGGGCCGGACTTTCAATAAAGCTGCCTGCCTCCTCATGTGCAGAGAGTAACGCTTCGACCTCCTTGCGCAGCAACTCGTCACCAGCACAGGCTTCGTCGAGAAATGCCGAGCGTTCGGCAGGCTCACACTGAAGTGCCGAGTGAAATATTGAATCAAGTTGTTGCCAGCGTTCAGGTTTCATTTTTGAGGGAGTTGTAGAGCCAGGCTTTTGCCATGCTCCATTCGCGCATCACAGTAACAGCCGAAACCTGGAGTGCCTCAGCCGTCTCCTCGACACTAAGACCACCAAAGAAACGTAGTTCGACCACCTTGCCCTTACGCGGGTCGATGGATGTCAGTTTGCTCAGCGCCTCGTCGAGAGCAACTAAGTCAGCGCCTCGTTCGGAAGAGACAATCAACGCTTCGTCAAACGAGATCCTATGGGCACCTCCGCCACGCTTTGCATACAGCCGGCTGCGCGCGTGATCTACCAGTATGCGCCGCATCAACTGGGCGGACAGAGCGAAGAAATGCGCCCGGTTCTTCCAATGTACGTGTTTCTGATCCACCAGCTTTAGATAAGCTTCGTTTACCAGGGCCGTGGTCTGAAGTGTGTGGCCCGCATTCTCCTTTCGCATGTAGTGGTGAGCCAGGCGATGTAGCTCTCGATCAACCAGCGGCATCAATTTATCCAGTGCCGACTGGTTTCCATTACTCCAATCCATCAGGAGTTGAGTTACTTCACGTGACGCGGGTGCGGTCATTGCGGACCCATCGTAGGAGTGACCTTGCGAGGTCCAATCTTTGGCTTTTTCTGATGAATTATAGCCTCCTAATGACTCTTAATCCTACCTGTTTAGCTAGCCTCGGTTAGGGATTGATAGCTTCTCGCCCCTTTTCTCGCGGTAGGTGGTGAGGACAGCCCGGATGAATGCATCTGGCGCCGTCCTTAGAAGCCACGACCGGCTCCGAGTCATATCGCCGGGAGGTGAACGATGAAACGTCAGAAATCCCTGCTAGCAATAGCCCTGCTCTTAGCAAACTCGATTGTCGCCTTTGGCAGTTTGCAGTCTAACGATAAGCGATCGAGCCGTCTGCAAATCCTGCGCAAAGCAATCGGAAAAATACATCCGACCCGGCTCGATCGAGCCTACCTGGATGCAACGGCCATGTTGGAGCGTCGGAATGCATGTGGTGAGTTTTTTGGCGGAGCCGCCGCAACCCAGGTCCTTGATAATCTCGCTGTCACGCTCCAAAACGGACCGATTAGTGATCCCAGGATCGGCCTGATGATGTCCGGAAGATCAGCCCACTTCCTTAACTCACAGACGGGTATTTCATATCGTTTGTTCACCGCCGCCGAGATAAACATCATCGGTCCGTTCTACAAGTCAAAGGTCTGGCCCGAAGACCAGTTTGTCCCAAACGTTGGCAGCTTTCGGCCAAACACCAGGGAGGCAAGGGTCCTGATTCTTCTGCATGAGTTAGCCCACTTGATCAAAGGGCCAGATGAAGCCTGGCTCATACCGGATGACGGGGGCAATCCGGAACTTAGCAAAAAGAACACTTCGACGGTTGAGTCGAAGTGTGGAGAACTAATTCGATCTCTGTGATGCGGTGGTGAAGCAGTTGGCTAACAGCCAATTCCACTAAGCGTAACTCGTGCTGCTCGGCTTCTATGGCAGCCCCAAACGACCAAAAGGAGGTCATATGAAAAGGAAATCTTTGATAGCATTCACCATGTTGTGTCTCGTTGTCGTGCTAACGGCTACCTCCGTCAGCGCACAGTCTAACCACAATCTTGTGGTAACTATCCCATTCGAGTTCGCAATCCAGGGTAAGACCCTCCCGCCCGGCGAATACATTGTCAAGCGGGTTTCTGCAGATAGACCTGAAATGCTGTCTATTGGCAGCGTGGACGGCCGCACGACTAAAGTCGCTGTTTTAACGAGCAACGTCCGAGCCAAGACAACTCAGCGCGAGTCGACACTGGTATTTAATCAGTATGGCAATCAGTACTTCCTCTCACAGATTTGGGAGGCTGGAAACAGCGCCGGACGTGAAGTAATGAAGTCTGGTAAGGAACACCAACTTGAACGTGAGCTGGCGAAAAATCGTGCTGCACGAGAAAAGGTTGCGATTGTTGGGTTTCACAACTGACGGAGCAACTAAAACCCTGTTAGCCACCACCGCAGGATTCAGTCCTCCAGTCGCAAACAGATCAGCAAGGAATGACAACTCAAAGCCTCTCAACTTTGGGTTGTCATCTGATCTTACTGGTCAAGTCCCAGTTCTGCGTCCCGTGTTTTCACCAGTCTCCGACCTTACTGGGCAGTGACGCAGCGCGAATTCACTCGCTATGCCGGCTAACGACCTTAATTGCTACTCACTTCTCATCACCCGCAACGTGAAATGCATGCCGGCCTTTTCAGGGCCGCGCTCTACCAACTGAGCTACCTGGCCGTTGGGTAGGAAAGAGCGCGAGTCTAGGGAGTTAGGAAACGAACGTAAACTTGAGCTTAGCAACAGGCTTAGCGATGGTGTCCCTGGTTTGGGTAGTTGCACGTTAGTTGCGGCGCAAGTTGTCTTCAGTGGACAGGCAGCTATGTCCTGAAAGTTAACGGCAGGAGATAATAGACGTCGAAGGGATCTTACTGAGCTTAACAAGACCTTCGAACGAGTCGAGCGTGATCTGTGGACTCCCTTTTCCGAACCGCCCTGACAGTCGGCGACCGGTAGTGCCCCCGTCCTGAGCGCTGGGTTTGGAGTGCAGTGAAAAATCACTTTCGACCATGCCTCGGTAGGAGGTAAGCGTGGCATTGAATCCACGAGTGTCGTCGGGCAATCTCATCTCAACGCGACCCGACATTGATTTCAAATAATAGCGGGCGTCGTCATTAAGGCGTCCCTTAAAGCTAACATCGCTGCTTGCAGCAATTGCCTCAACATCGCCCTCAATTGCTTCCAACTCAATCGGCGCCTGAGTATTAGACACGTCGATGCGGCCCTTGAAGCACCTGATTTCGATTGATCCAGCAATTGAAACCACCCGCACTGCGCCGCTCGAATTACTGATTTTTATTGCGCCAGTGGACGATGTTACGTCAGCAATCCCTTTGGCATTCTCGACCAGAATCGAACCGGTGCGGGTGTGAGCCTCTACTGGGCCCACATCCTTCAGCGTTACGTTGCTCTCCTTGCCATTGACCGTAATCGGCGTTTCCACTCCGCTGATCTCGACATCACTCCGTATTACCCGGATTAATTCAAGTTCAACATACCGCGGTACATTCACATCCAGTCGGACCTGAAGTGGACCGTCACTACCCAGCGGAGGAAGACCGAGCGGTTCAGTTGGACTCTCTGAATTTTCCAGGTTTACGTAGTCTGCTTTAAGGAAGACTTTCCTGGGACCGTCGTCTTCGCTCTGCGCGACAATCAACACTTCTTCGCCGCGATCGCTGATTGCATGCGCCTCTATGACATCTCGATCCCAACCATGAACTGATATTCTGCCGGTCGTACGGTTGTCCACAAACAAGCGAACATCCCGGGCGACAGCCAGAGAGACGTGACCGAGTCGTCGCTCGGTGTGTGGAATCGGGGCACCTCCTGCAAGCGACGGCTTCGGAGCGGACGGAGAAGGCACTTGAGCCACCGGCTTCTTTGGCGGAGAAGGAATTTGACCAGTGGGTTCTTCTGGCGGAATGGACACTTGAGGTGCCGGGTTTTTTGGCGGACCAGGCACTTGCGCCCTCAGTAGCGCAGGAGTGGTCACAACTACGAGAGCGAGGATTAGACAAACGAGGTGGCTTCTTGATTGAAGTCGCATGCTTATTAGTAACTACTCATCTCCTTCAGTACATCAACCTTCTTTTCGTAAGCACTCAACATGTACTGGACCGCAAGCGGGTCGTTGGGGTTTCGCTGGACCGCCTTTCGCGTAGACAAGATCGTGCGATTAACGGCCACCAGCGCACTATTAAGTTTTGCCCGTGTTTCTGAATCAAGTCGCGAGGGTCGCTGCTCGGCGTCTCGGGTAAGCAAGGCAATAGCGCTCAAATACTGCTGCTCCGCCTTGCGAACGAATTGCACCGGCGTTTTCGGTTCGCGTGCGTTTCCGTTAACCAGCGAGGACTTGCCGCGCACAGTCTCAGCCCGTAGCCCAGCCACAACACCTCTCTTTTTCTGAGGCCCTCTAATGGAGCCTTCAGCCCCGTTGCTATTTACCTGTTTGCTAACAATGTCAGTCTCTCCGGGGCGTCGCTTCTCCCCCGGTAGAGTCTCGGAGGACAAAGCTAGTTGTTTGGGAACCTCCTGCTTATTCTGCTGCTTCATTACGCCAAGGATAACTACAATCGCGAACAACGCTACTGCTACAGCAGCGGCCGTACCGAATCGCAACGATAAGAGTTTGCTGAACGCAATCTGCGAACGTCCAAAAAGTGTAAGAGTCCACCCGTTGTCTTCCTCGGCGAGTCGGTCCCGCACTTTGACCCACAAAGCCGGCGAAACTTCGAGTTCATGTTCGTAACTCTGATACACCCGTTGTTCAAAGGCGAGTTGCTCCAGCTCGGTACTGCACGACGGACAGCTTTCGAGGTGAACCGACATGGCTGCGGCAGCACGTTGATCTAATTCGCCATCAAAATACTCTTGAACGAGCGCCTGGCATTCAGCGCATTTCATCTATCAGCCTCCAGAAACGGGCCCAGGCGGCGTCGAACCTCGCACCGGGCGCGATGTAGATCAGTCTTCACTTTCGCCAGCGTAAAGCCAGTAACATCCATTATCTCGTGGTAGCTGAATTGTCTAAATACCTTTAGGACGAAAACAACTCGGCGGTCTTCATCGAGTAGAGCAAGGGCATTATGCATAGCTAAGCTCAGCTCCTTATCCAGTAAATTCTGTGCGGGCGACACCTGCGCACCATTCCGAAGTTGCGCATCCGAAGGACCAACTTCCAGGAAGGTTTGGTTATCTCTTAGCCTCGCCCGAATCGCCTCGCGAGCAACATTTCTGCCGATACCGAAGAGCCAGCTGGCCAGCTTTGTCTCGTCACGTATGCTGTTCAAGCTCTTGAAGGCCCTGACAAAAGTTTCCTGCGTCAGCTCTTCAGCCAGGTCGCGTTGCCCCACCAGGTCATAAATGAAACTGAGTACGGGGCGAGCATATCGCTCGAAGATCAAACGAAACGCTTCCTGATCCCCGGCCCGACTTCGGCTTATGAGATCCTCAGAACTATTCATGAGCGACACGGAATGTGAGGCTGGCCGGCGTTCAAGCCCTGCCAAATCAACTGCCAAATCCAATGCCAGCCGCTCCGACATCCTTCAGTTTGCTTCACTCAAGCTGAGTAGCTCTGCCTTGAACGAAAGGCCGGACTACTTGTTTCTCAAATTCAGGATCATTCCGCGATAGATTCCGCCGTAAAGGGTTTCTGCCAAACCGGGATTCAAGACCTTCAGTTTTTGGTACTGTTCCAGGGCTTCTCTTCTCTTGTGGGCAGCCACTTGCATCAATCCCAAATTGTAGAGCGCATCGTCATAATTGGGTTTGAGTTTGATTGCCTGCTGTAAGGCCTCAAGTGCCTCTCGATAATGCCCTTTTCTATAGTGCGCCACTCCGAGATTATTATATGCCTCGAAATAATCCGGCCGCAGTGAAATTGCTATGTTGAGATGCTTGAAGACTCGGTCGTAATCATCGCCCTGGGCACTAGCGAGTGCCAGGTTACGATGTGCCTCCGCCCATTCAGGTTTCAAGTCAATTGCTCTTTCGTACGCTTCAATCGCTTCCCTGGAGCGGCCGGCATCGGAAAGACTGGCGCCCAAATTGTTGAAAGCTACGGCGTTCTCAGAATCAAACTTAGTCGCCTGCTGGAGAGTTTGAACGGCGAGATTGGTTTCACCGAGCACGTAGTATTCGACCCCAAGGTTGTCGTAGGCGATGGCAAATCCCGGCTTGCACCTGATTGCCTCCTGCAAAGATGCAATCGCTTCCTGGTGACGCCCAAGCGCTGCATAATTCAACCCAAGATCGTTATAGGCCTCAGCGTAATCCGGTCTTAAACTGACTGCCTGCTCGAGTGCTCTAACGGCCTTTCCAAACTCCCTGTCGTCGTAATACCTCAAAGCCGCGAGCCGCAGGCTCCGGGCAGTATTCTGGTTGGTGTTCACGGCCTGACCAACGACGATTTGTGTGAGACTAAGTGAAAGGAGCAAGCAGGTTGCTGACCAAAGACCGGTGCGTTTCATCTCTCCCTCCACCAAGCCGAATAGATGCTCTGGGAGTTAGTGACTAAAGCAACGCAAAGGTTTCAGTTTTTTCCGAGAGCCTGCCCCTCAAATGGACCACTGAAACAATAGCTTCGATCAACGGGCCGAAGATGCGGCTGCAAGTCGTTTGCGCGCTTCAGCCGCTTCCGGGTTATGCGGGTAGCGATGAATTAGCTCTTGCCAGGCTTCACCGTCATAACGAAACCTTTCCTGGCGAGTGTCGAATACAAAAGTGATTCCCTGCCGGTTATAGCGATCGAGGCCATACTTCCCGGAAATTGTCGCAGCGCTGTCAGATCATCAAATGAGAGTCCCTTGACGGGTATCACCAGTTCACCGTCAAGCACAAACCTTCGACGCCTTCAGAGAGCCAAAGTTCTTTCCGGCTTCTCGCTTGTTGCCGCCTGCGGCCAATCGCGGCTGGTTGAGCAAAGAGCCTGCGACGATCATTCTTTGGATGTGGCTGTGCTGCGATCAAGCCCAAATTTTGACGAACTCCGCAAGGACTCAAGATACTCTGCCCTCTTTCAGCGCATCGGCCTCAAATCGTAGATCTACAAGGATTCGTCAGCATTTGCGTTCAAAAGAATGAAGCGCTGACGATCTCGTCGAATTCCGACCCTTTCAAATAATCAGATCACAACTCTATGAAGGGTTAGGCATTACATTCGTAAGCGAGCACTACGTTGCGAGGTTGTTCGAACGAGCGGCGCCAAAAGTGAAATCTGAACTAACCAATGTTCGCGTATTTTACGCGGGACGAAATTTGAACGTTTTTGGCTATCGCTAAGTTGTTGAGGATACTGGTGGCCAGGGACGGAATCGAACCGCCGACGCCGGCCTTTTCAGGGCCGCGCTCTACCAACTGAGCTACCTGGCCGTTGGGTAGGAAAGACCGCGTAGTATAGGGAGTTGGGGAAAGAACGTCAACATAACCACACCAAACGGGTTTTGTCAGATTCGTCACAGAATTTCGTTGACTGATTCTTTGGGAGGTGTATAATTCCACGCGTTGAGGATGGGGTTGACGCCCAAACGTCAGTCCGGTTGAAAGACGACATCCGATTCAAAATTGAAAGTGCCCGCCAGTGCCAGCTCGGCCGCCGATCGCGCCCCCCGCAGTCGCTACCTTCGAGCTGGCACAGCCTTTTTCGGGACCTGTTTTTCCAACATCTTTCCCCTTACAACTTGCTTATCCGGCCAACCCGGTTCGCTGCACCAATGCCTGACGTTGACGCCGCGCCTGTTCAATTACCGACTGCTCATCAAGTGTGAGCAATCGGCCGTCTCTCATAACCAGCCGGCCGTCGATTATTACGCTCTGAACGTCTGCAGGCTGCGCGGAATAGACAAGAGCGGAAATGGGATCGTTTACCGGCGTGGCATGAAGTCCATCCAGTCTGACCAGGATGACGTCGCCGCGTTTGCCGGTCTCCAGACTTCCAATTTCCTTTTCCAGTCCCAGCGCTTTAGCGCCCTCAATCGTGGCGATGCGCAGAGCTTGCCGGGCAGGTATTGCCTCCGGGCCATGCAAGGCCTTTTGCAAAAGAGCCAAGGTGCGCATCTCGGTAAACATGTCGAGTCGATTATTGCAAGCCGCTCCATCAGCGCCAAGCGAAACTGAAATTTCTTTATCCAACATTCGCGCGATCTCGGCGATGCCCGAACCGAGTTTGAGATTCGACGACGGGCAATGCGCGACGTTAGTTTTCGCTCCAGCCAGCAACTGAAACTCCGCTGCGTCGAGATGCACACAGTGAGCGAGGACCACATGACGCCCGCTCAATCCCAGTGAATCGAGATAAGCAACATTGCGCAGTCCGGTCTCGCTCTCAACCAAAGCACATTCATCTCTGTTTTCCGAGGCGTGTGTGTGGATGATGACATTGTGTTCTTTAGCGAGTTTAGCAACGCGCGACAAAAGTTCTTTGGTACAACTCAGCGCGAAACGCGGCGCAAAGCAATAGCGTAGTCGCCCCCCGCTTTTTCCATGCCAGGCGGCAAGCAGCGACAATGACTCCGCAATTGAAGCCTCGGTTTCTTCGTGCAGCGCGTCCGGAACATCGTCACCTTTATCCATCATGCACTTGCCCACCGTGGCGCGAAAACCGCTCTCCTCAACCACCCGAAAAACCTCTTGAGTGTGGTTGACGGTTTCCATTGTCAGCGCGCAGGTTGTTCCACCTTTGATCAGCTCAGCAATGCCGAGTCTTGCGGAAGCCGCAATTGATACCGCGTCATGAGCCGCTTCCAATGGCCAGACACGTTTCTTCAGCCAATCGAGCAGGGGTAAGTCGTCAGCGGCGCCACGAAAAATAGTTTGGCAAAGGTGAATGTGGCTTTGAATGAAACCCGGCAGAACGACGCAGTCAGTGGCGTCGATAACGATATCCGCCTTCATGCCGCTCTCGCCAAGTTTTGTGATACGGCCGTTCTCAATGAGCAGATCTGCCCTCTGGATCTCGTCCCGCGAGTCCATGGTCAGAAGTGTGCCACTCTTGATAAGAATCGATTCCATAAGTTGCAGCGGATGTTTCTGCTAAGCAGACACGCATTCCTGCCTGTCCAGCTTTATCGGGACAGATATGAATGTCCGTCCTATTGCCGCGGCGGATTATCCGCATAGAGTGACAGGCTGTAAAGCCATAAACAAGGCGTTCAACCGCGGAAAAGATTTCTCCGTGGTTGAACGCCTCGTTTTGACTGGAACCCGTTCTATTTCTTCTCAGCGGCAGCGGCCTTTGCCGTCGGTGCAGGCTCGGCTTTTTCTTCGCGGACAGGCATGCCCAGTTTGACCTTCACTTCTCTCTCAATGCGTTTGAGAAGGTCTGGGTTCTCTTTCAAGGCCTGCTTCGAATTCTCTCGTCCCTGGCCCAGGCGATCGCCTTTGTAGGAAAACCATGCGCCGCTCTTATCTACGACACGCTGCAGGACGGCAAGATCGAGCACGTCTCCTTCACGTGAAATGCCTTCGCCATACATGATGTCGAATTCGCATTCCCGGAATGGTGGGGCTACTTTATTTTTCGCCACTTTAACTTTAGTGCGGTTGCCGACAACCCGATCGCCATCCTTGATGGCTCCGATGCGTCTGATGTCCAGGCGCATGGAAGAATAAAACTTCAGCGCGCGGCCGCCGGTCGTGGTTTCAGGACTGCCAAACATCACGCCAATCTTTTCACGTATCTGGTTAATAAAGATAAAGCAGGTATTTGACTGCGAAACAATCGCCGTGAGCTTTCGCAGCGCCTGCGACATCAGACGCGCCTGCAGACCTGGCAGGGAGTCACCCATTTCGCCGTCGAGTTCCGCGCGTGGCACCAGGGCCGCGACGGAATCTACCACGATTACATCAACACCGTTTGAGCGCACCAAAGCTTCGGCAATCTCCAGCGCCTGCTCGCCTGAATCCGGCTGCGAAATCAGCAGTTGATCGATTTCCACGCCGAGTTTGCCGGCATAATCAGCGTCCATTGCGTGTTCGGCGTCGATATAGGCAGCGACGCCGCCGGCTTTCTGCGCTTCGGCCACGATGTGCAGCGCCAGCGTAGTTTTGCCGGAACTCTCGGGACCATAAATCTCGATAATGCGCCCTCGCGGTACACCCCCGATACCCACTGCCACATCCAGACTCAGCGAAGTCGTCGAGATGGCCGGGATATCCGACACCTCTCGCTCACCCAGGCGCATGATTGATCCTTTGCCAAATTTTTTCTCAATGTTGGCGAGGGCCGCTTCCACTGCCTTGCCGCGATCTATGCTTATTCTGTCTTCAGCCATGACATACATCTCTTTCTTCCGCTCCTTTTCTCGTGAGTCCGCGGCCAGTGCACTTCTCCTCGCCGTCAGTTAGCGCTGAGAATAACACATCCTGCGCGAGAATGGAACAGTGTTTCATGCTTGCAACACAGGTATTTTTCGGAGGGTGAGCAGTCGGCAATTTCCTCTCGGCACAAAGCAGCCCTCTCTGCCTCGATGCCTGCGGGGGTCGATCCGTAAAGATCACTCCATCGGACTACAGTCAGCTCGCAAAAGTTGCTGGATCGAAACGCCCGTTCGTTTCTCCACCTGCTCGTAAAGCGATGGTACTCCGCCCGCCGCTTCGTCCCGGGAAATGCGCTCCACGCGCCACATAGGAAAGAATAAATCGCCAAAACCAACAAACGATTCCCCATGAATCAGAGCACTAACCCAATCGTCGAACGCATTCAGGTCGAGGCCGCGCAAGAATACTCCAGCCGAATTAATCTCGTCGAGCATGCCCCAACATTTTTCTCGCGGTGTGTGAAGCACGATCACAACCATTGCCCCTCTTCGGAACGCAGGGCCCGCGTCTCGACTTTCGCTCATGAAATCTTCGCCTCCGAAGGAATCAAACTGTGCACATAACTCCCAATCGCTTCGACCAGATTCGGCTCACTTGCGAGCTTTTCAATTTGCGCAACGATGGCGGAACCTACAACCGCCGCATCCGCATAACGAAATGTTTCCGCCACCTGTTGCGCCGTAGAAATACCAAAGCCGACAGCAACAGGTAAATCGGTGAATTTACGGAGGCGGGTGACGAGCAATTCTGCCTCACGGCTTACCGTCTCGCGAGTCCCCGTGACTCCTGCACGGGAGACGGCATATACAAAGCCACTTGCATGAGCGGTAATCAGCCGCAGCCGCTCATCGGTGGAAGTCGGCGCTGCCAGGAAAATCATATCGACGTCGTTTGACTGCATCTCTGCGGCAAACTCTTCCGCTTCCTCGGGCGATAAATCAGTCACCAGGATTCCATCGATGCCCGCCTGCTGAGCAGCGCGCGCGAGTCTTTCGACACCGTATTGAAGCAGCGGATTGAAGTAACTGAAAAGAACAAGAGGAGTATCGATTCTTGTGCGAACCTTCGCTGTAATTTCGAAGATTTCGTTCAAGCCGAAACCCTGCTTTAGCGCGCGTTCCGAAGCGCGCTGGATCACAGGTCCATCGGCCATTGGATCGCTGAAGGGAACGCCAAGCTCGATAATGTCGGCGCCGGATTTTGCGAGTTCAGCCAGTAGATCGCCGGTAATATTGAGGTGCGGGTCGCCGGCAGTAACAAAAGGAATGAAGCCTTTTCCCCCGTCCGTTTTTAACTTACTGAATACCTCGGCGATTCGGCTCAAGACAGCGACTCCTGACTCTACTTTGGTAAATCCAAATGCTCTTGAACCGTATTCACATCCTTATCGCCACGACCGGAAAGATTCACAATCATGATCTTTTCGGCGGACATTTCGCGCGCCAGTTTCACCGCGTGTGCCACTGCATGTGCCGATTCGAGCGCCGGGATAATTCCCTCCAGCTTTGATAAATCGCGGAAGGCTTCGAGTGCTTCAGCATCCGAGACCGAAGTGTATTCGACTCGACCGGAATCATGGAGGGCGGCGTGTTCAGGACCAATCGAGGGATAATCCAAGCCCGCCGAAATCGAATGCGTAGTTGCAATTTGCCCGCTCTGATCCTGCAAAACATAACTCAGCGTCCCCTGAAGTACGCCCGGCCGGCCACCGCCACGTTTATTAAAGCGTGCCGCATGTTGTCCCAATTCTTCGCTGCGACCGCCCGCCTCAACGCCAACCATGCGCACCGATTTGTCCTGCAGGAAGGGATGGAACATTCCAATTGAATTCGACCCGCCACCCACACAGGCGATAAGCAGATCAGGTAGTCGTGCTTCAGTCTTGAAAATCTGTTCGCGCGTCTCGCGACCGATCACGGTTTGGAAATCACGCACCAGCAGGGGATACGGATGCGGGCCGAGAGCGCTGCCGAGCAGGTAATAAGTGTCCTCGACATTGGTTACCCAATCACGCAGTGCTTCATTGATCGCGTCCTTGAGCGTTCGCGCCCCCGCGTTCACTTCGCGTACTTCGGCGCCCAGCAAGTTCATCCGAAACACATTCAAAGCCTGGCGTCGCATGTCTTCTGCGCCCATATAGACGACGCAGTCCAGGCCAAACAGCGCACACACTGTTGCGGTGGCCACGCCATGCTGTCCCGCGCCTGTCTCGGCAATCACGCGGCGCTTTCCCATGCGCCGCGCCAGCAATACCTGACCCAGTGCATTGTTAATTTTGTGGGCGCCCGTGTGTAGCAGGTCTTCACGCTTCAAATAAATTTTTGCCCCGCGGGCATGTGCCGTAAGCCGCTCGGCAAGAAACAGCGGAGTGGGCCGGCCGGCATAATCGCGCAAGAGCGTTGCCAGCTCCGACTGAAATGAAGCATCATCGCGCGCGCCGAGATAC
>DATGYM010000184.1:0-3941 GCA_035297925.1 Pyrinomonadaceae bacterium | reverse complement strand
GGCGAATGAGCGGGTAGAGATTTGCTAAATCGTCACCTTGAACGTCTAAGGTAACGTCCTCCCCTTTCATCGCCAGTGGCTCGGTTAAATTGCCCGCGATCCTTCCTTTAAACTTTCCCGCGCTGAAGGCGATTTCGAGAGGGTATGGATCTGTTGAACTCCTTAGGTTTTGGTAAGACCCTCCGTCTAAAGAGAGCGTGAACGGAAGGGACTGATATGTGCCCTCGGCCTTGAGCTTGACGGGTGTCTCCAAAAATCCCGCACTTTCGGCCTCAGTCACCTTCAATTTTATCTGGTTCTTGGTCTCCTGGTTATCAAACAGGAGTACGCCGTCTTTGATAATTAGTTTTTGAACGACAGGAACATTACTGCGCTTCTCTGCGGGCTCCGTCACTGCGGTCGCCGTGCGAAACTCCCAGTTTGCCGAACCCTCAGCATTTTTTTCGAGAACGACATTAGGTTGAGAAATTGTCACTCTGGGGAGAACTACGCGAAAATGTCGAACGAGTTGCCAGAGATCTACCTCGACATTGAGGCGTCCCACTTCGGCCATCTGCGGGCGTTTGCTCCAGCCAGCGTTCTGGAACTGAATTTCGCTGGCGCTTAATTGCGAGATCCAGCCGAGTTTTAGTTTAAGATCGCCGTTAATGTTTAATTGTCGGCCGGTAGCTTTGCTCACTGCGGTTGTTATGTATTTCTTGGCCCGGTCCTGATTCAAAGTCGCAAAAAAAAGCGCTAGTCCAACAATTCCAATACAAAAAAAACAACTCACCAGAGTCAAAGCGCGGCGTTTTCGCTTTGTCATGGCGCACCTCGTCTTTTGCTTTTTAACTAGCTAGGGGCCGCAAAAGACGTACCAATGGGTGTCGCGAGCGAAGAGCAGTAAGGTGACTAGCGCGAAGATTTTGCTGATTCTGTGAACCCGCTTCAGTTCCATAGGCAAAAGATTCGACGTAGATGATTTCTATTGCCGTTTTTAAGGTATTGGCATTCGGGAGGACGAATCTCCGTGCGGGCTAAGCCTATCGCGAACAAACCTGATATGTTCTCGCAATACATAGAACTGATCAGCAAACGCGAGCGGCACCTTCATGTTGTTGACCCCTTTCTCGATCTCATCAAGCTGCTTGAGCATTTGTTCTGGCTGTTCAGGAGTCGAGTTCATAAGGGCCTCTCGCTCAAGACGAATCAAAGCCCCGTACCAGCGGTAGATCCGTGCCTTCACCCGCCACTGATATAGCGATGGCACCAGCCGCAAGCCTGGCAGTAGCAACACAACAATCGGCACAAGGACAACGAACGTGCGATCTGCGAGACTCGCCAGCCAAAAAGGTAGACTGCGGTACAAAAATCTTTTTCCTGATTTGTAATAGCGAGTCGCGTCATCACTGATCCGAAACTCGTGCTCTAAAGGGGCCGGAAATTCGCCAGGGTGTTGCAGCAGAGTAGCGCTCCCGTGGACCTCCCGCGCCGCTTCGATCAACAGATCAGAAATAGCCGGATGCAAATGCTCCCGTGCGATAAGCTCGACAGTGGGAGCGATCAAATAAAGAGTCCGCTCGGGAGAATTCTTCCCGAGATCTAAAGTGCCCATTGGCAATTCCAAACGGGTCAAGTAGCGAAAGCGACGCGTGTAAGCCTCCGCCTGCACGAAATTAAAGACGCGAATGCCAGGCGTCTGCAGAAGCTTGCGCATCAGGGGTGGTGTCGCTGAATCGCCCGTTAGGAATGCCGCATCGATTTTGCGCTCGATCAGCGCCCGCGCCGCATCTTCGCCGCTGAGGTCGAGCAGCGCCGTTCTGCCGCCAGACTCAATCCCATTTGCTTTAAGAAGCGTTAAAGCCAAGGCGCGTGTGCCGCTTCCTTCGGCACCAATTGCCAATCGCTTCCCGCTAAATTGGGATAGCCGATCAACAGGGTCTGCGCTACGGTAAAAAATCGCGAGCGGTTCATAAAACAGACTACCGAGCGAGACTAGTCGCTTGACTTTTATATTGTCCGCCATCCCGCCCTGAACCAATCCTATATCGACATGAAACGATGGGTCGTTTAGCCTCTGGAGATTTTCTAAAGACCCTTTGGAGGGTAGGATCTGCACCGTGATGCCGTTACGCGCCAGTATGCTCCGATATTTCTCGGCGGTATTGCGGAACACACTGCCGTCGGGACCGCTCGTAATCGTTATGGAATTCGGCGGAGCCGGGCGGACAAACCGAATTGCGACCCATATCCCGACTATGCTGAGCAAAAGAATGGGACCAAGCGTCATTGCTAGATCACGCCACGAAATCGCCACCAATCGCGCTCGTAGCACAGCGACCATAAGAGAAAGTCTGTCGTGTTCAGCACCGGAAATAAAGGTGGCAAATAGCTTAGACCGCGCTGTACGAGCAGCTTATGAAATTCCGACTACTGTCGATTGAGATCGTGCGGTAACACTGGAGTCGAAAACTTGTTTCAGCCCAACCGATGTCTGATGCTGGAGATATAAGTGAAACGCTAGATGCTGGGACTTTCAAAGGCGTATCCAAAAGATGGCGTTTTGTCCGGACAACATCGACGAGACCGTTGTATCTACAGCTGGATGTCATGGCAGGGAAAAGCCCATTTTTCAGCCACCTTGCGTATTTTGTGTCTGTCGATTCCTATAGAGTGTAGGAGATACGCTTCTGCTAAATAACTGACAAAAAACAAGCCAGCTAACTATAACGCTATAGCGGATGAACATGACTCGGGTTTGAATATTTCGCTGCCGGCTGTGTTCGACGCGCCGATGCAATCAGGACGAATAACTGCGTGTTTGAAAAAGGCCGAGTGCGCTTTTCTTTCACGTATGGCAATTTCTGGCGCTCGATTTGCACCGACAACGGTTTTATAGCGGCCAATTTCTTAGCTAGTTAGCTCCCAATCCGTTTCAGATCGCCCACGGCCTATATTAGGAAAAGTACGTTACATTGGCCCGCATCTGCAGCGAGGTTAGCTAGGTCATCGCTAAACGCGCAATTGGAGCAATGCTATGAAGACGGTATTCGTCACAATCGTGGCAAGTCTCGTTGTCGTTTTAGTCTTGTTTTTGCTGATTTCGGAAGATCAGTGGAAAACGGGCAGCGGTAGTTTGACCATTCATGGGGAAAGAGTTTCGAGTCTAGGAGATGGAATCCTCCAAGCAGTCTTGCTCCAGCGCAAATACCTATCCGAATCTATTCCGTCAAGCAGCATGATTGTTAAGGCGCAACAAGTTTTGAAGGATGATGGCTTTTATTCAGGGCCGCTAGACGGCACTATGAATGACGGTACCCGCGAGGCGTTACGATCATTCCAGCGTTCGAAGCAAATCAATGTTACGGGGAGAATGGACAACGAGACTTATCACGAGTTGGGCCTTCAAGAAGATGGTTGATCTGACTTTCAAGCTCTCGGCGGATCATAATTATCGGCCCCCCGGAGAAATCGCTTGTTAATTACAGGAGCGGCATCGTAGGAGAGACGTTATGATCAAACGGATCATCGGACCAGAGCATAAAACTAAATCGGAAGACAATGAGCATTGGCCGACGTTGGATACTATCGCACAGGTCGAGGCAACTTCGGAGGAGATGGCGCATCCAATTGAGTCAGGATTGCTACCGAACAGCGAATCAGGTTGGGAGGCTGCGCAACCAGGACCCCAGACGGTGCGTCTTCTTTTTGAACGGCCACAAAGAATTAAGCACGTGCATTTGGAGTTTCAGGAATATCAGTCAGCTCGTACTCAGGAATTTGTTTTACGGTGGTCGTCAAGCGGCGGGCGATCCTACGCCGAAATCGTCCGCCAGCAATATACTTTTAGTCCTCCCGACACCACGGCTGAGCGCGATGACTATTCTGTGGATCTCGACGGCATGACCAATCTCCAGCTGACGATAATTCCAGAGGTCAGCGGCGGACCTGCCCGAGCAACT
>DATGYM010000183.1:0-1729 GCA_035297925.1 Pyrinomonadaceae bacterium | reverse complement strand
TAATGCTTATCGAACAGTAATGCTTATCGAACATCATTTTGATCGCCCGCTGCACGTGGTCCGCCTTCACCGTACCCATGACCCGTAAGCGCTCCGATTCCTTGAGAAATCTGTTTTTGATTTTGTCACGCAGCCGTCAGTAAATTACTGGCCTTTTCTATGATCTGCTCTTTCCACGCAACTCGACTGACCCAGTTCTGTGGGATTCCCGAAGCTCCATAAAGCGCCCCTGCGAGTTGGCCTGCGACCGCAGCCGTCGTATCAGCGTCTTCACCCAGATTTGCGGCCGTTAGCACGGCGGAACGATAGTCGTTCGTTCGGCCAACACTCCATAAGGTGGCTTCAAGAGTATGAGCGACATATCCTGACGCCCGAATATCTTGACGCTGTTTCCCGCGCCATGACCCCTTCATAATTTTGCCAATTCCAGCCGCGTAATCGTCAGGACGGATTTTCAACATCTCTGAAACTGGTTTCCCCGCGATGGCATCAGCGAGTACTTCCGCAAAGGCAACGCAGGCATCGATTGCTTCAGGCGCGGCATGATTCGTTTTGCTCTGATGGGCAGCACCATCGCGAAGTTTAACTCGATCTCTCCAGAACCGGATACCCGAGGAGCGCCCACGGTCATTTCTTGGACCGCGCGTAACTGCGGCCTTTTTTTCAGCGCATCGCTATCAGTTCGACAATCGTCCCGACCGATCGGCAATTTTCTAGCAGCTTGGAGTTTGTAATGCAGGAACACCGCAAGTGCGCTAATGTGTGATGGGGCTGAAGGGGCTTCCAACAAGGGAGTTCCAGAGATGTGTGACTATAGCCTTGAACACGTCCGGTCGCGGCCTGCGAAGGTCGGCGACAAACTCACCACACGAGACTTTGGTACCGGCACACGCGGGTTCGCTGCGGCGGAAGATGCTGGCGTGGCGGTTTGCGTTCTTCCGGGAACCGAGCTTGCGTTTTTCAGCGCGGTGAGAGTTACAGACTACCGCTTCGTCGCAGCTTGGAAGGTGGAAACACTAGGTCACGCGACGGCAATCTTCCGACAAGTGAATAAGGACGCAAAGTGGAAGCACCATGATGCGCTCGAATTTCCGGATGGGCGCATTGTTCTCCTAACAGAACTAAGTGGGGGTCAGGAGGCAACGGTGCTTCAGTTGCCTGCGCAGCCAACGACTGCGTCTGGAGCAGGTGACCAGAAACAGATCGCCTACGTAACCTGAAAGTTCGGGACAGGATCGATCTGTGTAGGCTGCCTTACCAAGCGGCCTACTTTTTGGATTGTGCTGAGCTACAAGCCCGAAAATATGGATAATCGCGGATGGCGGCGTGCTGACAATCTCGTCCCCAACGTGTTTGGGAAGAAAACCAAACGGAAGCAAACAGCGAAGCGTAGAAAGCAGTCCACCCGAAACTTGGGTGTTCCAATTCCTACCCCAGGTAAGGGTTGACACCACTCGGGCCTCTCGCGGTAGTGGAGATTAAGATGGCTTATGCGGTGATCACAGCATTGATCTTTGCGCTAGTGGCGATCATGCATGGCTGGAGGATTTATGAGGGATGGACGGTTCAAATTGGACCACATTCGATTTCCATGACTGTATCGTGGGTGGCCCTTGTCGCCGCGGCCTTGCTAGCGATTTGGGGCTTCACGCTATTAAGATGAGTTAGAAACGGCCGTAACAACAGGGGACAAGGGCAATGCCGAAGTCCTCACCCATTCTTATCTCGA
>DATGYM010000182.1:0-3457 GCA_035297925.1 Pyrinomonadaceae bacterium | reverse complement strand
GTTTTCGCGACGCCGGGCGTCCGCTTAACCTTGGTACGAGTTATGCGCCTAAAAACGCCCGGAAGCACACCAGGCGTCTTATGCAAGTTTTAGCTTACGGTTTGTTCGTACTCGGCCTCATTTTGGGCATGTTCCTCTACTTGCTGCCTGCGATCATTGACGATATGCGCGATGCCGAGCACGCGACCGCCATTACATGGGTCAATCTTGTATTCGGCTGGACGGTGCTCGGTTGGGTCGCCGCTTTAATTTGGGCCTGCGTGGAGAAACCCGAGCCACAGCAGCCTGCCTTTGAACATCGCGAGGCAGCGTAGGGGAGAAACGATGAAAACAATATTAGCAGCAATTGCAGTCTGGTTACTGGCTTCGTCGTTAGCCATCGCGCAGGACACAAGGGTTGCCGTTTCAGTCAACCATCGAGGTAATGATCAAGTGGGTCAGCAAGTAGCGGCGGCTCTAAAACAGGCTATTCACGGATCTAAATCGTTTCGCTTTGTTTATGACGAAGTGGCACCGAGTTTTCCTAGAATTGTGGCTTATCTAGTAACCATCAATGTCGATAAGGACACCGGGGCAAGCGCGATTTCTACGACCCTTTCCTATGATAGTTTTGATATACGGGGTCGAGGAATATATCTGACCTCGTTAGTCCAATACTGCACTCGGTTAAGTGTCGAGACTTATGCGAAAGGAATTCTGCCCTACCTTGATGCGACCGTTGAGTCTTTACGCAGAACTTGGCCGGATCTGTGGAGGACTCTCATACCCGGCGGAGAATATGCAGATCTTCAAGTGCCGGACACTCTCTCCGACGATGGCTCGCCGGTTTCTTCGTTGCCCGCTGCAAGCCGTTAAACGCCCCTGGGGGACGGAACGGAGGCTCCATCAATGCCGCAACTCAGGCCCAGGAGTTTCAGAAAGACATCTTTCTATTTGGAATATATCCAGGAAATGAAACTGCCGTTCGATTCACTCACTGATAAATGAAATTTCGCCAATTCACACGCACGGGACTTTGAAAAAATTCTAATATGAATGAACTCTTTGGGTTCGATGCCTATGCCCCTAAAGAGATCGCCGAAAAAATCGAGACCACTGGGGTCACAAAGGCTCGCTTGCCGATTCTATCGCAGATAACCCTTGGGTTATTGGCAGGCGGTTTCATCGGCCTCGGAGCACTTTACTTCACGATCGTTGCGAGCGATGCAAGCCTAAGTTTTGCTGCCAGTCGGATTCTGGGCGGAGTCGCGTTTTCGTTTGGACTCATCCTGGTCGTGCTCGCTGGCGCGGAGCTTTTCACCGGCAACAATCTGCTGGTAATGGCTTGGGCGGGCGGGCGGATCACAACGTTCGAATTGCTCCGCAATTGGATCATCGTTTATTTGGCGAATTTTGTCGGCGCGCTTGGTTTGGTCTTGTTAGTGCTCTGGTCGCACCAATGGCGAATGAACTCCAACGGCGTCGGAATTACGGCGGTGAAGATTGCCGCCGCCAAAGCGGCACTACCGTTCTGGGAAGCATTCTTCAAGGG
Organism: Pyrinomonadaceae bacterium; assembly: GCA_035297925.1. Taxonomy (GTDB): domain Bacteria; phylum Acidobacteriota; class Blastocatellia; order Pyrinomonadales; family Pyrinomonadaceae; genus PSRF01. Next base: position 1,926 of record DATGYM010000182.1, on the reverse strand, counting down.
TGTCCTATGCAATATCCTGGTGTGCTTGGGCGTGTGGCTCGCTCTGGCCGGACGCAGTGTTGTGGACAAAGTCTTTGCCATTATTTTTCCGATCTCGGCGTTCGTTGCCGCCGGATTCGAGCACAGCGTGGCCAATATGTACTTCATTCCGTTAGGAATTTTGTTGAAAGACCAGGTGGGCCAGGGTATCGCAGAAAATCTTTCATGGTTCTCTCTTTGGTCAAATCTACTGCCGGTAACTCTCGGCAATATTTTCGGCGGGAGCGTAATGGTGGCCCTGGTGTACCACTTTATTTATCGGCGCGGCTGCCGCTAATGACGAGGAAAGAGTTGCGGAGGTCGAAAGCCTGCAGGAAATCATCGCCGAAATGAGTGACACTGGCGACAATCCCCTCACTGTTTCCTCAGAGTAATATCCCCAACCCTATTGCAACCGGCCCGCCGCCACATCGCGGATTTGAGTCACACCAATACTCTGCCCTCTTCGGATACACCGGTCATTGCTTGCCGCATCGCCGCGCGCGCAGCTGCGAGGGTCTGCGCATCTGCCAGGTCAGGGCGGCCTGTCCCATACGGCGGCTGTGGCGCGTACTCCATGATCAGTTCGATGACCCGCCCCATACTCTCGCCAGCCCATTGCCCCGCCATAGTAATACCGAAATCGACCCCTGCTGTGATGCCACCACCGGTGAGCCGATTGCGGTCGACGCAGACGCGCTCACTGCTGGGCTCAGCGCCGAACTGCTTCAATGCTTCCCGTGCACCCCAGTGCACCGCAGCACGGTAACCTCGCAGCAGTCCAGCAGCCCCTAGCAAAAGCGAGCCTGTGCACACACTGCACACCCAACGAGCGCGCGACCCGCGATCAGCTAGAAACGCGATTACGGCGGAATCACCCAGCAGGTCCAATGTGGGCTTCGCACCGCCGCCGACAATGAGGACGTCTGGATCAGTCCAAGCATCCTCGAAACTGTTCGTTGCTTGCACGCTGAGGCCGCAGTCCGTGGGCACCGGACCGCAACCGTGCCAGGCATACTGAACTTCGTAGCCGGGCAAGAAACTCCACGCCTGCAAGGGACCGACCAAATCCAGCAGGGTCATGCCAGGATATACCAAGGCCAACACTTTCATAGCGTGATCTCCTAGTTAACAAAATCGTTCTGTGCAGAATGCCAACTCAGAAACTTAGACTCGTGCTTCTAACGCTCAACTACTAAGTGAGCCGCAGCAGCGGCGCGCGGCAATGCCGGTCGCCTCTCTCTGCGATGACCCACCGTTCAAATTCAAATCAGTTACAATACCCATTTTGGCTACTGTAACTGTGACGGAAACAGACCAGTTTCACGGATAACATTTCGATTGAGAGACGCTTTCTTCAGCGTCGTTCTCAACGCAAATGTATTCGTTTTAGGCGTCTGTTGGTCGAAGCATGCCATCTGACTTTAACGATCTATCCCAATCGTCCGGAAAAACCCCGCCTTTTCCAATTTTTCGACAAACGAATTGTCGAAAAATTGTCTTGTATTTGCATTCTTGGCCTGGGGAAACTCTTTCTCATTGAGATAACCTAGTTCGGCCCGGATCACTTGATCTCGTACAGCGAAACTCGTTTCCCAATGCGGCGCGTATGCGTCATAGGCATCGTCGAGCGTCGTTTGATCGTCAATCTTAACAAACTTGCCGATAGCTTTCGTTGCTATCGCCTTATCCTTTTTCGCTAACACGACTCCCTCGGCCATTGCTTTAAGGAACGCAAGGACGGTATTCGGATTGTTATTGAGGGACTTCTCCGCTGCTTTATAGCCGTTCAACATTCCTGGGATGCGCAGCTCACCTATGTCCACCAAAAGGTTCAGCCCAGCCTCCCGCGCCTTCAGCGTGAGGGGAGCAGAGATGGTGCCTGCTGCAGCGGTGCCCGTGAGGATC
>DATGYM010000181.1:0-1677 GCA_035297925.1 Pyrinomonadaceae bacterium | reverse complement strand
TCAGTCCTGGTCGGCCAATCTCGTTGGCCGGTTTTGAAATGATAACCGTTGGCCGCTTTTGAAGTGATCACTGAGGCGGGATGAATCACTCGAGTTGACCCTGGTTTGAGTCTGCTCACTACTCCTAGGTCGTGGTATGTCCGTGAAGACTGTCTTCTAAAACGTTTGTGGAATTTGATTCAACGCCGGCAGCGTGGATGCGCGGATCTAGTCACTTAGTTGTCAAAAGATGTTTGCAGCTTGTGAAGAACGGTTACTGATTCTACGATGGTCGGGAATGCCAAAAACGGCTACAAAGGCAACTTCTTCATTCAGTTTTCGTTCAGTTTTGCGTCGTGAACAGAGGTCATGCCCTCAACCAGGTTGCACCAGCCGACATTCCGCTCGGTTTACTATTGTGTTCTGCCGCCTGACGTCATTCAGAGAGTGCTACTAAAAGCCGGACAAGACGTTTCTGGCCTGAGGCGTGCCTCAAGCACCTTGAACCTGGGATCGGATCGCAAAGGTTCAAACCCAGGGTCAGAATATTTTCGGACTGTCCCCTGATTTCGCTCTCTCCAGCCAATCCATCGCCCTCTTGTTCTCACCCAGTCGAGCGTAGATTAGCGCAACCATACTTGGTGGCACATAGCTTTGCTTTGACATTTGCTGTAATTGGCGGATCGTACCCAACGCTTCTTGTTTTTTGCCCCAGCGCGCATACGCTTCGCCCAGATCTGCGAGCCTCACTGCTGTCTTGTCTAGCGAAATCGCCTTCTGCATCTCACTCACGGCTTGGCTGTATTGCTGTTTCTCGGCATAGGCCAAGCCAAGACGCATGTGCGTCGCTGCGTAGTTCGGATCGAGTTCTAGTGTCTTCTGAAGCTGCGCGATGGCTTCATCGGTGCGTCCTGCCCGTAGCAGGTAGAGTCCTAATTCCGCGTTGGTAATCACGGCTAGGGGATCGTGCTCCAGCACTCTCTTCTTTTCGGCGATAGCTTCGTCCGGACGCCCTACTTCAAGCAGATAATAGGAATGGTAGTCGAGCGCCTCCATGTCACCTGGGTTTATTTCCAGGGCGCGCATCAATTCCTTCTCCGCGCCTGCTCGATCGCACCGAACGTGCAGCTGAAGCATCCCGAGCAAAGCATGTGGCTTGGACGATGCGTTATCAATTTCCAAAGCTTTGCCTAGAAGATTCTCCGCCTTAAGCCAGGTCTCCTGCTGCGGCAACATGCCCATGTAGGCGACCGTGCCATAATACTCGGCGAGACCCGCATACCCGTCAGCGTACTTCGGATCGAGATCGATTGTTTGCTCAAAGTAGGCCTTAGCTTTCGCGAAGCCCTCGGTGGTCCACTTATTAAGGAAGTATTTTCCTTTGAGGTAGGCCTCATAGGCCTGGGGATTCACCTGTCTCGTTCTCTGCTTCAGATGCGTTTGTTCATTCGGGGTCAGAGTCCCGGCGACTTCCAGCGCAATAGCCGAAGCCAAATCATTTTGGAGGTGCAAGACCTCCTGCAATTCGCGGTCATACTGTCGAGCCCACAGGTGCTGTTCCCTGCGAGCATCGACCAGTTGGGCATTGATCCGCACACGACTACCTGCCTTGGCGACAGTGCCTTCGACCACAGCATCGACGTTCAGTTCTTGGGCAATCTCAGGCAGGGACTTGTGTGTTCCCTTGTAATGCATGCT
>DATGYM010000180.1:0-24847 GCA_035297925.1 Pyrinomonadaceae bacterium | reverse complement strand
GTAGTGAGAACTACAATTCATACCTTAGTCGCCCGGACGTCCAACGATTAAAAAAACAACTTGAGCAGCTTGCGGCTACAGTGTGACAGGTATTCCCGTCTGTCAGGTTTCGTAAATATGTGATCAGGACAGACCGAAGGTCTGTTTCGGTCCTGCATTCGACAGTATTCCCACCCCCAACAAGGAGAGAAACAATGCGTCACTTACGTTTACTGGTTATCGCTTTGGCAACTATTTTCGTACTGGCCCTGGGTGCGTTTGCTCTGGTCGGCAACCCACCTTCGCTTGACCCCGGCGACGACATCATCATTAAGGGCGGTTCTCTGGAGATTCAGTGCGGCAAGAACCACAACACTGATTGTCTGGGCACAAACGACAACATGGGCAAGTACAAACACAAACAGAGTGGCAAGCACATCATGCAGGTTGTGGTGAAAGACAGCAGTGGGGGGCAGTTGGCAAACAATAACTTTGATAAAGACCATCAGCCCACGATCGTTATCACTTACAAGTAGTATGAGGAGCGAGCCGTTCGACTAGCTGCCCAGCTTTGCTTTAACGATCTCGCTTAGCGTACGGCCGTCGGCATTTTTTCCTGCCAGCGCAGTTTGCGCGGCTTTCATCACTTTGCCCATGTCTTTCATTGACGTCGCGCCGGTTTCGGCCAGCGCGGCGTCAACCGCCTGCTCTATTTCCTCGCGCGCCGCTGCCTGTGGCAAATACGCTTCAATTACGGCGATTTCCGTCTTTTCCTTTTGTGCCAAATCCTGTCGGCCACCCTTTTCATATTGCTCAACGGAATCATGGCGTTGTTTGACCAGCGAACGTAGCAACTTCATCATTTCGTCATCGTTCAGCTCGCCGCCTTTTTCGATCTCTCGATTCATCACAGCCGCTTTCACCATGCGCAGCGTGGACGTTCGAGGCGCATCCTGCGCCTTCATCGAAGCAGTGAGATCGGAAATAATCTGTTGTTTGAGAGTCATAAAAGTAGGTTCCTCCGCAAAGTAAGTTCCGCCGCTTAATATCGTGGGTCGACAAATTCAGAGCTGGGAGCAATAGCGACCGGCTTCAATTTCATCAAGGTTAATGGTCATTATTAACAAACTTTCCGCCGCTTCGCTCCAGGGCCGGTCGCTACTGCTCCCGGCTCTGAATTTGTGAACCCACTCGTCGTGAAAGCTTACTTTTCAACTCCGCTGGCTAGGGTATCAGTGTCGGTACGTTTAGATTAGCAAGCGCCTGCGACGAACCAATCAATTCCAGCAATTCTGACGCAATCAGACGATGGCCCATACTGTTCGGATGTATCCGCTCACCAAACCATCCTTCGTTGGCGGGAAATGCTTCTTCCGTCAACTCGCGGATCTCAAGAAACGGAATTCCGCGCTGCTTCATCGTCGTGCCCAATGCGGCTCTGTACTCCAACATACGATCGGCTTCAGGTGCTTCTGAAGAATGGTCACGATAGGGTGCGGCCATCACGATCACTGTGGCGGCGTGCTGCCTTGCGAGTTGTGCGATCGCAATCATGTTATCCAGGTATTCCTGTTTGGACACGCGCGCGGCGCGATTGCGGAGGCGAGTCAGTTGTTGGTTGCTTGCGTCGACGGTGTGCTCGCGGGAGCGCAGCCAGCGCAGTGCATGTGCAAATGCCTGACTGTGATCGATCAGCCAGCGGCTGCCGACCGCAGACGGGTTAGTTCTGATCGCTTCTCGATCCGCTATATCACTCAAGCTGGCATCGTTCCAACCAAAACTTACAATCAGTAAGTCAGGCTCATATTTTTCAATGTCTCGCTGAAGCCAGGCAAGTCCCTGATGACTTGTGTAACCGGGAACCGCCATAGTTATCACATCGATTTGCCGAGTGGGATTTGCCTGACGCAATTCCTTTTCGAGCAACGTCGGGAACGGCAACCAATCCCGATCATATTCCGCGGGTCTATCAGGCCAGACTGCCGGGACCCGGTAGCCGAACGTTACGGAGTCTCCGAGGCACACAACGCGAGTCGCGCCTGGCTGCTTTTGCGGGAGCGATTCGTATGGACGTTGAGAGCGCAGGTGATCTGAGTTTGTCGAGAGTACCGTAAAGTCCCAAACGACTTGATCGAGTTTGGGTTTGAGTCGCCAGAGTAACAGCGGATCCCCTTCAAAGATCGTTGCCTGCGCGGCATCGGCCACCTGGGCTTTCTGCTGGGAAGTGATAACGAATAGATCGAGACTCGAGACATGCTCCATTGTTAGACGCGTGCCCACCTCGATAGCGGCCAGAATTAGAAGGAAGGTGAGATAAACCCCCGAGGCATAAATCAGGCGGCGTTTGGGACTAATCTCTTTTGAGGATTCAAGAGCTGTACTTTCCATCGTGTTTGCGACTGACGTTAAGAACACTCCGGAGTCGCGTGATATTTATAGTGTTAAGAGGGCTCTTTCAAGCATTCGGCAAGGTTGGAAGTTGGAAATGCCATCTCCAACCCCCCTGCCGGAGCATGCTATATGCGATGTTTACTATGAACATGTCGTTCCGGCGGAACGAGTTCACGACTTGTAAGCGCAGCTTTAGGCCTGTACTTTCGCATGCCCGTTTGATTTTGCCAGATGCTGTTTTAGATAACGTCCCGTGTGTGAAGCAGGAGTCTTCATGATTTCCTCGGGCGTGCCGGCGGCCACGACGTATCCGCCCGCATCGCCGCCTTCCGGTCCCAAATCAATGATGTAATCCGCAGTCTTGATGACGTCGAGATTATGTTCGATAACCAGCAGCGATCCTCCCGCTTCAATCAAAGCGCGAAACGCAGCCAACAGCTTATTGATATCGTCGAAATGCAAACCGGTTGTAGGTTCGTCAAAAATGTAGAGAGTCCTGGCGCCGGTTCGCTTTGATAGTTGAGCCGCCAGTTTAATACGCTGCGCTTCGCCACCGGAAAGCGTGGTGGCTGACTGACCCAGTCGCAGGTAACCCAGTCCTACCTCGTCAAGTACGCGCAGCCGGTTAGTGATCTTCGGTACCTCGCGAAAGAAAGTAATCGCCTCGCGCACGGTCATATTCAACACTTCATGCACATTCTTGCCGCGGTAACGCACGTCGAGAATCTGTTGCTTGAACCGTGTGCCTTTGCATTCCTCGCAAACCAGTTCCACATCAGCCAGAAACTGCATCTCCACCGTAACCGTGCCGTCGCCCTGGCAAACATCGCAACGGCCGCCGGGAAGATTGAATGAGAAGTGCGACGGGTCCAGACCACGTGCCTGCGCTTCTCTGGTGCCAGCAAAAACCTCTCGAATACCGTCATAGACTTTTATGTAGGTGACGGGGTTTGAACGTGGCGTACGCCCGATGGGCGACTGATCCACCAGGATCACATCATCGATCAGCTCGCTGCCCTCCAATTTCGAGAACGCTCCGACATGGCCCTGCCAGTCGCCCCGCTGCTTCCTCAAGCCGGCGTAAATGCAATCATGAATAAGCGTTGATTTGCCCGACCCGCTCACGCCGGTGACGCAGACAAGCATATCGAGTGGAAACTCGACGTCGATCAGTTTCAGGTTATGTTCCGAGGCACCGCGCAACGCCAGTCGTCTTTTCTGCGCCGCCCGGCGTTGCTTCGGTTCTTTGATTTCGGCTTCGCCACGCAGGTAACGGGCAGTTAGAGAAGCTTCATCCGTCAGCAGCCCCGCAAAGTCGCCTTCATAAATAACCCGGCCACCGAGTTCGCCCGCTGAAGGTCCAATGTCGAGAATATGATCGGCGGAACGCATCATGTCCTCGTCGTGTTCGACCACCAGCACAGTGTTCCCAATGTCGCGCAGGTTGTGCAGCAGCCGGATCAGACGGTCATTGTCGCGCGGGTGCAAACCAATCGAAGGTTCATCCAGAACATAAAGGGCGCCCACCAGGGAAGAGCCAAGATTCGTGGCGAGTTGTATCCGCTGCGCTTCGCCACCCGAGAGAGTCGAGGCCAGGCGATCCAGAGTGAGGTAGTCCAGGCCGACTTCCACAAGGAAGCGCAAGCGCCGGCGAATTTCAAAAAGGATGCGCTCTGCAATCGCGCCCTGCTCCGTTGAGAGTGTCAGCGATTCAAAGAAAACCGCGGCGTCTTTAATCGAGAGCGCGCAAACTTCAGGTAAGGTAGCGCCGCCGACTCTCACATCTCGTGCTTCCTGTCTGAGCCGGCCGCCGCCGCAATCGGGACACAGCGTGTAGCCGCGATACTTGGAGAGAAAAACGCGCACGTGAAGTTTGTACTTCTTGGTCTCGAGCCAATCGAAGAAACCACGGATGCCGCCCCACTCCTTCTTGCCTTCGACAATCGCACGCTGCTCAGCCCGGGTGAGCTGAGCAAACGGAACGGTCATGGAAATCTTTTCCGACTTGCAAAACTGTTTCAGCTCATCAAACGCCCACTCGTGTTGCGGCTTTGTCCACGGTTCTATCGCGCCTTCTTTGAGACTGAGGCCCGGGTTGGGAATTACCAGATCCAGATCAAGTCCGATGGTGTTGCCAAAGCCCTGACAAGTCGGGCAGGCACCATATGGATTGTTGAAACTGAACAGGCGCGGCTCAGGCTGGGCATAGAGAGTGCCGTCATACTTGCATTCGAAACGATCGGAAAACTTGAGCAGAGTCGGCTCGGCTTCGGCGCTTTCAATATTTGCGCTGCCGTGCCCTTCCTGAAAACAAATTTCCAGTGAATCCACCAGCCGTTGGCGAATATCACCGCGGGCCACCAGGCGATCCACCATGACAAATACATTGGCAAAGGTGTCGAGCTGGTAATCGTCAGGTGAATGAAGATCGATAGTGTTTCCTGCGGAGTACAAGCGACTGAAGCCGCGTTGCATGAGGCTCATGACGTGGGCCGTGATCACTTGCCGTGGAGTAATGCCGGGTCGTGAAGAACTTGAGGCGCCGGCGCCCGATTTCTCACTGGCTGCTTTTCTTCGTCTTGACGCGCCTCCGTTCTTTTCGGCGTCTCCATTTTTCTGTGTTTCGGCCAGCCCCGCGTGAGCTGGGAACAGGACATAAAATCGCGTGCCTTCCGGGAGCGTGCGCAGGATCTCATCAGCTACGGATTCAGGCGAATCTCTATAAACCTCACGACCGCACACCCGGCAGTAAGTGATTCCCACCCGCGCGTAGAGCAGGCGCAGATAGTCGAAAACTTCTGTTTGGGTCCCGACTGTAGACCGTGGATTTCGCGTCGAGTTTTTCTGACGAATGGCGATGGCCGGGGCAATGCCGCGCACTTCATCCACGTCGGGTTTGTCCATGCGCTCAAGAAATTGTCGCGCATAGGCGGACAGTGACTCGACATAGCGGCGCTGCCCTTCAGCGTAAATGGTGTCGAACGCGAGTGAAGATTTACCGGAGCCGCTGACGCCGGTGACTACAGTCAACTGATTAATTGGGATCGAGAAGGATATATTCTTCAGGTTATTGACCCGAGCTCCCCGAACTTCAATGGCATCTTCAGGCATATCCAAAAAGTTGCGCCGGCCGCACAGATGAAAGTTTCAAGCCATTCGCAAACTTTGAATGATACCGCGATTCTTTGCCAGACGCGAAACGCAGAACAACCCGCCACAGATAAACGCCGATAAGTGCCGATAAAGAGACAGAACCAAGCGCGGTAACGTCGGATGCTGGAGTCGACTTCCCGATGTTGTATTGCGTAAACCCAACACGCTGGTGGATCCAAGCCGCCTGGTTTATGACTAGATCACTACAGAAACTGAATCAGCAGCCGGTGCTACCGCGCTCGGTTCCCATCAGAATTGACAGCGGCTCGGCCGATGCACAACAATGCCCGCCTATGAAGAAATCGAGATTCCTTTTACGAGGATTCAAGCGGCCACGGGAGGTGGCCACGCAGGCCCTCGGAAAACTCGAGCGCGAGGTCCTCAACGAGATTTGGCGACGTGAGGAAGTCAGCGTCCGCGACATCTATCTCGCGTTCGGCGAAAACGTTGCCTACACCACGCTGATGACGACCCTGGATCGGCTGTTCAAAAAGAAGATCCTTACGCGAAGAAAAGATGGTCGCGCCTTCGTCTACGTGCCTACCGTGTCGCGCGAAGATTTAGAGCAGGGAATAAGAGAAGATGTTATCGATGGACTGCTCGGCCACGGCGCCGAGGCGCAACCTGTGCTTGCCTGTATTGTCGATGCCGTTAGCGAAAGAGATCGTGAGTTGCTTGACGAGCTCGACCGGCTGATTAAAGAGAAGCGGAAAGAGTTGAAGGAATAGCGAGACCACAACTCTCCAAAGTAGGACTAAAGACCTGAAGAATGTTCGAACTCCTGGGACTCTCATTGCTGCTGGCCGCGTTGCTGACATTTAACAGTCTGGCGTCGCTGGCCATCGCCGGACTTTGGCGTGTCGCGGGCAAGCTGACACGGGGTTGGACGGCTGCCTCACGGGCGCGTCTGCTGTTCTCTTTGCGGACCCTCCCGGCGCTGCTGGCTTTGCTATCAGTCGCGTTGCTGCTGGTCCCCGCATATCTTGAATACGAACCGCGGAACGCCGCGGAAACAGTCAGTTTCAAACTCGCGCTGCTCGCGCTTATCTCAGCGACAGGGATTGCCGTCTCGATCTATCGCGGCCTGGCCATGCACCGCGCCACGGCTCAACTTACGGCCGACTGGCTGCGACAAGGGCAGCGGATTCGGATCGCGGGCATCGATATTGAGGCTTATCAGATCGAACACACGTTCCCACTAATTGCAATCGTGGGCTTCCTGCGCCCCCGGCTTTTTATCGCCAGTCAGGTTCTGGAGCTGCTTGCGCCCGAGGAAATTACAGCCGCAATAGCACATGAAAATGGACATCTTGCGGCCCGGGACAATTTGAAGCGTGGCTTGCTGCAAGCCTGTCGCGATGCCTTGCTGATTATTCCCAGCGGCCGGTCAATTGATCAGGCGTGGTCGGAAGCGTCGGAAGAAGCGGCGGATGAAAACGCCGCGCGCCAGGGAAACGGCGTCGCGCTGGATCTTGCTTCAGCGCTGGTGAAGATTGCCAGAAACATTCCTCACGGCGCGCGGCCAACAATGCCGGCGGGAGTTTTTCTGCTGGGTGATGAGGAAGCGAAAGGCATCAAGTCGCGCGTGCGACGCTTGATCGCGCTTTCCGCCAGTGACTTTCGCCCCGGCTCGCGGTTTGAAGTTTTTAAGAAGGTTCTGGTTTGGACGCCACTGATTATATTGCTGGCGAGCCTCACGATTTCAGCCGGCAATCCCTTCCTACTTTCACGAGTTCATTATCTTATCGAGAACGTAGTTTCTGTCTTGCGATAAGTTCGCCTCGGCCCTGATGAGCTAAGTCCTCCCTTATGGTTGGGCTACTGCCCCGAGTTGCGGGTGAGGCGCCCGCGCAGCCTAAGCCTTCCTGACAGCAAAGACCGGCTGTAAACGCCACGAGCCCCGGAGCATGCTTCCTTCGGCGCCCTTGTGCATTCCCCTTGTGCTGGGAGCCTGGCAGTAATTCTTCGTGCCTTGCGAGCCGCCCAGCAACAAGTAGCCGGTGACCAAAACTTCGACCGGTTTTCGCAGGATACATTCATCGGTTTTGCAGCCATCTTTTCTAACGAGCTGCCACAGACCATGGCGCGCGTCGCAGTATTCTGCGCCCGGCGCCAGCTCGAGCAGAACGTGATCGGTATTCCACTCCGGACCGGCAGCAAGCTCCGCCTGCATGTCGTGATCTCCATCCCGTTCGAAATGTGCCCCCAGAAGATAACCACGCAGGGTTACGCGAATCGTCTCAGCGTCCTTGATTGGTGAGTCGGCGGGAATTTGTTCGGGTACTTTCGCGTCAAGCGAGCAGGTTAACTTGTACCACTCAGCGACCGTGATCGGCTTGCCGTCGTTGTAGTTGATGTAGCTCTCGCCGCTTTCGGCGCTGCGAGTTTTGACTAACTTGCGAGCCTTGCTTTTATTCTCCCAGGAACAGTCGTCGGGTTTTCGTTGATCCTGAAACGGAAACAACGTCCCGGAAAGAAGCATTAGTAACGTTAGTGTTTTCATAAGTGCCAATATTGGTTTGAAGTCCAGGTATTCAACCACGAGTGGCAACTGGTGACAATACGACCGACTAGAGATCGCTGACAGGCCATGTTCATTTCTATTACGAACGCTGGTAGTAATTACAGGCCCCCCGTACAGTCGGGAGTTTCGGAAGGTAGAGTCAACAGCTACAGCTCCAATCAACCAGACTGATTGAGCCCTGGCCCAAGCGGACCGTCCGAGCCACTTCAAATCGTCGAGGTAATCAAGTGACAACCAAGAATGGATTCCGCTTAACCCTGCTCCTGATTACGCTCTTTGCCTTGTTTTCGGCGCCGGCCACCGCGCAGTCGCCCAACACGGCATCGATAGTCGTTGTGGTGGTAGATCCCAACGGAGCGGTCGTCAGGGACGCGAAGGTCTCCGTGGTAAATAGCGCGACTGGCGACGCGCGCGAAGCAAACTCCGGGGGCGATGGCAACGCAACGTTTTCGGGGTTGTCCCTGACAGGAACCTACAAGGTTAACGTGTCGAAGGAAGGGTTTGGTAACGAAGAACGCAGCGACATCTCGCTGCGCTCCGGTGAAACTGCGACGTTAAAGGTAACGCTCTCCGTCGGCAGTTCCCACGCCGACGTTACCGTCTTCGGCACGGCCGAAGGTGTGCGCGCGAATCCCCAAATTGGCCTCCCGCTCAGCAGCCCGCAAGTTGACGAGACTCCGATCCTGGGCCGCAAAGCGACTACACTGCCGTTGCTCAATTCGGCGTTTCGCCAGGGAAAGGGAACGGGAGATCTGTTCGTCAACGCGACGTACTTTATTACCGGCGTCGGCTCTCGCCGGGCGACTACGTTCACGCTTGACGGCGCGAACAACGATGAGGCGTGGGGGCGCCAGACAGCAATCGCCACTGTGCCGATGGGCGCCATTCAGGAAATCACCGTGTTATCGAATGCGTTTTCTTCTGAGTTCGGTTGGACTTCTGGTCCGGCCCTAAACATTGTCACTAAGTCCGGCACCAACGACCTGCACGGCGAGGGCATCTTTTTGATCCGTCCGGGTAGCTGGCAGGCGAAGACTTTCTCGACTAAAGGATTCTGTCCGCCGTCCGTGCCGAGCTGCGTTACCCCAGCGACGTTGCGAGCTATTAATCCGGTGGACATTCCCGATGAGTTGGGCCAGATCTCGGGCTCAATCGGCGGGCCCATAGTCAGAGACAAAACTTTTTTCTTTGCCACGGCTGATTACACACGGCAGAATCGAACGACATTCTTATCAAGCTCGCTGCCCGCGTTCGTGTTGCCGGCGGACGGTAATCTGGCCTACACCGGTCACTACCGCCAGACGCTCCTCGATGGACGGCTGGACCACAAGCTCACGCCTAATCAGAACTTGATGTTTCGTTTCAATCTGGATCGATTTTCAGATGACAATCCCCAGGATGCGGTAGGCGGCACAAACGCGCCCAGCGTCGCGCGCCGTTACTCGCGGCGGTCATGGACACTTCAGCTCAATCACACGACAGTCATCAGCCCCAGCCTTCTCAATGAAGCACGCTTTGCTTATCTGCACGGTAATCCTGTCACGTTGTGGGAAGCCCAGACTCTTTCGACCACCTACACGCGCGGCGGAGCTGTTCCGTTCACGATCGGACAGTCGCGAGCCTCCGACATTTTTAGTCACCAGAATCAATTCTCAGATACGCTGTCATGGTCGTTTGGAAAACACTATGTTCGCTTTGGCGGTAGTGTGGTTCGTCATACCTCGGGGGGCTTCGGCAGTGAACCCGGTACCCCGATTCTCGGGACCTTCACATTCCGGAACACTACAACCGCGCCCTTCGGCCAACTCACGCTGTCCGACGTTCAGAATTACACGCAGCCAATCGACTTCGGGATCAGCAGTTACAATCTCTCCCAGTGGCTCTTGACCGCCTTCGTGCAGGACAGCATCCATTTGCGCAGCGACTTTACACTCGACCTTGGATTAAGGTACGACCGCCAGACTCTGACAGACGCCACTAAAAACTTTGCGCCTCGGATTGGTTTTGGCTGGCACCCGGGAGGCGATTCGCGCATGTCGATTCGGGGCGGTTACGGCATGTACTACACGCAGATTAGGTCAAATGCGGTTGCCAGTTACCTGGTCAACGGGCTGGATGGGCTGACTACCTACACAGCAACGACCGGTCAAACCGGCTTTCCAAGCTGCCTGACAGGTTCATGCCTTCCAGTACCGGTTGACCCGAGAACGCTGCCGGCTTCGCAACTACCGGCGCGCGACATCACGATCAAAGCGGGACGGCGCTCCTTTTACGAGGCTCAGTTTGCGAGGTTCGGACTGAATTTCGACCTGCTTCCGAATTACCCGGACGAATTAGTGAATCCACGCAGCCAGGTCATTTCCATTGGCGCTGAACGCGAAGTTATAAAAGGCCTGTTCGTCGGTGGCGATTATGTCCATCAACACCTGTCAGGAATTGATCGAACAGTTGACTTGAATGCCCCATCGGCTTTCGATCGCACGGCGCCTGGCCAGGTAAGAACCGTGACTGTGGCCAACGGCACACGTCCGATCCTGCCGGTCAATGGCGGCATACGCCAGGTCAATGTATTGATGAATTTCGGCGTCGCTGACTACGACGGTCTACAGACCCAGATCAGCTACCGCGGTAATCGGAAAGTCTACGCGTCAGTAGGCTACACACTCTCAAAGGCCAACAACACGACCGAACCCGATGGCAATGGAATTGCGCCCAACCAAAGCATTATCTCGCGATTGGGAGAGGAGGAACGCGGGCCGAGTGTGGTCGATCAGCGTCATCGCGCGGTTCTCACGTTCAGCTACCGGTTCCCCTACAACTTCACGGCCGGCACGCTCACGCAACTGGCATCCGCGCGCCCTTTCAGTGCCACCACCGGCATCGACAACAACGGCGATGGTGCGAACAATGACCGGCCAGTTATCAACGGCAGCATGATTAGTAAGTCAGCGTTCCACGGCACGCCGACCTCTGAGGTCGCCATCTTTGTTGAGAATCGCATCAAGCTTTCAGAACGCATGGCCATCCTGCTGCGATTCGAGGGTTTCAATATCTTCAATCACGGGAATTTCCTGGGTCGGGGAGTTACAACCTACGGCGATGCGACGACTCCGGCAGCGACGTTCGGGCAATTCGTTGGCGGAGTGGGTACGGCGACCAACGCTATACCCGCTTTCGCAAATATCGACTCGCCGCGCATGTTTCAATTACAAGCGCGGTTCATATTCTGAGCGAAATCACCTGGGAGCTGTACCTATATCAGAATCGGGAGCGTTAGCGAGCGGCCATAGACACAACTTTAAGAGTTGACCTCTTGCGCACGCATTGACTGTTCAGCCTTAGCCAGTTGCATCTTTGGCCGGTCGTTAACGCTCCCGGTTCTGATAGGTGATACCTTCTTGTGCAGCGCCGTAGAACCCCCGAACCACTAACGCAGGTTGTGGCTTTCGTGAATTGTGGTAGGAAAGACGGCCGGTATTTGATCGAACGGTCGGTCGAGTAAGAATTGTTTGTTTCTACTCGAGACGTATAGTCGCATGGCCACAGCAAGAATCCCCAGCGCCATACTGATCCAAACCACGGACCAGACCAGTGCCGGAATGCCTGTGGCGTTAGCCATGTTGACTGCATCAGTCGGCACTGAGGGCGCAAATGGCGACGACAGAAAGAAGACGGTCTTCAGATCAAGCAGTGCGTTTAGTATGCATTGCACCGCCAGGAAGCTTACAAAGAAAGTCGCAACGCGCGGCTTTGCGTATTTTGCAACTGCAACCAAACCCAGACTAAGAAGCGTTCCTGCCAAAATCGTAAAAGGTAACGCCGTCGAAACGACGCCCGAAAAAGCCGGCTTAATCAGTCCGTAAATTAATGTCAGCGCAAACACCAAAACGGCTGAGCCGACAAGGACCATGCGTGCGGCGATCGCCTTCCTAATCAGGACGAGTAAGAAAGCACCGAAAGCCATCGATCCCAGATAACCGGCGCTGGCCACAAAAATTTGCGAAATGGTGCCACCCTGAGACGTGTAGGTTTCGCCACTCGCATTCGTGGCAATGCTCAGGCTCTCGACCGAATTGCCGGTCAGCAAGGCTGCAATTGCATGGCCGCCTTCATGGATGAAGGTAACGAAAATACGGAACGGATAAGTAATAATTTCGGCGAATGGGATAAACCATAAGACAACTGAAATTACAGCCGCTGTCAGTAGAAGTGTTGCCTGGGGACGCGCGTCACTCGAAATTCCATATTTCATGCGAAATCTCCGTTACCTCAAAGCTGCGTCGTCGCGTCATTTCACCCACCTCAGCAGAAACTAGAGCTGCGACTTAGCGACACATGCATAAACGATGCAAAAAATCGACAGGTTCCGAGTATTATCCAGCCGTCCAATAAAGTAGGCATATCCGGACGTTATCGGCGCGAGTAGTCACCCGACTTGCCGCCGGTTTTACGTTCAAGCTGTATATCAGAAATCGTAATCGCCTTGTCGAGCGCCTTACACATGTCATAGATCGTCAGTGCGGCCACGGAAACTGCCGTAAGGGCCTCCATCTCGACACCCGTCTGTGCATTGGTTGATACGCTGGCTTCAAGGTAAACGCCGTAGTCCTCCATGGTAGCGGCGACGTCGACGTGGGTAAGCGGCAGGGGATGACAAAGTGGTATAAGTTCGGCCGTGCGCTTCGCGGCCATTATGCCGGCGAGCCGCGCTGCCTCCAGCGGGTCGCCCTTCGGCGTCCTGTGATTGCGTACCGCTTCGATGGTGTCGCTCGCCATCAGGACGCGCGCCGACGCCAGCGCGTGGCGAGTAGTAATAATCTTATCGCTGGTATCGACCATTTTGACGCGGCCTTCGTCATCGATGTGGGAAAGTTGATCCATTTGCTCGACGAAATACGTATCCACTTTTGACTTTAAGAAACTTTGAGACTACGAAGTTGCTTTTTTGTGGTTCTGCGGAATAATCTTACTATAATCCTCGCCGCAAAATCCGATCATAGGGAAGTAATCGTAAAGTAGCAGACTGACGAAAGCGAACCAGGCAGTCAGCAAATCTAAACTTTCAAGCTGAGCGATTGGCAGCTGGATTCTAAGGCTAAATTCAGTAATGTCAGCTTCTTTAAGCAACAAAGGCGTTCCACCCCATTCATCCTCAGGCTATAGCGGGGTCGAAGAACACTCAGGTCCGTTGCATTCGTTTCTCGAGCATTCCACCCTGATGCTCTTTCCCATCGTGTTTGTCTTGAATCTCCATTGGGCAGGTTCGCGTCTGTACGAACTCGAGTTGTTATGGCTGGTGGCTCTCGCCATACCCCTTGGGATAGTTGGGGGTGATTTTATCTCCGGCATTGTTCACTGGGCGGCCGACACGTATGGTTCGGAAGATATGCGGGTGATCGGACCGAGCCTGGTCAAACCGTTTCGCCTTCATCACATCTATCCGCGCGACATTTGTACCCATGGCCTCGTTGAGACCACGGGCAACGTCTGCATTTTGGCAGTTCCCGCGCTCTCAATTTGTCTTTATCTGATGTGGTTGCTGCCTGACTCCGTGCTGATCGCTTTTTTTGTTGTTTCTTTTGCGCTCATGTCGGCAGCTACAGTTGCCACTAACCAGTTTCACAAATGGGCGCATCAGGAAAGTCCCTCCGCTCTAGCCTGCTGGCTGCAACGCAAACGGCTTGTGTTGGAACCCAGGCATCACCAGTTGCACCACACACCACCCTTCAACGTGAACTATTGCATCACGAATGGCTGGCTCAATCCGCTCTTGAATAAACTAAAATTCTTTCGCCGCCTGGAAGCGGCCCTGAAAATTCTCGGAATCAAAACAGCCCACGCGAAACAAGCCGAACGCCTTTGCACGAGCAGTAAATAAACGCTCAGCCTGCGCCCGCCTCAGAACCGGGAGCAGTAGCGACCGGCCAGATGTTCAACTATCAGAACCGGGAGCAGTAGCGAACGGCCAGATGCTACGCAAAGTTCTAGCTGCGCACACCGCGAACGAGTACATATTCCAGTAAGCCCATCGTAAATCCGCGATAGACGGCGACATCGAGTAGCAACCCAAGCCGGGCGAGTGCAAAGCCGCGAATTTTGCTGATAGCTTTAATTGTCTCCGGACGCATCTGCTCGAAATAATAGCCGGGGATAACGGAAGCGCCTATTTCCTGTATTTCGACGTCCCCAAAGCCGGCCGCCTCCATCTTGTGCCGATACACTTCTCCCGAGTAGACATTCGCGCGCGGCACCTGCCAGAGTTTCCGAGCTGCTTCGGCGACAAATTTTTCAAACGCATTACGGGGTGGATTCTTTACGACGAAGTCGGCCATAGCAATCACGCCGCCGGGTCGCAAGACGCGCCGCGCCTCGTGCAGGAATTTTTCTCTGGTATCAAAATGTTCGGGGCCTTCAATACTCAAGACGTGCGTGAAATTCTGATCGGGGAAGGGAAGCTCGATAGCTGTTCCATGATGAAAGCGGACGCGCTCTTCCGCTTTCACTTCACGTGCACGCCGCCGGCCGTGTTCGATGTGTTTCCAGGTTACGTCGAGACCGTCGATCGATAGAGGCGAGAAATTCTGCAGCAGATAAATGTCCTGCGTACCCATACCCGGCGCGACGTCGAGTAACGTGCTGGTTTCATCAAGACCCAGAATTGTTCCCATGCGGCGCACAAGGTTCTCCGCGGCTTTGATGTAATCCGTGATGCCCTCCTCCCAAAGGCCGAAGTTCAAATAACCGTTGTGCCAGTTTGCGTAGTTCTCCACGCCGCCCGCGTAAAGGTTTTCCACTTTGCGTTCGTGGGCGCTCGCGCTCCAAAGCTTTCGTTCAGTATTGCTCATTAATCCTCGTCGTTCCTGATCTGGGCCCATCTGGGTTAAACTCGCGCGCTTGCTATCTTAGATTGGCAGCCTAACAACTTTAACCGTCGTCCCCGTCTCGAGTACGCGCGTGTCGGCCGGCACAATTATCAACGACGTCGCTCTGACAAACCCAACAAAATCCGACGAACCTCCCCACTTCAAGGGTGTTGCCAACAACGCGCCGGCTTCGTCAGTAGTTAGTTCGGCGGGCAGGTAGCTTTCACGTTGAGCTGCGCCTTTTACGTCGCCTGTCAGCAGCGCCCGCTCATGGGCTAGTGTCGGCTCTTTTGCGCCTTGCATGGCCAATAGGGCCGTGCGCGCGAAGAGATTGAACGTGACTGAGACGGAAACCGGATTTCCCGGCAGGCCAAAAAATAGAGTGCCGTCAGGCAGCCGCGCGAACACAGTCGGCTTGCCCGGTCGCAAGGCCACGCGTTCAAAAAAGAATTCGGCGCCGAGTTCTCTCAAAGCAGGCTTTGTAAAATCGTAAGCGCCTACCGAAACGCCACCTGATGTAACTACCATGTCGCTGCGCTCAGCGGCCTGAGCAATCTGTCGTTTTAGCAGTGCACTGTCATCGCCCGAGAGCGGCAGTCGTTCAACCGTGGCGCCGGTCAACTCCGCATAGGCACTGATCGTCAGATTGTTGGAGTCGCGAATTTGATCCCGGCCCGGTTTTTGATCTACAGCGACGAGCTCGCTGCCAGTTGCCAGCACGGCAACTTTTGGTCGTCTGCTTACGCGGATATTAGCGTAACCAAACGAGGCCAATACAGCCATCATGGCTGCACTTATCTTTTCGCCTGCAGTTAATACCCGCTCGCCTGCCTTGATTTCGCTGCCGCGCCTGACGATGGATCTTCCCGGGCTCACCGCTGCTAAAATTTCCACTTCATTCGCCTCGACATGTTCACGCGTAAGCTCGACCTGTTGCACGCTGTCGGCCCCGGCAGGCACTGGCGCACCCGTCATGATTCTAACCGCCTCACCCGATTTCATCTCATCGTGCCAACCGCGCCCGGCCACCGATTCCCCGACGATTCTCAACTTTGCAGGGACACTCTTCAAATCCTCAGCGCGCACTGCGTAACCGTCCATCTGCGAACGATCAAACGGTGGCAGATCAGTGTCGGCAATGATGTCCTGCGCGAGGACGCGGCCGCGCGCGTTTGTAAGTTCCGTTGACTCGGTGGACAGACGTTGCGCGTGGGCAACCACGATCTTCGTCGCGTCGGCGACGGAAATCATTGGCGTCATTTCGGTTGAGGTGGGAATCTGCATTGGCAACTAAAAAGCGGTTGCCCTTCATTTGATCTGAAGTGCAACCGCTTCAAACTGGCGGAGCCGACGGGACTCGAACCCGCGACCTCCGACGTGACAGGCCGGCGTTCTAACCAACTGAACTACGACTCCGCATTTTCAGATCTCAATTTGAGATCTGAGATTTCAAAAGTAGGACAAACATTTTTGTCTGTCACTCAGATTAGATGGTAGGCACGGAGGGACTCGAACCCCCAACCTCTTCCTTGTAAGGGAAGCCGTCTACCATTGACGTACGTGCCTACTGGCAGGACAGACATTCCTGTCTGTCTCTTAATCAGGACAACTGACTTCAGGTCCATCGCGCCATAGTGAACGGGACAAGGCAAGACGCCAGTCCACAACCGCGACGGGACAAGCAAGGTGCCTCTTCTAAAACACTTCCTGGGCACGTCCGCATCGAGCATTAAAAGAGCAAGTGCCACAGCCACTATACCTCTATGGCGAGTGAGCCGTCATGCTAAGAGACGCGAACGGGCCTGTCAAGGCGAGGCAGAACGGAGCACCGCAGCGCCTAATCACGTGGCCAATACCGATTGATTCTGAAAGAGGCTGGGGACAGACAGAGGCTGCCGCAAGCTGAAGCTTAAGCTCTCAACTGCATCCCGTTGCTCAGAGTGCCGCCTCCAGGCTCGGGATTGATTTTGCAGTCGCTCGTTTTCCAGTTATAGTTTTGACAGCACCATCTGCTAATTCGGCTCCCCAAACAAATCTTGAAGACGTCAGATGACGACTGGATCCATGAATTACTATCTAAGATTTGCTGCCTTGGCCTGGGGATTAGTATGCGCATTAGTCTTTGCCGGCTGGGGGCCAATAGCTTCCGGCCAGCAGCCGAATCAACAGCGCCCACGTAGAGTCAATACGGATTCAACACCAGCTGCGACTCCGGCAGAGAAACCAGCCACGGATGAGGTTGAAGAAGGAGATGTGGTGCGTGTGGAAACACAGTTGGTCTCAGTGCCGGCAGTGGTAACGAATAGCGCCGGACGACCGATAACGGGATTGAGTGCAGGTAATTTCCTGCTGTTTGAAAATGGACAGCAGCAGAAGATCGCAAATTTCGCGACCACCGAAGCGCCATTCGAGATAGCCCTGCTGCTCGACACGTCCGGCTCGACTCGCGCAGACGTAGATCTCATTCGGCAGGCAGCGAATGCGTTCATCAACGCGTTGCGTCCGGGCGACCGCATAGCGATTGTTGCCTTCAATACTGCGCGAGAGGGACAGGCGATCGCTGCCAAAGTAGAAGTACTCTCAAAGTTGACCGACGATCGGAAAGTGCTGCGCGCGGCGATTGAAAACCTTGGCTCCAGCAACGGCACACCTTTTTACGATGCGCTCGAAAAAATAGCCGATGACATATTTCGCGCCGCGCCGTCGGAACAGTTGCGCGGCCGGCGAGCGATTGTGGCCCTGACCGACGGCGTTGATTCCACGAGCGAGTCGGATTTTCAAACAGTGCGCGCGAAACTCAGCCGTGCAGGTATTGCCAGTTACTTTATCGAAGTGAATACGGAAGACTTCGTCGAAGATCGGCTGATGAAGGATTGTCAGGACGACGGACGCCTGACTCTGTCGGCGAAACAGTTGCAGCGCTACCGCGAGGTTTTCTTTCCCCGCGCCCGGCCGGAAGATTTCGTTGATTTTTGCCAGATGGGGCCGTTTGAGAAGATGCAGATTAGCCGCGACCTTTATAACCTCGCGCGCCGCGAGATGGACGGCCTAGCCAAAGCGAGTGGCGGCAGAAATTTCCTGGCGGCCACTTTGCAGGACGCACGCGCTGCGTTTGCGCGCGTCGCTAACGAGATCGGTACGCAATATAGTTTAGGCTACTATCCGACCGACAAAGCGCGTGACGGTAAATTCAGGGCTATTCGTGTCGAAGTGCAGGGCGCTCCGGATAAAGCCCAGGTGCGCGCGCGAGAAGGATACTATGCCCCGAGGGGTAATGGGCAGTGAGCAGTAGGCAGTGATCACGGTGCCGTAGCTCTGTCATGAGGGTTTAAGCCCTCTCTGACGGTCGGGCTACGGCACCGTGATTACTGCCACTAAATGAAACTTCGATATGGCTGCGGATCATCGAACGAAGCCAATTACTCAGGAGGAAATTAGTTAAAGATATCGGAGAGAATAAAGAATTGTGCATCTTCTCTCGAGACCGTTGGTAATCTTAAAAGATGAAAAATCTAAAATGGTAAATGGAAAATGTTTTTGTTGCCTCAGTCATGTCAAATAACAATTCTTTTAATCGCATTCTTTTGATCGTTCTCGACGGCGCCGGCATAGGCGCCATGCCTGACGCGCCCGAGTGGGGCGACGCAGGCTCTGACACGCTGGGCCACATCCTGGAATCACGCGCGTTACACTTGCCAAACTTGCAGCGTTACGGGCTTGGTAACGTCAGACCTTTGCAGAATGTCCCGCCCCTGGCTCAGCCGGACGGCTCGTACGGTCGTTGTGCGTTGAAGTCCAACGGGAAGGATACGACTACCGGTCACTGGGAGATGGCCGGCATCATTCTTGAGCAGGCTTTCCCGACCTATCCAAACGGATTTCCGCCTGCGATCCTCGACCGCTTCATCCACGAAACCAGCGTTCCGGGAGTGCTGGGAAACTTTGCGGCCTCGGGAACGGAAATCATTAAGGAGTTGGGCGCGCAACACGTCGCTACCGGCAAGCCTATCGTTTACACCTCAGCCGATTCGGTCTTTCAAATCGCCGCTCACGAACAGGTGATTCCTCTAAACCGGCTTTACGAAATATGCGAAACGGCACGGCGCATACTCGACGGTGAACATAAGGTTGGTCGCGTCATCGCGCGGCCTTTTTTGGGTGAGCCAGGAAGTTTTTATCGCACCGAAAATCGTCACGACTATGCCGTACCGCCGCCGCGAGCCAACCTGTTGCCTGCTCTGAAAGACGAGGACCTCGACGTTGTCTGCATCGGTAAGATTGCGTCGATTTACGATTCGCTGGGCGTCACCGAGGATTTGACTGCAAAGAATAATCAACAGTCGATCGATCAGACGATCCACGCTTTGCAGCGGGACACTCGCGGTCTGATCTTTTCCAACCTTGTCGACTTTGACATGCTTTATGGCCACCGTCGCGACACCGAAGGATACGCGAGGGCTCTCGAACACTTCGATTCCAGCTTGCCTCGTATTGAGGCTGTGATGCGCGCTGACGATTTGATGATCATAACTGCGGACCACGGCAACGATCCCACCTTTCCCGGTACAGACCACACGCGCGAATATGCGCCGTTGCTGGTCTACGGAAAAACTGCGCGCGCGGGAGTTAACCTCGGCACACGAGCTTCGCTCGCGGACATCGGCCAAACAGTCGCTGAAAATTTTGGTTTGAAGTTGACTGCCGGTGAGAGTTTCCTCTCTGAATTGACAGACTAACCGCGGATTCGCGCGGATAAATGCGGATTAGATAAGATAAGGGAACGGAGATCCCCTAACACTTTTTCAGATTCTTTCAATCCACGTAAATCCCCGGCCAATGAAGCTAGTGCTTTGCGGACAGGCTGTTGTAGATAAGCTCCAGCCAGCGATCGGTGTTGATAAATCCCGAACCCCACGACTTCCATTCTTCCGGCAGCCCTTCGGCTTTGATTTGCTCCAAAGTCTTACCGGCTGCCATTCGCTTCCTCACAATCTCCGTCGTCTCTACCAGCATACGGTGAAACGCCTTTAGTCCTTCAACATCTGAAAGCGGACCGTGGCCGGGGATTACCTTTACACCCGGAGGTAACTTGCTGATTATGTCGCCGACGTTCTTCGTCATCCCTTCCACATCGCCGCCTGCTTCCAGATCGACAACCGGAAACCTGCCGTTGAAGAAATCGTCACCCATGTGAACGACGTTCGAACCGGTGAAGAAGATCACGCTGTCGCCATCAGTGTGGCCGTGGGGGAAATGCAAGACCTTGATCTCTTCGCCGTTGAAGAAAACGGAAACCCCCTGGTCAAAAGTGATAACCGGCAAGGCTTCTTTCGGCGATGGCGGTGTCGTACGGTTGAAGAACTTCGACTTCTGTTCTTCAGAAAGCCGCTTGCGTACGTTGGTCTGCGCGATGATCGGCGCCTCGGGACCAAAGACCACGTTGCTGCCGGTGTGATCGCCGTGATAGTGAGTGTTCAAGACGAATTTCAACTTGCCCTCGCCGAGGGTTTTTAGGGCGGCCTTGATCTTATCGGCCAGCGGCGCAAATTGATCGTCAACAATCAAAATGCCGTCAGGGCCGACAGAGACGCCAATATTGCCGCCGGCTCCTTCCAGCATGTAAACGTTTCCAGCCATCTTCGTGACCTTGATTTCAACTTTCGACCAGTCCTGTGCATTTGTTCGCGTTCCGCAAAGGCAAACCATCAAGACGATAAAAGCCAGGAAATGTTTTTTCATCGGAAGTCTCTCGCGAGGCATCACCTCGCAGCATAGTTAGTTGTCGTAAAGGTGCAGTTCGCGGTTCTGCAAGCCCTCCCTGACGGTCGGGCTACCGCCCCGTCCGACAATGGCAGTAAAGATTTCCCACGAAGTTCGCGGTTCTGCAAGCCCTCCCTTACGGTCGGGCTACCGCCCCGTCCGACAATGGCAGTAAAGATTTCCCACGAAGTTCGCGGTTTCTGCAAGCCCTCCCTGACGGTCGGGCTACCGCCCCGTCCGACGATGGCAGTAAAGATTCCCACGAAGGCGGCAGAGCCGCGATCGGCAACGCCGTGGCCGTATCAGAACCGTGAGCGGGTAGCGACCGGCCCAAGATTCAGTCTGACAATCGCGTTTATTGACTTTTTGTACAAAGGTGCCAGGCGCATCATCATAAATTCAGGATACAGGTTCCGGATTCTTCAATACGGCGATGAACGGCAGATTGCGATAGCGTTCCGCGTAGTCGAGCCCATACCCAACCACAAAGTGATCCGGTATCTGAAAACCAAGATAGTCGATCTTCACGTCTTTTTCGCGCCGCTCAAACTTGTCGAGCAGTGCAACCAGTTTCACGCTGGCGGCGCCGCGCGATTCCAGGTTGGCCAGCAAATAGGAAAGCGTCAGGCCGGTATCCACGATGTCTTCAACCACAAGTATGTGACGGCCCTCGACCGGCACGTCGAGATCCTTCATGATGCGAACTTCACCGGACGTTCTCGTCGACGAGCCGTAACTGGAAATCGCCATGAACTCAATACTCAAGCGCGTGTCGATCGCGCGCAATAGGTCGCTTAGAAAAAAACAGGCGCCTTTCAAAACGCCGATTAGCAGGGGATTGAGTCCGGCGTAGTCGCGGGTTATTTCGGCCCCGAGTTCCCTGATACGAGTTTGCAGTTGCTCCTGTGAAAGTAGCACTTCAAGATTTGGATTGCTGAATTCCGATGGCATGTGTGCGGAAGAAGTAGCCAAGTTAATAATCTCCTCGCGTCGTTCATTAAGTTCGATTTGTTGACTGAAAACGCTGTTGCGGATCTGCCTTGTGGTGCGACATACTATTGAAGCTCTCCGTACAGGTCAATCGCATCAAGAAGTTTGCGCTGTTATATTTCGCTTCCGGCAAAGGAATCCAGGAGCAGTGTCAAGAGCTAAACGCACGCTAATCAATTGTGCTCTCTTATTTTGTATTGTCGCCGCCGGTATGCAAGCTGCGCTCGGCCAGGCGGGTGCCCGTTCGGGCCCTGCGCCCTCCGCCCACGCCAATGTCTCCGAAACTGTCGTCGACTCGAGTATTCCTGACGATACTGCGGTGGATAAGCTGCTGACAGCATACAGTCCCAAGGTGCGTGCTTTGGATCAGGTCGTCGGCAAATTAAAAGGAGACTTGAACAAGGGCGGTGTCGGTGGTGGCTCGCTGGGTAATTTTGTCACCGACGGAATTCGTTCCCAGGCAAGCGCAAAACTTGCCAGACCAATTATTCTGGCAGTCACAAACAGCGGCGGGTTGAGGAAGAATGTCATTACAGAAGGCGACCTGACGCTGCGCGACGTCTTTGAGTTGCTGCCATTTGAAAATACTCTGGTCGCCTTCGACTTGACCGGTGCGCAGGTGCTGGACTTGTTGCGTGTGGTGGTTTCGCATCGCGATGCTCAGTCGGGCGCGCGCGTAAAATATAGGGTTAATAGTGGGAAGCAACTTGAATTGGAGAGTGCCAGGTTTCTGATTGACGGTGCTGAAAAAGAGATTGACCCGGCGGCAGTTTATACCGTCATCAGCATCGATTATCTGCTGAACGTCACTGGTGGCGATTACTCTGCCGTGCTGAAGCAAGCCAGGAACACGCGTCCACTTGGACTCACCATACGCGACGCTATTACTGATTATGTGAAGGGGGAAAACGCCGGCGGTCGCGAGATAAAGTCAACTTTAGACGGCCGTTTCGTATTTGATAAAGCTGCCTCGACTGGGGAGGAACCAAGACAATGATCACCAGGCGTGGTTTTCTCAAAGCTTCAATTGCGGGCGGCCTTGTTGCCGCCTCGCCGCAAACGGCTTTGCAGTTACTGACGTCACCATTGGTGGCCTCTGTGGACGGGAACCTCCTCGAAGTAGCAACCGGCGAAAAGCTGATCACGATTCTGCACACCAACGACACGCACTCACAGATCGATCCGATTCCGGCCAATGACGGACTGTACCCGGACAAAGGTGGCGTGGCGCGGCGCGCAACATTAGTTAAGCGCGTGCGTAAGGAAAATCCCAACACGTTACTGATCGATGCGGGCGACGTCTTTCAGGGCACGCCTTACTTCAATTTCTACAAAGGCGAAGTTGAATATAAATCGATGTCGCTAATCGGCTACGACGTTGTGACGCTCGGTAATCACGATTTCGACAATGGGGTCGATGCCTTGGCGGCGGCGATGGAGTTCGCCAACTTTGAGTTTGTATCGAGCAACTACGACCTCCGGGGCACACCGCTCGAGAATCGTGTCAAGCCCTATGCGGTGCGCAAGATTGGTGAGGTGCGCGTAGGACTGTTCGGATTGGGCATAAGCCCCGAGAACTTAATCACGCCGGTGAATTTCAAGGGCGTGAAATACCTCGACCCAATCAAAGCGTCGAGAGATGTAGTGGCGACGTTGCGCGGGCGCGAACGATGTGCGCTCGTGGTTGGTATGTCTCACCTCGGTTATTATCCGAACCCAAGGGGAGCGGAGATTGGTGACACTCAAGTTGCGGCTCAAGTAGATGGAATCGATTTCATTGCCAGCGGGCACACGCACACGTTCATGAAGCAGCCCGTAATAACGAAAACACCGGCTGGCGGCGACACGATTATTTTTCAGGTCGGCAGAAGCGGCATCTATGTGGGCAGAGTTGACTTGAAGATTCGCGGCGGCAAAGTTGTTGCTTCCGCCGGGCGTCTATTGGATTTGCGCGATGAGTCGCTAGCGTGAAAAAAGCAGTGGGTAGCAGTCGGCAGGAGCAGAGGCAGCGGGAAAGGAATGGCGCTTACGGGGCGCCACCGCTGAAGGCAATGACTCCTGAATCCTGCTGGCTGAATTCCGACTCCTGAATTCTGAATTCTGACTTCTGACTTCTCTTTCCTATGGCTGACAATTCAACTCGCGATCGCATCAGGGCCCTCGTTAGGGAGGTGCTGGATAAGTCCATCCCCGCGGAAGATCAAACCAATCTCACTACCCCCCAAACCTCGAGCCGCTTTGTCGATACGGTTTCAGAAAATCCCGGCACTGCGCCTGAGACCAGCGCGTTGCGCGACGAGTCGTCAAAAACGATCATCACCGAGGATGACGTTCGCGATCTGGCCGATGGCGCAACCCTGCGCATAGCAGAAGGGGCACGGCTGACAGCGCTGGCAGCAGACATCGTCGCAGCGAAACGAATCGAGCTTGTACGCCGCGTTCCCAGACGCGGCTCAAAGACGTCACGCTTAATTGCGGTGGGCGCCGATCACGGCGGGTTCAAAATGAAAGAGGAGCTCAAGGGGTTTTTGCAGGAGTTGGGTCATCAGGTCCACGACTTTGGAACGAATTCAGAAGACCCCGTCGACTATCCCGATCTGGCTTATGCGGTGGCGCGCAGTGTTGCCGAAGGAGCAGTTGACGTCGGAATTATCATCGACGGCGCTGGAGTCGGCAGCGCCATGACCGCGAATAAGGTACCGGGCGTACGCGCTGCTGCCTGTTACTCAGTCGCTGTCGCTCGCAACTCGCGCGAGCACAATGGCGCAAACGTCCTCACTCTGGGAAGTAAGACAATCAGCAGCGCCGAAATGCGCGAGATCGTAAGAGCCTGGCTGACCACAGAATTAACTGAGGAGCGACATCGGAAGAGAGTCGCAAAAATCCAGGCTGTTGAGAGACAGTACCTCTCATAGATTCTTTCAAACCCCGCCGCAAGTCAGTCGCCTTAACAACTAGTGTCTCTGCGCAATCCCCGCGCGCCGTGTGGCTCTCACTCACGCCCAGACGCTGAGCAACGCAAAGGAAGCGCAGAAAATTTCAATTGGACAATTACCCAGTAATGACCGGGCAGCGGCGACGCCGGTCGACCCGTGCTAGAATAATTTCAAGGTGTGTAACCACCTGGCCGGGAGCTTCTTTTCAAATGTCCAACTCGCACAATGGCTCGCGCAGCCACGACCTCGAA
>DATGYM010000179.1:0-2051 GCA_035297925.1 Pyrinomonadaceae bacterium | reverse complement strand
CAGTATTGTCTCGATTTCCCACAGACAATTGTTAATACAATAGTACATTCCAGGTCTGAACCGCCGACCCATCAGCTCGCCATTTGTCCGGCCCTGCTGATCGCGCCCGGCTTCAAACAAATAGCGAAAATGCGTCTCGATGGTAGCACGCAAACCCCACGACTTATCCGCCGCTTCGATGTTCAAGCCGTTGCCTGGCCGGTATTCAAACGTCGGCAACGCCACCGCTGCTGCGGTAGCTTCCTTTTTCATTTCGACTTGCTGCTCCTTCAGCTTCGAGAGCCCGTCCTCCATTGCTCTGATGCGACCGTCCAAATCCGCCGCGCGCGCCGGTGAGTGTAACAGCCAACAAATGCCAAGCGCTACCGTCCGTATTGCGCCGTGTATAATCTAACCCAATAAAGGTTCGTTGCGCCATTTGAGAATCTAACCCTCTTTGGGCTCACGATAACTGGGACAAGGAGGAGGATTGATGGAGGAATTCAGCATGGCGCGACAATCGAAGCGAGAATATTTGCGAACGATCCATGAACGATATCGCCACGGGCAGCGAGTTGAGAAGACGGCTATGTTAGAAGAATTCTGCAAGGTCTGCGGTTACAACCGAAAGTATGCCATTTGGCTGTTGAACCGTCCGTTGAAGCCGAGAGCTGAGCGTCGCCCTGCCTCACGCTCGGCTACTTACAGCAAGGCGAGTATCTCCATGCTGGCCAAAGTCTGGGAAGCCTCAGGCTATTTGTGCTCGCAGCGGCTCAAGGCAGCCATGCCGCAGTGGCTTCCGTGGATCAAGAAACACTTCGGAATCAACGATGAGTTGGCAAAGGAGCTCTTAGCGATCAGTGCCCGTCAGATGGATCGGCGGCTTTTCGCCCACAAGCGAACCGTTAAACGGCGACTCTACGGTACGACCCGGCCGGGCTCCCTTCTCAAACACATGATTCCTATCAAAACCGCGCATTGGGATGTGACGTTGCCGGGCTACTTGGAGATCGACCTGGTCTCTCATTCGGGAGCTTCGGCGGCCGGGGAGTTTCTCTACACTTTAGACTGCGTCGATATCGCAACCGGCTGGGTGGAACGACAGGCGGTCATGGGTAAAGGACAACTTGGGATCGTCGAGGCGCTTAGGCAAATCGAGCAAAGATTGCCCTTCGGGCTGCGTGGCATCGACTCCGATAATGGCAGTGAATTCATCAACGCCCACCTCTTTAATTTCTGCCAACAAAGACCCAAAGGCCAAAGCGTGCAGTTCACCCGCTCCCGGCCTTACAAAAAAGATGACAATGCTCATGTGGAGCAGAAAAATTGGACTCATGTACGTAAGCTCTTAGGATGGCAGCGCTATGATACGTTGGAAGCTCGCACGACAATCAATTCCCTCTACCAGCAGCTTCGAATCTTTCAGAATCTGTTCCAGCCCTCCATGAAGCTTAGCCGTAAGATCCGTAAAGGCTCGCGGGTCACGCGCCGTTACGATTGGCCTGCTACTCCCCTGGAGCGGGTGCTTCAATCCGCAGAGAAGTCTTCACACATCCCGGCGCTCAAATCTATGGCTAAAAACACTGACCCTTTTGAACTCTCCCGACACATCGACCAACAGCTCGACTGCCTGTACCACTTAGCCGCCCAACAAAACAGTCAACCGAGGGAGAAAACCCCGTTAACACAGTCAAAGCTTGTGCCGAACAAGCTATCGTTGCCGCGCCCTCGAGCTGGTTCGGCTTGGAGAAACTGGACCTTCACTAAAAAACAAAAACGTCAGTTATCTGAAATGCAACGACAAATTCGCACGCAAGCTTCGGTTAGATTTTCACATGACTCAACGAATCCTAGCTCCGGTTAGATTTTTATATGGCTTGACACGGATTGTTTACCCTTCCCGTTCAACAATCCTTGAATTCGAGCAAGTCTAACTGAGCAGGGCACCGGGATCGAGAGTATAGAGATCTTGGGGCCGGCCCACGCCACGGAGCGCATAGCGCCCGACTGACACTAGAAGATTTCGCGACTCTCGGAGAGCGGCGGCGAAATCCGAGGAGATGAGCAGCGGC
>DATGYM010000178.1:0-12851 GCA_035297925.1 Pyrinomonadaceae bacterium | reverse complement strand
CGAATCCACCGCCTCCGCCGCCAAAACCGCCGCCACCCCAGCCGCTGCTCGATCCACCCCAACCGCCTCGACTGCCGCTGTTTAAAAGTGAGCCCAATAGAAAAAGCTTCCACCAGCCACCGCCGCCGCCTCGGCCGCCGCCCCCTCTTCTAGTCGATGAGAGCAGGAGAATGATTACTCCCAGAATTATCAATAAGGTGCAACATGGACTCGATACTCTTCCCGAATTATCTCTGCCAGACGAACTCGTGGGCGCCTGGCGGTAGGCATAGCTTTGGTCGATCCCTTCAACGGTGAAGCCCCGTTTCTGTGCGAGGGTGGCAACGTAGGCTTGTACCGTGTCGTAGATGCCCTTACTGTAATTTCCCTTTCTTAGTTGTGGTACGAGATAGCTGCGTTGAATTTCACCTACGAGACCATCATTGAGATCGCCCTCAAGGTGGTAGCCGACTTCGGTAAAGTATTTTCGATCCTGAATTGCCAGCAGCAGCAGGAAACCATCGTTGGTTTTTGATCCGATTCCCCAGCCCCGATACACGTCCAGGGTATATTCGGAAATGTCCCGGCCGCCGGTCGTGTCGATAGTTACAACTGCAAACTCGATGTCAGCGCGTTCTTTGAGATTTCGATAGATCGACTCGATCCTCGTCCTCGTTTCTGAATCGATGACGTTCGCATTGTCAACGACGGGTGTGAAGGGTGAGGGAAGTAGAACAGGCGATTCGCCCGTCTGGGCATAGCTCGCTCGACTGGCGGAAAACAGAATGACGCACGCGCAAGCGAGACAAGCCAGGACGGAATACAAGCCCGCTACCGATGGCCGGGGTGCGGTCGACGCGGATATGGAAGATCTTTCTGTCAATTAAAGGTTGACCAACTCCGGGGGCCGTCTACCCCTCAAACAATTTATGCAGGAAATAGAAAAGCGCCACACCTACGAAAACGACAATTGAGACCATCGGGTTTCTTTCTTCTTTGTGATTTACTTCGGGAATCAGATCGCTCGCTGCTACGTAAAGAGTTACGCCGGCAGAGAAGGGCAGCGCGTATCCGACGGCGCCATTGATTCGCGTGTTTAGTAGAGCTACTGCGATAACTCCCGCCAGCGTGGCGATGCCGATAGCAGCCGTCGCCCACAGGGCTTTTTGCGAAGAGCGCCCCGAAGCGAGCATGATCGATGCGACTGTGAACCCTTCCGGCATCTTATGGAGCAAGATAGCCACGAATACGAGCAGACCGACTCGAAAGTTAACCAGAAACGCCGCGGCAATCGACACCCCGTCAAAAAAAGTATGAATCCATAAGCCACCCACTGCGGTGTAGGCCGCGGAAGGCTTCATGAAAGACTCGGGATGTGTTTCAGCGCCAAAGTGAAAGTGTGGGGCCAGCGTGTGCTCGAAAAGTTGGATCAGCAGATAGCCGCCTAAGAGTAACGTCATCGCGCCCACTACGGCTTGGGCGGCGCCTTTGCCTTCGAGTCCTGCAGTCCAGATGCTGAAACTTTCAGGCACGATCTCGATAAAGATCGCGGCCAGCATGAATCCGGCGCCAAGCGCTACGAGATATTTCAGAAAGCGCTCGCCGAAACGGTGGGCGCCGGATCTGATAAGAACAAATCCACCCAGGAGATTGGCTCCCGCAGCGAGCAAACCAAGCAGTAGCAGCGCAGTAAATCCAATCTGATCAGGATTCATTTATGCGTGGTGAAACTGAAAACATTGTGCCGAAGCATGGGGCGCCAATATACATCACGCCCCTGTCCCTGCCTATCCGGGAAGTTTTTCACTCAGATGATGTCTTCTGCGGTGCTGGCCTGAGGCGGACGACAGGCGAACACTAAACATCGCCTCCGCGCGAGGAAAACTAAAACACCTCAGAAAAATACCCAGTTTTCTATTGACACTCAAAATGATGGAGCGTAGTATCCGGCGTGGGTGGTCAAAAGTGGTCGGAAGTGGGTCCAACCTCGTAGCTAACGATCATTTAGTAACTTTTCCAGGAAAGGCCACCCGCCAATTCAACAACCGGTCGACTCTATGCTGCGAGGAAATTACACGACCCGGATAGACGCGAAGGGTCGGCTAAAGGTGCCGACGCCGTTTCGCCGACTTATTGAAGAGAAGCACGGCGGCGAATTCTACATAACAAGTTTAGCCGGTGACAATGTTCGCATTTATCCGCTGCCCGAATGGGAATCGATAGAAAAACGTCTTTCACTTCTGCCGACGATGGATCCGGCGCGGCGCAAGTTCCTTGACAGAACGAACTACTTTGGTCAGCAGGCGACGATGGATGCGCAAGGCCGCATTTTGATCCATCCACTGTTGCGGAAGAGCGCGGGAGTTATGGGGGATGTCGCCGTAATGGGTTATCTGACATACCTCGAAGTTTGGGAGCTCGACGTATTCAAGGCCCGCATGCTTGCTGATCCTTATACAGAAGAGGACGAGGCTGCGATTTCGAAGTTGGGTATTTAGGAAGAGTGAAAAGTGAAGAGTGAGAAGAAATTGGATAAAAAGCAGCTCGACTTTTCACCTTTCACCTTTCACCTTTCACTTATCACTGGTTAGTAGTTCTTTGAACAAGATCACGGGGCGGTGGTGATGGCTGCGCCTTTGGGGGGCAGAGGCGCGCCCCATCGCCCCGTGCTGCTACGAGAGACAATTCAGTTTCTCGCTCTCGAGCGAGGCGGCCTGTTCGTAGACTGCACGGTCGGTCTCGGCGGGCACAGTGAAGCGATCCTCGAGACTTCGTCCAATACTCGCGTGATTGGTATTGATCGCGACCCGGCGGCGCTTAGCTTTGCCAGTGAACGATTGGCCCGCTTCGGCCCACGCTTTCGTACAGCGCATGCAGACTTTCGCGAGCTCGACCGAATCCTCAAGGACCTCGACGAAACGGAAGCGGCCGGTGTATTGGCAGATCTTGGCGTCTCGTCGCTGCAGTTTGACTCACCTACGAGAGGTTTCAGCTTTCGCTTTGACGCACCGCTGGATATGCGGATGAATCCCGAAGGGGACGAAGAAACCGCAGCGGATCTCTTGCTTCGACTATCGGAAGCAGAAATAGCAGCAATAATCTTCGAGTATGGCGAGGAGCGAAACTCACGCCGGATTGCGAAATGGATCGTTGAGAGTCGCGAACGGGGAGAGCCGATCACGACTACCAGAGAACTGGCCGATTTGGTGGCCCGCGCGGCTGGACGGCGTAAACGCTGGCAGATCCATCCCGCAACACGCACCTTTCAGGCGTTGCGTATCGCCGTTAACCGCGAACTGGAAGAATTGGGTCGCTTCGTTGCGACCGCGATTGATCTTTTACAGCCCGACGGCCGCTTCGTTGTAATAAGTTTTCATTCGCTGGAAGACCGGATAATGAAGCAGGAGCTGCGCCGCCTATCAGGCTACTGCCAATGCGCTCTCCGCAGTCGGTCGGATATTTGCCGCTGCGGTGCGCGACGCGTAGTAGAAATCCTAACGAAGCGCCCGGTAGTGCCTGTTGATTCTGAGATCGAACAGAATCCCCGATCTCGCAGCGCAAAACTTCGCGCCTGTCGCAAGCTTTGATATCGAAATCTACGAACCAGGACCCGGAGTTCCCCATGAGAAGAGTTCCCTCCAAACAGCGAAATTCCACGATACATCGTGATCGCGACCTGCGCGCCCTCTCCCGACTCGGGCTATTGCTGTGCTGTGGTCTGGTACTAGCCGGTGGTTTCGTATACGCGGCGCAACAACACTTTGCTGCCGTTCAATACGGATATATGAGTGAGGGTCTTCGTCGCGAGCGCGTCAGGCTGCTTGAGGAGAGGCAACAGTTGCTGTTGAAAAAGGAGCAGGCCTTTGCGCCGGCAAGGTTGGCAATACAAGCGCGCGAACTGGGCCTTAAGCCTCTTTTGGCTAGTCAGGTGGGAACTCAGAAAGGCAGCAGCCGAAGTCAATTGCCATTCGCGCCGGCACTAGCTAATCCTTCCGCTTCTTTTCAGCGCTGACAGGCGCGCTGGCAATTAGCTGTAACAGATTCGAGACGGTGAGTTGTGAGATCTGAATTCAGATCTGCAGTCTCGGAGTGTTGAGAAGATTCTTCCCTCCCGGGTCAAGTAAGAAGGGACATAACCGCGGATGACGCGTTCCCGTCAGAGAGATTCACAACCGGACCTTTCGACTCGCCGCACGCTTTTCGTTGCGGCTTTTGTCGCTTTTTGGATGCTGAGTATCAGCGCGCGGCTTGTCTATTTGCAGGTGTCGAAACACGAGAAACTGGTGGCGCGCGCGCATCAGCAACAACAGGACGCAATTGAAACGACCGCTGCGCGAGGGCCCGTGCTCGACCGCCACGAGCGCGAATTGGCTCGCACGATCGACACGACCTCGGTCTTCATCGCGCCGGATGAATTCCTAAAGGACGAGAAAGATAGCGAAGCCCAGGTTACCGGCGCCATCGATTGTACCGCTGCCAGTCTTGCGTCGTTGCTGAGGCTGGATGCGAAGACGGTCTTTAGACAAATCAACGATGCGAGAAACAGCGGTCGCAGGTTTCTTTGGGTGGCTCGCCGAATAGCTCCCGAAACAGCTCAGTTGCTTGAAACAATGGAGCTCACCGGAGTTCATACACGAAAAGAGCCGAAGCGGTTTTATCCGAATGGTTCGCTGGCGGCCAACGTGCTTGGCTTTGTCGGCCTCGACGGCAAAGGGCTGGCCGGAATCGAACAGGTTTACAACGAAAAGATCACAGGCGAGCCGGGAAGAGTCTTCATCGAAAAGGATTCGCTGGGTCGCGCCTATGAGAGCACAGAAATATCCGGCAGACCCGGACAGACAATAGTTCTGACAATCGATCAGTCAATTCAGTATCAGGCTGAAGCCGCCTTGACCACGGCCATTGAACAGTCAGGAGCGAGGGCGGGGACGGCCATTGTTCTCGATCCACGTTCGGGTGAAATCCTGGCGCTTGCCAATGCACCTACGTTTGACCCCAACGATGTTGGGGCGGCACCACCCGCAGCGCGAAACAATTGGGCGCTGCAAAATATTTACGAGCCGGGCTCCACTTTTAAAATCGTGGCCTTTTCCGCGGCTATCGAAAAAGGTCTGGCAAAACCAGACGACCACATCGATTGCCAGATGGGTTCGATAACGGTAGCCAAACGCGTAATTCACGATCACCACCCGTTTGGAAACCTGACCATAGCCGAGGCGCTGGCGAAGTCGAGCAACGTAGCGGCAATCAAACTTGGACTACGCGTTGGCGACCCAGCGATGCATGACTACATCACCCGGTTTGGGTTTGGTTCGCGGACCGGTGTCGAATTGCCTGGCGAAACAGCGGGTATGGTTCATCCCTTGAGCCGGTGGCTGCCTTCATCGATCGGTTCGGTCGCTATCGGTCAGGAGGTGGGCGTCACACCGCTGCAAATGGTGGCCGCTTTTGGTGCTTTGGCAAACGACGGTGTACGGATTAGTCCCCATTTGATTCGCGAGATTCGCAACAGCGCCGGCGTCTCAACTTATCGGCCGGATCCAGAATCACGCCGCGTGATTAGTAAAGAAACCGCGAGCGCATTGCGCGGAATGCTGGAAGGGGTAACGTTGAACGGCACCGCGAAAAAGGCGCAATTAGACGGCTACACGGCGGCGGGCAAGACCGGTACGGCGCAAAAGATCGACACAAGGACAAAGACATATTCCAGGACGAAGTTTGTGGCCTCCTTCGTAGGCTTCGCGCCTGTAAACAACCCGGCAGTGGTCATCATTGTAGTGATCGACGAGCCCGGCGGCTCATATCACGGCGGCGATGTGGCCGCGCCGGTGTTCCGTCAGATTGCCGAACACATTTTGCCGGAGATGGGCGTCATACCAGACACGGATTTCAAGGAACCGGAATTGGTGGCGAGTGCGGCGCAGACGCCTGCTTTACTCGCCAAAGAACGCAGTGCTGAGAAGCTGCGCCAGGACGAGGCGCAGCAGGAGGCGAGCAGAGATCTGACAATGCCGCGAGTGGCGGCGCGCGACAATAAAGGCGGCGAGATTGTTTATGCAGTCGCGACGAATAATGCGATCGCGATGCCTGATTTGCGCGGACGCAGTGTGCGCGACGTTGCGCGCGCCTGTGCCCGCTTAGGTTTGCAACTGGAAGCGCGCGGCGAGGGCGGCCGCGTAGTTGGGCAGAGTCCGCAAGTCGGCGCTGAGTTGCGCCCTGGACAAATCGTTTATGCCGACTTCGGCAAAGGTGACGAAAGGTAGATCGGTTCCGGCCAATTGTTTGTGGCGCAAACAGTGAGAGCTATGCAAACTGACAGTTTGCGTTACATCGCTATCATCAAATTTACGGAGCAAGCAAAATGATCCCCCAGCGAATGCCTGCTAACGATGTCACAAGTGGTGGTTTAAGAGACCGGGTTGCAGCTTGTAGAAAACGTTTGCGTGAGAATCGCGTAACGTGCAGAACTCATGCTACGGTGGCAGTCGAGGAATTATTCCTCGAAACGCATGCTGCTGGATTTCACAACTTCGCCGCGAGCGAGTCGGAATCCGTAGCGTCGCCGTCGCTGGTGGGCATGAGTTGTTCGACCTTTGATGGCGTTGCGCGAATTGAGGAGCAAGAGGTCGCAATCACGTGAATGTTCGCGAAGCAGCGGTTTTAATGGAGGCGGCGGTTAATGACGTAAGCGCCGAGCTGTTTGACAAAAAGATAACAGACTTTTCGATAGACTCTCGGTCGGTTAAAGCCGGCGAACTTTTCTTTGCGCTTTCGCAGCAGGATTACGCCCGGGCCGGCTTTAACGGCACGTTTGCCGATGGACATCAATATATAGCCGGCGCGTTTGCAAGCGGGGCGCTGGCCGCTGTTGCGCGGGCTGATCGCGTGGCCGGTGATCGAGAACTTGAAGCCTTAAGAGGTCGTCTACTGCTGGTGGATGATGCCATTGCCGCGCTGCAAGCTCTCGCGCGTCGTGTTTACCAACAATGGGGCAGGACCGTAGTCGGAATTACGGGCAGCGCGGGAAAGACAACGGCCAAGGAATTAACTGCGCATCTGCTGTCCGCGAACGGTCAACGCGTATTGAAAAGCGAGCGCAACTACAACAATGGCCTCGGCCTGCCGTTGTCGGTACTGCGCATGGTGAGCCAGGGTCGGTCGCCGGAGGAGTTTGATGTGGCGGTGCTGGAAATGGGAATGTCTTCGCCTACACACGAGATTCGAAGACTGTGCCACATCACGCCACCCGATATTGCGGTGGAGTTGATGATTGCGCCAGTGCACCTCGAGTACCTGGGGAGCATAGAAAATATAGCTGCGGCGAAAGCCGAGCTCATCGAAGGTCTCAAGCCTGGCGGCGTAGCGGTGTTGAATGCGGATGATGAATGGGTAATCAAGATGCGCAACCTGCACCGGGGGCGCACAATAACTTTCGGCGTCGACAACCCGGCGGACGTGACGGCGACAGAAATTGACACTGGACGTCTGGGCTTGATTCGTTTTCGCCTGAGAACGCCATTGGGAGAAACTTCGGCTAAGCTTCATATGAGTGGCCGTCACAACCTGATGAATGCGCTGGCCGCGTCAGCGGTAGCCACCTGCTTTGAAGTGCCGCCGGCGCAGATTGCCGCAGCTTTAAGTAATGCCCGGCCGCCTCGCATGCGTGGCGAAGTGCTCGACTTTGCGGCCGGCTTTACTGTGGTGGATGATTCGTACAACTCGAATCCGCGTTCACTGCTGAATATGGTGCGCACCATTACAGAGCCAGGCGTAAATGCAAACCGGCGAATTGTGATCGCCGGTGAAATGCTGGAATTGGGACCCGAAGAGGGCGCCCTTCATCGGGATGCCGGGCGCGAAATCGGCGGCGCAGGCGTTGATGCAGTTTGGGGAGTTCGCGGTCTCGCGGCGGCAATTGTTGCGGGCGCGAAGGAAGCGGGTTTAAGTCAGACGCGTTTCTTCGAAACTTCCGAGGAAGCGGCCGGCGCGATTGTGGCTGAACTCAGGGAGGGCGATCTTGTTTTGGTAAAGGGCTCGCGAGGCGTCGCCACTGACAAAATAGTAGCGGCCATTCGCGAGCAGTTCGCGTTAGCGGGGGAAGATCAGGCGTAACGCAAACCGTTGGGTTTGCAGGCTGCGGTTCAGGAAAACGAAAACAGTTTACCAAAGCCTAACGAGCAGAAACCATAGCGATAGAGAATGATTTATTACGTCCTATACGAACTGATCTACAACCATTTTAGGGAGAAGGATTGGTTTCTAATCAAGGCGCTGAACGTATTTCAGTACGTGACGTTTCGCACAGCCTATGCCTCGATTACCGCGATGATGCTTTCGCTTCTTTTTGGTGGCAAGTTGATTCGCGCTTTGAAGACATGGAACGTGGGACAGCAGATTCGAGAAGAAGGACCGCAGGCCCACATGGCCAAACGCGGCACGCCAACCATGGGCGGCGTGCTGATCGTTGGCTCGGTCGTCATTTCAACCTTGTTATGGGCAAGACTGTCGAGTGTTTATGTGTGGACAGTTGTATTAGCCATGTTGCTGTTCGGGGCGATCGGGTTCGCCGACGATTACTACAAAATGGCGAAGCAACGCAGCCTGGGTCTCACGGGAAAGCAAAAGTTACTGGGTCAGTTGCTGGTGGCGATCGGGGTTTGGGCAGTGCTCTATGTCTTAACCAAATATTTCGCAAGCGACTACTCATGGAACGTGAGCATTCCTTTCATCAAGGCGACGGCGAACCCTACCGGCATCAGTTTCATTGGACCGTTCCTTTATTTGCTCTTC
This sequence comes from Pyrinomonadaceae bacterium, assembly GCA_035297925.1. Classification (GTDB taxonomy): domain Bacteria; phylum Acidobacteriota; class Blastocatellia; order Pyrinomonadales; family Pyrinomonadaceae; genus PSRF01. Next base: position 4,082 of record DATGYM010000178.1, on the reverse strand, counting down.
ATCATCATTGTGCTGCTCGGCTTTTCCAACGGCGTAAATTTAACAGACGGTTTGGACGGCCTGGCGATAAGCGTCACCTTCATCGCGATGACCGCCCTAACGGCGCTTACCTATCTGAGCAGCGACAAACGATGGGCCACGTATCTGGAGTTAACACATCGTCCGGAAGCGGCCGAGTTGACGGTGTTTTGCGGGGCCATGGCCGGAGCAAGCCTGGGGTTTCTCTGGTACAACGCCCCGCCCGCGGAAGTATTTATGGGGGATGTTGGCAGCCTCGCCATCGGCGGCGCGTTGGGCACGGTGGCCGTGCTCACAAAACAGGAGTTCATGTTGTTGATGGTGGGTGGCGTTTTCGTAATTGAGGCCTTGTCGGTGACGCTTCAGGTGGGCGTTTTTAAGATGACCAGGCGCACGACGGGCACCGGCCGGCGGCTATTTAAGATGACGCCGCTGCACCATCACTTTGAAATGCAGGATTGGAAAGAGTCGAAGATTGTATTTCGCTTTTTGATTCTCGCGATTCTGTTCGCGCTGTTAAGTCTTTCGACGTTGAAACTGAGGTAGGGCAGCAGTGAGCAGTAAGCAGTGAGCGGTGAGCGGTGAGCGGTGAGCAGTGAGCAGTGAGCGTACCACCTGCGGTAGCAGGCGGGTCACAAGTGGCAGAAAAATCAGATGGGGACGTGGAATTGATTGGAGCTCAGCGGCAAGAAAGTTCTGGTAATGGGAGCAGCGCGCAGTGGGGTTGCATGCGCGAAATTCCTGCTGGCCCGCGGTGCGACGGTGGCGCTGAACGACGCGCAGCCAATTGAAAAGTGGAGCCCAGCCGCGCTGGCTTTGAAAGGCGAAGGCGTCGGCTGCTTGTCGGGCGAAGCGCCGGGATGGCTGTTGGATCAGTTGGATCTGGTCGTAATTAGTCCGGGAGTTCCAACCAAAGCGATTCCGCTCCGTTATGCAGAACGCGCCGGCGCCGAAGTTATCGGCGAAGTGGAATTGGCTTCGCGCTTTTTGAAAGGTCGAATCGTCGCCATCACCGGCTCTAACGGCAAAACAACGACCACGACCCTGATTGGCGAACTGCTGAAAGACGCAGGCTTGCCGACGCAGGTCGGCGGAAATATTGGGACGCCTTTGATCTCCCTGGTTGAAACGTCGCGCGCTGATGGTTGGACGGTGGTTGAGACGTCGAGCTTCCAGTTAGAGACGATCAAGCAGTTTCATCCGACAGTCGCTTTAGTACTGAACGTTACGCCAAACCACATGGATCGCTACGAATCATTTACTGATTACGCTGCCGCCAAGCACCGGATTTTCATGAACCAGGGGCCGGGCGATGTCGCGATCCTGAACGCCGGCGACGAAGTTGTTTCCAGTTGGACGCAGGGCTTGCGCGCGCATGTCACCTGGTTCAGCGTCAAGAAAGAGCTTGAGGAAGGTCTTTTTCTGCGGGGCCGCGAGCTGGTGTCCCGCAGCAACACCGCAGAGCGAGTTTTGCTGACTCGCGATGAATTGAACCTGCGCGGCCTGCACAATGTCGAGAATGTGCTGGCAGCTTTGGCCGCCGGACTTGCCTGCGGTGCCGCGCCGGATTCGATGCGGGGGACGATCAGGCATTTTCAGCCGGTAGAACATCGTCTGGAATTCGTCGCCGAAATCGAGAGCGTCAAGTTCTACAACGACTCAAAAGCCACCAGCGTCGATGCTACCGTCAAGGCGCTGGAGGCATTTGATGACGAGCCAGGAAAAATAGTTTTGATTCTTGGTGGCCGAGGTAAGCAGGCGCCTTATGCGCCGCTTGCTTCACTGGTGAGTGAGCGAGTTCGCAAACTCGTTCTGATCGGCGAAGACGCAGGCACAATCGAGCGCGAGCTCGGAGACCTGGTTCCGAGCGAGCGGGCTGCTGATTTGGCGAAGGCGGTGACGGTTTCGTTTCAGGCGGCCCAGCCGGGCGACACTGTTTTGCTCGCGCCGGCCTGCGCCAGTTTCGATATGTTTCAAAGTTATGAGCATCGCGGCCGCGTGTTCAAGGAAGAAGTTTCGAGTCTAGGGTTTCGAGTTTCGAGTTCGCTCGCCGGTAAACAATCTGTCAACCGGACGAATCCGCAACTCGCAACTAGCAACTCGAAACTCGAAAGCTCTTAGAATTAATGGCAAGAAAATTATATCCGGACAAGTGGCTTTTCGCGGCAACCATCGGGCTGGCGCTGTTTGGTGTAGTTATGGTCTATAGCGCTTCCGCGGTGTTGGCGCAAAGCGAACATCATGGCAGTTTTTATTACGTTACGAAGCAGGCAATCTGGACCACGATAGGTTTGGCAGCCATGGTCATAGCCATGCAGTTTGATTACAACCGCTTGCGCGACCGGCGCGTTGTATATGGACTGCTGCTGTTGACGGGATTCCTGTTGCTTGCCGTCTTTGCTTTCTCGCCGGTAAACGGCGCGCGCCGCTGGATCAAATTTAGCGGCTTTTCAATTCAGCCATCGGAAATCTCAAAACTTGCGCTGGCGATCTTTCTGGCCTACTTCCTCGAGAAGCATGCCGGCGATGAACGTGACTTTTGGCGCACCTTTGTTCCCTGTGGTTTGGTAACGGCACTGCTGGCTGGTTTGATTGTAATTGAACCCGACTTTGGCACATCGATGATGCTGGCAGTGACTTTCGCCGTGGTTGTCTACACTGCGGGAGCGCGTCTGTTGCATCTGGCGATGGCCGCGGCGCCGGCGTTTGTCGTGGCCGCAGGACTGCTGATCTTCGTGCCCTGGCGCATGGCCCGGTTGGTAACTTTCCTCGACCCCTGGGCCGATTCGCAGAGGAACGGCTTCCAGGTGGTGCAGTCGCTGATTGCGGTCGGTTCAGGTGGACCTAACGGACTCGGGTTTGCCCAGGGCAAACAGAAAATGATGTTTCTGCCATTTGCCCACTCCGACTTCATCTTTGCAGTTATCGCCGAAGAATTGGGACTGCTGGGCACCCTCGCAGTGCTGCTGGTCTTCGCCTTGTTTCTCTGGCGCGGCATTCGCACCTCGTTGCTGGCGCCCGATCGTTTTGGGAAATTGCTTTCACTGGGAATTGTCGTGAGTATCGTGGCGCAGGCGCTCTTTAATATAAGCGTGGTGCTTTCGCTGGTGCCGACCAAAGGAATTCCGCTGCCGTTCATTTCCTACGGAGGCTCGTCTTTGGTGCCTACGCTCGCGGCAGTCGGCGTGTTGCTGAACATTTCGCAACACGCAACCGGTTCTCTGAGTCTGGAACTTCTGAACGGCGCGCGGGCCACGCGTGAAAAGCAGCCGCGCACGGTGGGCGTGGCCGCTGCCGGGCGCCTGGCTTCTTCGCGCTTTGGATAAGAGGATGCGGGTGCTGATTGCCGCCGGCGGGACCGGTGGTCACATTTATCCGGGAATCGCCGTGGCCAAGGAAATCCTGCGTCGCGAGCCGGAGTCGAAAGTCAGGTTCGTCGGCACTGCGCGCGGGCTGGAAAACAGATTGGTTCCGCAAGCAGGTTTTGAACTCTCGATCATTGACAGTGCAGGTCTAAAAAATGTCGGCCTGCTCGCGCGCGCGCGTGGCTTGTTGGTATTGCCAAAGAGCTTGCTCGACGCGGGCAGAACTATAAAGCAGTTTCAGCCGGATGTGGTCGTCGGCGCCGGTGGCTACGTATCAGGTCCAGTTGTTCTGACTGCGGCTTTACTGAAACTGCCGACTTTGGTGATGGAGTCGAATGCGTTGCCCGGCTGGACGAATCGAGTGCTGGCACGTTTTGTGGATAGGGCGGCGGTTTCCTTCGACGCGGCGTTGCCTTTTTTCCGCGGTAAAGCAGTGGTGACCGGCAATCCGGTGCGACACGAATTCTTTGAAATCGAGTGCAGGCAACAGCGGCCTGGCGAGTTTTCGCTGCTGGTGTTCGGCGGATCGCAAGGCGCCCACGCTATTAATGAGGGCATGGTAGCGGCGCTGCCGTCGCTGGCTGAGCTAAAACATGTGTTACGGATAATTCACCAAACCGGCGAAGCGGATTTTGCGCGCGTCGCTTCTGCATACGAAAACGCCGGCTGGGGCGAACGCGCGAGTGTCAGGAAATACAT
>DATGYM010000177.1:0-7774 GCA_035297925.1 Pyrinomonadaceae bacterium | reverse complement strand
GTATTGACCACCCAGTTGTGTTGAACCCAGAAATGCGATCCCCGTCGGTCCGACAGTCTTAAGCCAAGAGAACTTAGGATCCGAATATCCTGAACCGGGAAATTGAACCAGATCACTCGTTCCTTCAACGTCCCGAATTGCCGGCCCCATAATGCGTTCCCACCCGCTGTTGAATCCGGGCCTGACCAGGTTAATTTCGTCGTAGGCGTCCGGGCCATTTTCAGTATCCCATAAATCACCGGTCACTGGATCAAACGCCAGTCCGAAGCTATTCCGAATCCCGTACGCGTAGTACTTGGCTAATCCCGCCTGCGACGAGAACGGGTTGTCATTCGGAGCACTGCCATCATCGTTAATTCGGAAGATCACGCTCGTGTTGTCCGGACTCGGCCCGCCGACAAAATTTTGCAACTGACCGTTACGATTCAGGTCACCGATCGCAACATAGAGCTTTTCGTCCGGGCCAAAACTCATCGCGCCGCCGTCGTGATTGGGCCCGGGGGTCGCTGGCAGGTCGAGAATTAATTGAGGACTTACCAGGGCTGTGCCGTTCCAGGTGTAGCGGTACACCCGGTTGGCCAAGGGAGAGCCGGACGTATCTGAAGCCGCACCACTCTCCGTATAATAAATATAGATAAACGGCGTCGCTGGAAAATCAGGGTGCACTGCGATGCCGAGCAGTCCCCGTTCCGAGGCGTTATCGACGTTTACATCTAACACTGAGCTTGTCTGCAAAACTCCATTTGTGACGCGCCGGACGCGTCCGTCGGCTTTCTGCAGCACCAGTAAGTCGTTGGCGCCGATAAATGCCATCGTCGTCGGCTGGCTCAACCCACCGACCAATTCGGTGATCCGTAGATTCGGATCAGTCAAAGTTTGAGCACAAACAACGGATGGCAGAAGACACATCCCAACCACGCTGCAAAGCCAAAAAGCTAATTGACGCTGTCGCATAATTAACAACGTTACATTAATTGCGGCTCACAAACACTCGAAGGCGACGTTCGACGTTGACTGGCGAATTTTCTATGTTGCGACAAATAATACACTTGTCGCACAGAGCCACCTGCGCTTCTGCCAATGTTTCTACGCCAAATAGTCATAATGTTTTAAACGCACTAGACGTTTTCGCTACAGTGGTTCAGCACCTTTGTCTTGACGAAGTATCTTCGAATAAATCTAGACAATTCATCCGACCGATTAGCCGTAGATCAACTGCATTATCTTCTGGCGAATGAACTCCTTGCTTACAAGCGGCATCATTAGGCTTTTCAGATAAAGGTTTGATACTCTCCTTTTCGATTGAATTGCCTTTCGCTTTTTCAACATCAACGGAATCATCCGCACGGCGTCGCGCTTAGCCCGAAAGTAGGCGTGCCATTTACGGTGACGCAGACATAAATAACTGAAAGCACCAATTTCTTGGATGACCTTGTGATGCGCAAAACGTAACATCAGTCCTGTCGGTAAGTTCTTCGTCCATGTAAATTCGAGATTGCGAGTATGGTAATACACCGACGTATCACTGAGTCGACCAATTGTTGCGTTAACTTTATGGTAGACAACTGCGGTTGGCACGTAAACACAACGCCAGCCGAAGAGTTGCGCACGAAAGTTCAGGTCCGTGTCCTCATCATTAAGAAAATAATCATCATCGAAGAATCCTATCTCATCGAGCATTGTGCGGCGGTAAAGCGCAGCCGCCGCACAAGCCCCAAAAACGCGCTCCTGCTGCACATAGTGAGAGTTGTCTTTCCACAATCCCCGCTTAAAACCAACGGCCGCGGTGGTCAGACCGTCTCCGGCGCTGTCTATTTTATCGGTTCCGTCGATAATGAGCTTGGAAGCGCAAATACCGATTTGCGGATCATCCATGATTGAATGAACTAGATTCCCGAGCCAGTCTTTTTCCGCGCGTGTGTCATTATTTACGAGTGCAATAAATTCACCGCGTGCGGTGGAGAAGCCTGCCAAATTACCGCCGGTAAAACCGAGATTGTTTTCAAGTTCAATAATTCGCACATTGGTGAATTTCTCTCTCACCAAGCTAACCGATGAATCCGAGGAATTGTTATCGACCAAGATTATTTCCCGTTCTCGGTATGTCTGCGATGAAAGACAAGCCAAGCAGTCTTCAAGATAGCTTGCGCCATTCCAGTTGACCACGATCACGGAAACCATCGGAAGAGATTCAGTATTCATTCAGAAGTGCTTCTCTTGCGTAATTCGGAATTGAAGAGATTTTTATTTGAAAAGATTCGGGGAATAGGGGCGATGCGGGAACAGTCGACTAACCAATATTCAACTTGAATCGCCGTATTTTTGTGAGGATTTGAGGAATTAAACAGTAATGCTCTCTCTAAAGACTTCGGTGTAAGAATTGATCATCTCGTCAAAGCTCGTCAGAGATTCCAGCACTTGCCGTGCATTAATTTGATATTTTTCCCGTTTCTCTCTATCTAAAACCAATTCGCTAAGCTTGCTAGCGAGTTCAGCCTCGTCCCCCGGTTTATAAAAATCTCCGTTTATTCCGTCACGAATTTGTTCGAGGATGCCGAAGATGGGAGTTGATATAATTGGCAATCCATAAGCCATCGCCTCTAGGATCACCCGTGGATAGCTTTCTATGCGTGACGAGCAGACAAAAATATCGGCAGCTGAATAGTATGTGGCTGTGTCTCGCGTTTCAGGAATGATTGAGATCTTTGCCGCCCTATGTTTGGGTAGAGCTGATACCATTTTCCTCATCTCGGAGCTATACAGGCTGGGCCTGTCTCCGACGATGAATAATCGCACTTTCTTGATCACGTTGTCTTCTAACAGAGTCATCGCCTGAACTAGATCTTTCTGACCCTTTCTGTCGCAAATAGTGCCAAGCAATAGCACCATAACTTCATTCTCGTTGAGGTGAAGTGTATTTCGCGCCTTCTCGCGCGGCCACCCGGCACGAGTTTCGTCCAGACGACGAGTATCGAGTCCATCATGAATCACACAGAAATTTCCGCTGGCATTCAGAGGCTCGAAGGTACAGCGTGAAGCATGCGAAACAAATATCACTCGATACGGCAAACCGAAACAGGCGAGAGCTTTAGGAATGAGAGGCGACAATAGGTAATTAAAATAAGTCTGCCACGGCTCGCTTTCCCGGATGTTCCATAAAGATGGCAAGCCGCCGCGTGTTGCTGCGTCGATCGCATAAAAAGTTTGTAGAGTATTGCCGTAGATCAGTTGAAAACCGCTCCGTTTCATCCAACCAGAGAAATCATCAATGGCACGATTATATTCAGGGAGTTCGAATACCTCGTGCAACGGATGACGTCCAACGATTACCTCAATGCCGGCACGTTCATAAATGGCGCGCAAAGGACCCTCTGTGGGCGAATGCACAACCGGCTTAACCTCATTTCGCCGTGCGAGCTCAATCGCCAACTCGTATTGGCAGTAGGGTGCACCTTCGAGATTGAGATTATTGGAGCACATTAGTGCCCGAATGGGTTTCCGTCTTCCAATCCGCACTAAACGCCGGGGCTGAATCTCGAACCGCTCGTTCTGCAAAGATAGATTAGGACTATAGTAGGGGTCGATCCTGTTTGAATACTTACGCCGGAACGCTGCTACTTCTTTCGGGTCATCTTTAAAGCCGCGCGAGAAACCTTCGTGATGATACAGCTCGGCTCCCGGAACGTATACACAACGATATCCATTATCTACAAGCCTATAGCAGTAATCGACATCGTTATATGCGACGCCAAATCGCCGTTCATCAAATCCACCATGCTCAAGGAACAGTTGTCGAGGTGTAAGAAGACAGGCTGCTGTAACAGCCGAGTAATTCCGTGCCACCATTCCGTACGAGAGGTAACCGTGGTGCCAGTCCGGCAGCAGCTTTAAAGCCGGTCCCGCCATCGCATCATAATAACCATGGATGATTCCTGCGTGTTGGATGCGACCATCTGGATACAACAAACGGGCGCCCACAGCCCCAACGCCCGGCAACCCAGCGTATCCCACCATGCGGCTAAGCCACTTTGGATCCCGAACCTCAGTATCGTTGTTGAGAAACACAATGTAATCCGAATCTACTTGCTCCACTGCACGATTATTGATGTAAGCAAAATTGAACTCCCCCATTGGATTGTGAATCTTCAAAACCCGATACTTTAACGATGCGAGATAGCTGAGGGTCTCTGGGTCGTCGCTATCATTGTCGATAACCACTACTTCGTAATTTCTGTAGGTCGTAATCGCGAGAGATTTAATACAGCGTTCAAGAATCCTTTTCTGATTTCTGGTCGGGATGACTATGGAGACGGATGGACCGTCGTCTGGAAATTCATGCCAAAAGATGCCTACCGCTCCCTTGACGGCCCAGTCGGGCCGAATAACCTTCGCTTCTACGCCGCGACGTGCCAGTGCTTCGGCTACCGCTCTACGACCCGCTTCAAAGCTCGCGGGTTTCGCATCACCTCTTGCGGCAGTCGATCCTCGCAAGACACGCCAGTGATAAAGAATGTATGGCAAGTGTGCGACGCTGCGAGCACGCTCGGTTACGCGAAGCGCTAGGTCATAATCCTGCGACCCCTCAAACCCCGGCCGAAAACCATTGACTTGCTCGAATAACGCTTTCCGCACAACAAGCAGATGGCTAAGGTACATGTACGAGAGCAACAATTCCGGCGACCAATCGGGTTTAAACTGCGGCGCAAAACGATTTCCCTCTGTATCGATCTTATCGTCATCGGAATAAAGCACATCGATCGTGTCGTGTTCGCTCAAATGCAGTGCGACCTCTGCGAGTGCGTCATGAGTAAGCAAATCGTCCTGATCTAAGAAGAGAAAGAAGTCTCCAGTTGCAATCGCCGCGGCTGAATTTGATGCCAAGCTGATATTGCCGTTACGTTCGCGAAAACAAACACGGATGCGCGGATCCTCATTGGCAAGTTCCCGGAGACGCGTCCTTACCCACGGCTCAGTACTCGCGTCGTCAGCAATGCACAATTCCCAATTTTCATAAATTTGATTGCGTACCGATGCCAAAGCCATCTCGAAAAACTTTAGCGGAGGATTATAAACCGGCATGAGCACCGAAATTTTGGGCAAACTCGACGACTTATTTAACCGATCACGCAATAACGCAACCGTTTGTTCGGTGTGTTGGTTGGCAGCGATCCAACACTGGTACGGATCAAGCGGCTGCGGCAACTCAAACCCAGCCGGACAGGATAGATCATTAAGGCCTTGCCGACGTCGGATTTGGTATTCAAATAGCGCCCGCTTAATTAGCCGCGAGAGTTCAGCTTTCCTTGGCAACCTGCGATTTCTAAGAAACCAATCGCGGCCCCGGTTAAAACTATAGCGTGCGAAGCTCGTGATGTCGGCTAAACGAGATTTTTGGATAGCTGATACCAAAGGGTGAGCATCTCCTTCGGACAAGTAAGTAATGGACGTCCTTCTCGCGCATTAATCGACGATCGAGCTTAGACAGTATCTCGCCTGCGTACCTGAAAAGTATTCCTCGTATGTTCTATCGGATGCGCGTTTGGTTCGTCACAGAATTGGGGCAACGTAAACTGACTCAAATCCCTGTGGGTTTAGCGAGAAGCCAAGGTTTTGTAATTCGTGGAGGAGCAGCCAACGAGAAGATTCCTCTCTCGAGTGCGAGATTTGGATTATGAGCCGGATCATGCGCTAAAAGCTCTCCCCACCGACGCCTCATGTAATCGCATTCCTTTTCGGAACGCTCTAACTTATCAGGAGTATCGTCGAGCCCCCGACTGGCCGACTCATAGTGGTACAATTCCGCATAAGGTGTCCAAACATTTCTATAACCTTTTTCCTCTATGCGCAGGCACAAGTCTACGTCATTAAAGGCGACGGTCAGATTTTTCTCGTCGAAACCACCAACTTCTTCGAAGACGTGGCGGCGCAGTACTAGGCAAGCCGCTGTTACAGCAGAGAGATTTTGACAGAGCACGGCGCGTGAGGCTTGGCCGGCATAACTACGCGGCTGCTTTTCATAGCGATGGCCAGCTACACCGGGATTGCCATTTAACCCCAAGGTTACCCCGGCATGCTGGATGCGGTTGTCAGGATAGTAAAGCTTAGCCCCGACGGCCCCAATTTCTGGGCGAGCCGCATGACCCACCATCTCGTTGAGCCAGTCGGGAGTGATGACTTCAAGATCATTGTTAATTAATCCAATGATCCCTCCGCGGGCATGTCGGACAGCAAAATTATTGATCGCTGAAAAATTGAACGGAGCGTCGTAGTGCAGTACCTTAACTCCCCGATCTTTTTCAAGTTCAGTAAAATAGTTCAACGTAGCCGTGTCGTCCGACTGATTATCGACAATAATCAACTCGAAATTGGGATAGGTCGTTTTATGAAAAACGCTCTCGACGCAGCGCTCGAGTAACTCAAATAGGTTCCGGGTGGGAATAATCAGCGTCACTAGCGGGTGATGTTGAAGCGAATATTTTATCCTCCAATAGTTACCGGCCACGGGAACTATCGCGACATCCAATCCGATGCGATCAAAGTGGGACTCAAGTGTCCTTTGCTGCGCTTCGCGAACATATTTCTTTTCGTCCGGCCTCCGGGCGGCAGATCCTGGAATCGCCCGCCAATGATACAGGACATGGGGTATGTGCCGGATATGATGGGCGGGAATACGCTCGCTGATCCGCATCGCAAGGTCCCAATCTTGGCTTCCCTCATATCCCTCGCGAAATTTTGCGACATCTTCGACAATACGAGTACGGCAGACGAGCAAATGGCACAAATAGTTCTGCGCTAGAAAAAGATCAGGATTCCAATCCGGTTTGAAGTACGGTTCATAGCGACACCCTCTTTCGTCAATCTTATCTTCATCGCTGTAGATTAGATCGGCGTCCGAATGAGCGTTAAGCTCTACTGCAACCATGTACAATGCGTGCTCGGAAATCTGGTCGTCATGGTCCAAGAGCGCAACAAATTCTCCTGTCGCCATTTCAAGAGCGCTATTTGAAGCGGCCGCGATATGGCCGGTATTTTTACGGAATATGAGTTTAATTCGAGGATCTTTCGCCTGATTTTCTTGTAAAATCTTCCTCACGTGAATTTTAGAAGAGGCATCATCCGCGATGCAGAGTTCCCAGTTCGGATAAAGCTGTTTTTTCACAGAGTCGATAGCCAACCGCAGCCATTTTTCCGGAGTGTTGTAAGTAGGCATGATCAAAGAAATTAGCGGTCGATAGGCCAAGCGTTCAATATGACGCCTCATGGCAGCACGGTCAGCGAACGTCAGAGTATCGTACCGATTGACCCAGTCCACGTATTCGTAACCGAGGTCGATCTTATTACCAATCCGTTGCTTTAATCCCCTCATGCCGTCTGTTCGCAAAACCCGAATTGTCTTCAAGGCCAATCGTGGTATCTCACGAATACTCAGAGCCGACGTACGCTTCCTGAACAGCGTTGGAATCTTGATAAGATTTCTAGCGAGGTCGTTTTCTAACAAGCCAATCCGATTGCGCCGCTCGCTTCCAGCATTCTCATGGTCACCCATGATTCGTGGTTTTGCATTCTTCATTGACACGGTGAAGCGTTCAGAAGATATGATCCGCCGCTCTCCCAAAATACACTGTAAGCTTCCTCAAAAAAGCAATAGATGGGCGCCCCATTCCTGCGCTGCCCAGTTTTGACAATGCTTAACCTCGTAAAAGATGGCGACTAATTAACGCCCTCGTTCTTGTTTCGAATTAACGACGTCCAACGATACAGAAGCAAGGTCCAT
>DATGYM010000176.1:0-12186 GCA_035297925.1 Pyrinomonadaceae bacterium | reverse complement strand
CCTCCCTCACGGTCGGGCTACTGCCCCGAACATCCCTTGAGCCCTCCCTCACGGTCGGGCTACTGCCCCGAACATCCCTTGAGCCCTCCCTCACGGTCGGGCTACTGCCCCGGTCTTTGGACTTTGGACTTTGTAACTGGCCGCGATCCGACTTTTCTCGCTCCGCTCTTTCACGTGTCGACTGAAAACTGCCGCTGGTGTTTCCCAACTGTGTTGCGCGCTGCTTGAAGAATTCGGCGATCGAATCGACGCTGTCGTACGTCTTGCCGGCATACTTCCCTTTCTCCTTGCGATAGCCGCTCTCATTCGATCCGTAACCTCGGACTCCGCCGGCGGAGGCGGCCTGGCCGCGCCGATATTCGCCATGTTCGTAATCAATCGCTGCTGAACCGCGCGCAAATGAGAGCCAGGAATTTCCGCGCGTCAGGTCTTCGATCATATCCAAAGGCATTTCATTTAGAAATTGTGACGGCTCAGAGGTCAACTCCTCCCCATAGACGCGGCGCTTCATCGCATGCGTAACGTACAAAAATCTTTCCGCGCGCGTCATCGCCACGTAGCAAAGCCTGCGCTCTTCTTCCAGCTCAGCCGGATCTGTGGCCGAACGTGAATGCGGGAACAACCCGTCCTCCAGGCCGACAATGAACACGAGCGGGAACTCCAGACCTTTGGCGGAGTGTGCGGTCATGAGCGTAACCGGCGCGTCGCCTTTGTACTGATCGGTGTCGGAAACGAGTGCCGAGTGATCAATGAAATCTCGCAATCCCTCTATGCCTTGTTCGTCGTAATCAACGGCGGCGTTGACCAGTTCCTGGAGGTTCTCGAGACGCGCTTCGGCTTCGTCGGTTTTTTCCGACTTTAGTGCGTTCTCGTAGCCGGTCTCGAAGATAGCGGCTTTGACGATGTCGGAAACGGGTGAGTCAGAATTGGGTAACGCGAATCGGGAGCCCTCCCTGACGGTCGGGCTACTGCCCCGACGATCGGCGGAGCCCCGCTGGTCTTGCGGCTCTGCGGGCGGGACGCCCGCGCTCCCGGCTCCAGCTTGCGTAGTTTCAGCTTTTGTTCCGGCGAGTTCGGAAAGGCGAACGATGATGCGGCGGAAACCTTTCAGCGCAGAGACGGCGCGCGCGCTAAGGTTCTGCGGCTCATCAATCATCATCCTAATCGCTTCCCACAGGGATACGGACGGGCCCTCCCTAACGGTCGAACTACTGCCCCGATCTGTCAAACTGTTGCCAGCGCGACGTGCGATCTCGTCGAGAGTTTGCTTGCCAATGCCGCGTGGCGGACTGTTGATGACTCGCTGCAGCGCTATGGAGTCGTTTGGATTCAAGGCCAACTTCAAGTACGCGATGATGTCCCGCACTTCCATGCGTTCGTAAAACGAAAAACCGCCGACGATGTTGTACTGCAAACCCGCCCGACGCATCGCTTCTTCAAAGACACGCGATTGAGAATTCGTTCGATACAATACCGCGGCGCGCAGATCATATTCTTCGTCGCGGTGCTCGAGAATCTTGCCGGCCACAAAACACGCTTCCGAATCGGCATCAAACGCCTGGAAATATCGCACACGCTCGCCGCGTGGATTCGAAGTCCAGAGGTTTTTGCCCTTGCGCTCAACGTTATGCTTCACAACCGCACCGGCGACGTCGAGAATCGTTTGCGTGGAACGGTAGTTTTGCTCCAGCCGAATTGTTTTTGTGTTCGGAAAGTGGCTCTCGAAATCAAGAATGTTGGTGATATCGGCGCCGCGCCATTTGTAGATCGACTGGTCCTCGTCACCTACCACGGCGATGTTCTGTTGTTTTTCAGTGAGTAAACTGATCAACGCAAACTGCAGCGAATTTGTATCCTGATACTCATCCACCAGAATGTAGCGAAACTTGTTGTTGTACTTCTCACGGACGTCCGGAACCTGACGCAGCAGGCGAACAGTCTTAATCATCAGATCGTCGAAATCGAGCGCGTTATTTGCGTGCAGACGTTCTTCATAGGTCAAATAGACACGCGCCTGCGCGGCGCGGCGCTCATCGACGTATTCAGCGCGCGCGGCAAAGGCGTCGACATCTTCGCCCCTGTTTTTTGCCGAGCTGATGGCTGATTGGGTGGAGCGCAGGCCCAGATGCTTTTCGTCAAAGCCAAGGTCTTTCATGCAAGCCTTGATTAATCGCAGCGAGTCGTCCTGATCGTAGATGGTGAAAGTACGTGTGTACTTGTCGTTAAGTTTTTCGATGTCCTGACGAAGTATGCGCACGCACAGACTATGGAAAGTGGAGACGAGCGGCATGCTCGAAAGTTCCTGGTCGTGCAGCAGCCGTTGCACCCGCTGTCGCATCTCCTGCGCAGCCTTATTGGTAAAAGTGACCGCAAGAATGTTCCAGGGCGCAACACGTTTTTCGGCGATGAGATAAGCGATGCGATGTGCGATGACGCGCGTCTTGCCGGAACCGGCTCCAGCGAGAATCAGCAGCGGTCCTTCAGTATTGCGGACGGCTTCGCGTTGTTGGTCGTTGAGAGAAGAAAGGAAATCAGTCATTCGTAATAAGCAATCAGCAATAAGCACTCAGCATTCAGTAATGGCTATCGATCGCGTCTAACTTTTAGAAGGAGAGACGCAAGCATTTTCTTGACCTCAACGATCCGCTTGTCAAGGTCGTCGTAAATCTTTTTGTTAGGAGATTTAGATCCCTGGCCAAGAGAATATGATACTCGACCTCGCTCGCAGATCCCATTCCGATTTGAAGGACTCGAGCGAGCTCTGTATTTCCGCCTCTTCCAAAACCTTCTGCAATGTTAGCCGCGATAGAAGCCGAGGAGCGCCTCAATTGACTGGTAAGACCATAAATCTCATCTCGGGGAAACGTTCCGGTTAGCTTGTAGATTTCCAACGTCAGTAAATGAGCTTTAGCCCAGACTCTTATTTCTCTAAAATCGCGCATTGTTTCTCCTCTTCACTGTCAGTATGTCCTTTTGATTTTCCTATCAAGCAGCTCTAGAGGGAATAGCTGCTGATTGCTGAAGGCTGATTGCTGATTGCTTAATTTTTTGCAGTTTTGAAAGCAAGAAGCGGATAGAACTGCCCCAGGAAGCTCGCTATCATCACCGCCAGTCGAGAATGAAGTGAGGGTGAGGAAGGTGATAATATGAGTGCACTAATGAAAAAACAGATGAATCTGATACCCGATTCTGACGACGCGAGATGGGAAGCAGTATCGGCCAGAGACACTCGCTTTGACGGCCAATTTGTTTTTGCAGTTAGCTCAACCGGAATCTACTGCCGGCCATCTTGCCCGTCGCGGCGTCCGAAGCGCGAGCGCGTATCTTTTTTTCAACTGCCTGAAGCCGCCGAGCAGGCGGGTTATCGCGCTTGCTTGCGCTGCCAGCCACGCAAGGCCCGGGCGGCCGATCCGCAGCTTGAAATGGCTCAACAGGTGTGCCGCCTCATTGAGAACAGCGCAGGCGAACCAATTACGCTCTCCAGGTTGAGCGAGCAAACTGGCGTCAGCTCTTTTCACCTGCAAAGAACATTCAAAAGCGTCATGGGCATTACGCCCAAGGATTACGCGCAGGCGTGGCGAGTTAATCGGTTCAAACAGGGCGTTCGCAACGGCGACGGAATTACGAATGCAACGTACGACGCGGGCTTCGGCTCCAGCAGCCGGCTCTATGAAGGCGCTTCTGCCGAACTGGGAATGACACCGGCCACTTACGGCAAAGGCGGCCGCGGCGCACGAATCAATTATGCCGTCGCAGAAACTCCGCTGGGCCATTTGCTCGTTGCTGCCACGATGAAGGGAGTGTGCTCAGTGATGCTCGGCGACTCGGCCGCATCACTCGTAGCCAACCTTGCGAATGAGTTTCCGGCGGCAGAGATCCAGCAGGACGAAAAGGCACTTCGCTCCTCAGTCGACGCGGTGGTCAAACATCTGCGGAATAAGACCCCGCACATCGATTTGCCATTGGACATTCGCGCCACGGCATTTCAACGGCAAGTTTGGGAGGTGTTGCGTACGATACCGCGCGGCGAAACTTATTCCTACAGCGAGGTTGCAAAAGCTATTGGCCGGCAGAAGTCCGTTCGAGCAGTGGCACGCGCTTGCGCCACGAATCCGGTTGCACTCGTTGTTCCCTGTCATCGCGTGATTCGGGAAGATAAAAGCCTGGGCGGCTATCGCTGGGGATTGGAACGAAAGAAGAGGCTGTTGGATCGCGAGAAAGAAGATATTCGAAAGTAATTCAACTTGCGCAATAATTCATGTCCTGTCAGCCGTTGTACATAAGTCGACAAATTCAGAGCCGGAAGCGGTAGCGACCGGCTTTAGCGACGCGATAAGTCGTCCACATTCAGAGTTCAAAGTCCACGTATTTTGTTTGGTTCACTCGCTACTTTCCTGGTTCTGAACTAGTCGACCCGCAAAGGCATACTTCAAAAACCGAAAAACTTAGAGACCAAAGACCGGTTTATTAAAGCTTTGGTTCCCACGCTCGCATGATCTACAGTTGGTTTGAATCATGCGGGGCAAGGTTTACGTCGGCACCTCGGGATGGCATTACAAACACTGGCGCAGTGTCTTCTACCCCATTGATCTTCCTGCCAGTGAGATGCTGCGCTTTTACGCGCGCCACTTCGATACCGTAGAACTCAACAACAGTTTTTATCACCTGCCCACGCCGGCGACGTTCGACGCCTGGCGAGACAATTCACCCGACAAATTTGTTTTTGCTGTCAAAGGCAGTCGCTTCATTACTCACATGAAGAAGCTGAAGGACCCGGAGAGTTCGACCGAGAAGTTTTTTCTTAATGCCGGACGCCTGGAAAGAAAACTGGGGCCGATACTGTTCCAGCTACCGCCGCGCTGGAACGTGAACGTTGAGCGTCTGGCCAACTTTCTCGACGCACTGCCGGCGGGACATCAATATGTTGTCGAGTTTCGTGATGAGAGTTGGCTGGTGCCTCAGGTTTACGATCTATTGCAACGGCACAATACGGCATTTTGCATTCACGATCTCGGCGGCCGGCAAACCCCACTCGAGCTTACCGCAGGCTTCACCTACATTCGTTTCCACGGCCCCACCGCCGCGAAATATAGCGGATCGTATTCGCTCAGAGCTCTCGAAAACTGGGCCGATACGATTTCCCTCTGGCGCAACAGCGGGCGAACTGTATATGTCTACTTCAATAACGACGCCGGTGGCGCCGCGATAGAAAACGCCAGTACGCTGAAGACCCAGCTGAAAGCCTAGTCGCTAGACACAAAGTCAGAACCCGGAGCGTTGGCGACGGCTTATCTCATTGGGCGTATGCCTTTAAAAGTGTGTCCATCGCTCTTACTTAATTGACAAAGGACATTGGCCCCTTTTGCTGCAGAATGCGCGTTACAAGCAGAGACAATGCAATTACAAAAACCGATGGATTGAAGGTACTTTATGCGTAAATCAATAATCATCGTAATAATCGTATTGGCTTTGGCAGCTTGTGTGTCAGCGCAAACGGGGCAACATCGCGCGAAATACGGAGAAGCTAAAGACCTGGCTCCCAAAGTAAGTCCACGGTTAGCGGTCGCTGAAAACGAAATTCTCAACGTTGGCACTGCCTACTGCTACCCGGCCGCGGATTTCAAGCCGGGTGTAGTTCGTGTTGGCCCACGCACCACCTATCTTAAGGAGGGCTTGAGGATAGAAGAGGTCGTCAGGCTGCTGGGAAAACCCGTCTCGATTACCGAGCAAAATGACAACGGCGTGGTGGTGACGATTTATGCTTTCCAGCGCGGCGAGGGACGTATAATAATTGCTGAATTCATTGATGGTGCACTGGTGCGTTCCCGGACAGAGACGCAGGACGAACTGATCGTAAAAGCGACCCGTTAATCGACTGCCGGCAGGGAAATGAAACTGGGCAAGTGAGGAAACGACGCGGATAGTGAGGCCGAAGGATATGAAGCTCGCATTAAGTTTACTGTCGCTGATTCTTGCCGCTGCCTTTTCTGTGGCGGTCGCCGCTGAGGATTCAGGAGGCGCTTCGCAAACGGCCGCGCAGACAGTTGAGACGCTGCGCGCCCAATTGCTCGACGTGCAAACAAAAGAAGCTGAGTTACAAACGCGGGCGCGCCAGTTGGATGAGGATCTGAAACCTGAAAACATCGAGCGTTCGCTGGCCGGCTATGGTTCAACCAGGCCCGAGGAGTTGCGCGAATATCGCCGCCGGCAATTAACCATCGAGCGCGACGGCGTGCGCTCCCAGCTTAAGCTTCTCGCTGCCAGTCGTGAGCGACTTGAATCCTTAATTCGTACGGCGGAGACGCGCGCTTACCTAGAAAGCGCCCAGGCGACTACTCCAGCGCTGAATCAGGTGGTGGCATCGCAGAACGTGGGCAGATCTCTCTGGTTGTTTGGGGTGGTCGGGAGCCTTGTCGCAATTGCCGGCATTGCTTTGCTGATCGCTGCAGTGCGCCGGCGAACTGTGTGAACAGCCTTAACGCTTGGCAGGTGGGGCAAGAAGGTTAAGCAGGCGTGTCTGGTGACGCGCCTTTTTGTTTATTAGTAATTAGTATTCCGCCAACAACGCCCTGCTTTTGTTTCACTAAGATGTGGTTTTAATCTTCTCACTTCTGCTCCGCTGCCCGGGGAACCTTAAAAGCCCAAGACTACCCTAACCCGTCAAGTTAGTTAGCAGAATTAGGGAACTCCTCAGTTCATGCGCTGTCCTTATCGCGATGTAGTCGTCAAATCCCGGCGCCTTTCATGGTCGCCGTAAGAGCTTGGTTTGAGACCAGCAAGGGCAACTTTCCCCACTTAAAAGTGGTGAAGCTTACGGAATAGCGGCCTATTCGACCGTTACTGACTTGGCAAGGTTGCGCGGTTGGTCGACGTCGCAACCGCGACGCACCGCAATGTGGTAGGCCAGGAGTTGCAGGGGCACGATAGACAGGATCGGCGACAACAGATCGCTTGCGGGCGGAATACTGATTACGTAGTCAGACATCGTGGACGACATGGTGTCGCCCTCAGTCAATACTGAGATCACAATGCCCTCGCGCGCCTTAACCTCCACTATGTTTGAATGCGTCTTTTCATAACGCAACTCAGATGAGCGATTGCCTTCCTCGCGCGTGTTTATAAACATCACCGGCAGGCGCTCATCAATCAAGGCGTTGGGACCATGCTTCATTTCTCCCGCCGGGTAACCCTCTGCGTGAATGTAAGATATTTCCTTTAACTTTAGCGCGCCTTCAAGCGCTATCGGAAAATTGATGCCGCGACCAAGGTAAAGAAAATCTGTGGAACGAAAGAACTCCTTTGACAATTCTTCGATGTCGTCTGATTCGCTCAAAAGGTGTTCCAGCTTGACCGGCAACTCGGCAAGTTGCTGTGCGTGGTGCTTGGCCTCAACTGTCGACAGAGTGCCGCGTAGATTTCCGAGATACATGCCCAGCAAATAGAGCGCGACCATCTGGGCAGTGAAGGCCTTGGTTGAAGCTACGCCAATCTCCGGTCCGGCGTGCGTCAGGATCGTTCCGTCAGCTTCGCGCGTAATCATCGAGCCGTTAACGTTGCAGATCGCCAGGACTTTCGAACCCATTTCCCTGGCTTCTCTCAATGCCGCGATGGTGTCTGCAGTCTCACCTGACTGGGTTATCACCAGCAGCAAGGTGTTTTCGTCCATCACCGGATCGCGATAACGAAATTCTGACGCGTAGTCGACGTCCACCGGGATCCGCGCGAGTTGCTCGATCATGTACTTGCCTGCGAGGCCGGCATGCCAGGATGTGCCGCAAGCGGCGATCTTCACCGCCGTAAACCGCTTAAAGTCGGCCTCGGTGATATGTTTCATCTCATCAAGAAACACGCGTCCGGTATCCAGCGAGATACGGCCCTGCATGGTGTCACGAACGGAGCGCGGCTGCTCGTAAATTTCCTTGAGCATGAAATGCTTGAAGCCGCCTTTTTCCGCCATGATCGGGTCCCAGGTAATGCGCTGAATCGTTGGCTGCACCGAGTTGGCGTCGAAGTCGGTGACGCGTACGGCATCTTTGTTGATGATGGCCATTTCCCCATCGCCGAGAAAGAAAACGTCACGCGTATGTTGCAGAATCGGCGGAATATCAGAAGCGACGAAAAATTCGCGATCGCCGAGGCCGATCACAACCGGCGGGCCCTGTCTGACTGCGATGATCATGTCCGGCTCATCAGCATTGATAATCGAGAGAGCGAATATCCCTCTAAGGTCCAGCATGGCGCGCCGCACCGCCCTTTCGAAATCATGTTCCTCTTTCAGATATTCTTCGATCAGGTGAGCAATAATTTCCGTATCGGTTTCAGTTACAAACTGATGGTCAGTTTTGCGCAGTTGCTCTTTGAGTTGCAAATAATTCTCAATGATGCCGTTATGAACTACGACGATGCGGCCGGTGCAATCACGATGCGGATGCGCATTTTCTTCAGTCGGCCGGCCGTGAGTGGCCCAACGGGTGTGTCCAATTCCGTAGGTTCCGTCAAGCGGGCTCAGACGGATCACTTCCTCGAGGTTGCGCAGCTTGCCTTCGGCGCGTCGTATCTCGAGATCGTGGTCTTCGTTTACGACCGCGATGCCTGCCGAGTCGTAACCGCGATACTCCAGCTTGCGGAGGCCATCAATTATCAGTGGCACAACCTGCTTGTTTCCGACATAACCAACAATTCCGCACATATTTATCCCTTAGTGAAAAGTAAGGAGCGAAAGGTTAGACAGCGAAAGGACCGCAATGACCTGTTTCCTTTTCACTTTTCACTGTGTTTCAAGCGTTTCTTAATGACTGCCGGTACGCCGGCAACCAGCGTGTCTGGCGGCACGTCTTCTGTGACCACCGAACCGGCCGCCGTGACTGATCGGCTGCCGACTTTTACGGGCGCCACGAGCATTGTATCTGAACCAATTCGCACATTATCTTCAATGACTGTTGGATGCTTGTCCTTGCCGTCGTAATTGCAAGTGACAGTACCGGCCCCGATGTTTGTGTTCTCTCCGATAGTAGCATCCCCAAGATATGTGAGATGCATGGCTTTGGAGCGGCGTCCCAGCCGCGATTTTTTTACTTCTACAAAATTGCCAACCACCGCGCCCTCTTCCAGCACCGCGTTCATGCGCAAATGGGCAAAAGGCCCTACCGCACAGTTTGACTGAATCTCTGAATCAATAATCACGCAATGATCTTTGACGACGACGTTGTTTCCCAGTCGCGAATTAGTGATGCGTGTGCCCGCTCTGATCTCACAGGCTTCGCCGATGACGGATTTACCTTCAATTGAGACACCGGGATAAATGATGCAATCGCGGCCCAATTGCGCGTCAGCGCTAACGTAAGCGTGTGACGGATCAAGAAAAGTAATACCGCCTTCGACCATAAGTTTGCGAATGGTGTTGCGGCGCATGAGGTTCTCAAACTCCGCCAGTTCCGCCCTGGTATTGATCCCGGAGACTTCTCGAGAATCCGCATGAAGATACACGTTCACTGTCTCGCCGTCCGACTCAAGTATCTCGGCAACGTCGGTCAAATAATATTCACGTTGTTTATTAGACGGCTGCACGCGCTGGAGCGCCGGAAACAACTTCCCTGCGTCAACGCAATAAATTCCCGAGTTGATCTCTTTTATTTTCTGTTGCTCTTCGGTGGCGTCTTTTTGCTCGACGATACGCTGAAACTGATCGTTTTCGTCTCGTACAATTCGGCCATACCCAGACGGGTTTTCAAGGCGCACGCTGAGAATTGAACACGCCGCTTTGCGCGCGCGATGTTGATCGATGAACTGCTGCAGAGTAGCCGCACGAATCAAAGGTACGTCCCCAGAGAGAATGAGCGCCAAAGCATCGCTGTTTGCAAGTTGTGCACGAGCGGCCATGACAGCATCACCGGTGCCGCGTTGCTCGACCTGCATCACAAAGGCTGCTGTATCGCCGACTTCAGTTTGCACAGCTCGTTCAACCTCGGCCGCTTGGTGGCCGACAACTATGTAGATTTTGTCCGGGTTGAGCGCTCGCGCTGAGCGACAGACGTGAGCAATCAGGGGTAAACCACCCAGCTCATGCAACACCTTGGCTCGGGCGGATTTCATTCTGGTTCCTAATCCGGCTGCGAGAATCAGAATGGCGAGTGGTTGATCGGTTTTGCGGGGCGGCAAAGAAGGGCCTTTCTCGACTGGCTCCATGAGTTATGCGGTGACGGCCGGTTGGACGCAGGCTTGCCGCCGGCAAGCGAGTACGACACGCGCCAGCAAATCCGAGTCATGACGCACCTTTTCACCTTCGGCAAGCAGATTGGTCCGAATGACATGCGTTGATTGATCCAGGACGCTGTCGATCGGATCGTCGTCCAATCCTATTTGGAAAGCGCCCTCGGATGCATACAGCTGCTCTTGTTCCGGGCTAATACGCCGGCCATTGACTATGACAAAATCGAAATGAATTTCAGGCGCGTAGTTTTTGACAGTTTCCAAATGTTGCCGCGCGGTGTAATTGTCAGTCTCGCCCGGCTGGGTCATCAAATTACAAATAAATATTTTTGTGGCCGTGCTGGCACCAATAGCGTCGGCTACACGAGCCACGAGCAGATTGGGAAGAATGCTTGTGTAAAGTGATCCCGGTCCGACGGTGATCACATCTGCGCTGCGAATGGCCTTCAAGGCCTCGGGCAGCGGCAAACACTTTTCGGGCTCCAGCCGCAAGCGGCGAATGGCTGCGCGCGAAGCTGAAATTTGTGTTTCGCCACGCACTACTGCTCCGTCGGCGAGCTCGGCGACTAAGCGAACGTCGCTAATCGTCGCTGGATAAATGTGACCTTTGCTTGCCAGGACCTCGGAAGATAGTCTGACCGCTTCAGTAAAGTCACCCGTAACTTCTGTCAGCGCTGCGAGGAAGAGGTTGCCGAAACTGTGACCGCCCAGTTCCCCCTTTCCGCTAAACCGATGCCGAAACAGACGCGAAAGTAAATTCGAGTCTTCGGAAAGTGCGATCATGCAGTTACGAATGTCACCGGGAGGAAGCATTTGCAACTCATCTCGCAGACGTCCCGAACTTCCGCCATCGTCGGAAACCGTCACGATGGCAGACAGATTCGCAATCCAGAGGTCATCCGAAGGAATCTCACTGACAAGACACTTGAGCCCTGAGAGCAGAGTCGACAAACCGGTGCCTCCGCCCAGCGTCACCAGATTTAAACCGCGATTTTCTTCAGACAAATATGCCAAAGTTAGTTTCTCCGGACACAGTGTGTTCGCCGAGTCCACGGTGCACGCACCTGCGAATGATACCTAAAAGGCGGAGGCTTTGAAACCGGATAGACCTCAGGGAAGAGAGTTGGGAAACGGCAAGGGCCTAAGCAGAGACTAAACCTGGTGTTGGAAAATCAGTCTATCAAAATCCGGGTCGTTCCGGAGTGAAGTTAAATCGTGATCGTGTTGGGCACGAACGCGAAGCGTGGGCTGAAGATCAAGCGCGCGCTGAAGCGATTGCAGCGCGAGGTCGACTGAACCCAGGCGGGCACGCGTGGCGGCCAGGCCGTAATGGATGTGTGCGGCCTCAGGTTCGCGCTTGAGCGCACGTTCAAACATTTCCTGCGCTGCTACATATTCGCCGCGGTTCAGTTCGATTACACCGCGATCATACAGTGAGTCGGCATCCCGCGGAAGAATGCTTTCGGTGCGGAGACGTGCGTCGGCAACCGCAAGATAGGTACGGGCGCGGGCCGCTACTTCTGAGACCTGGAAGTATTTATCCAGCAGTGCACGAAATTGATTTCGCGCTTCGCCGAAGCGGCCGCGCGTGAACTCTTTGTGAGCTCGTTCAAAAGCCTTGAGAGCGGCAGATTCGTCTACCGTAGGCTGCCGCGGCACCGGTTGAGTAACAACCACGGGTCGTTGTGCGCGTACCGCGGCCAGCTTCTGAGTCTTTTTGACGCTCGGAGCCAGAGTCTTTTTGTGAGAAGCTGTTGCCAGCTTCTTTGAAGGGGCCTTGCGAGCGACTGGCTTTTTAGAAACGGACTTGGCCGTTTTTTTCAAAGCGACTTTCTTTTTGACCGCTACCTTCTTGGTTGACCTGGCCTTTAAAGAAACTTTGCCCTTCTGAGCTTTCCGCACTGCTGACTTTTGCGCTAAGGCTCGTCTTGCTTTCGGTCGCGCAACCTTCGCAGGCGTGGCTCGCCTCTTCGCGGC
>DATGYM010000175.1:0-2543 GCA_035297925.1 Pyrinomonadaceae bacterium | reverse complement strand
TTCAGGACGCCACTCACCCGCCGGGCGGGACATTTCTTCGCCATAAAAAAACATGCTCGTGAGCGGCGCGATACCGAGCTCCTTCACCGTCTTGCGCATAAACAGTCTCGCCCGCACACTGAGTAGCGTCGGATCTCCCGGCTGCAGTGTGAAGGCATAAGCACCGGTCACGCTGGCGCTATCGAGCAAGGCATAGAATCTCATCTGACGGGCTTCGCCAGCGGGGCGTTCCAACCAGAATTCCGTGAACAGTGGAAATTCCTCTCCACTCGGCAGTGCCGTATCGATTGCCAGTCCCCGCCCTGAAATTCCGAAGACCTCACCTTTTGCTACCGCTCTAAAATAACTGGCTCCCGCGAACACTGCGACGTGGTTGAATTCTTCTTTTTGATTGAGCGGGTAAGCGATACGAAATCCGGCGAAGCCGAGATCGGCAGCAATTTTTTCGCCAAATTTGTTCCGCCCGTAGGTGAATAGATTTGGGTTGAAGTTGATGCGCTTTACCGCACCGTCCTCGATCGTGTTCAGCCGCACGGCATTGCCGTAAACAAACCCGGGGTGAATTAATTGCAACTGAAAATTTCCACGCTCTCGCCACAGCGTTTGCTTTACATCGAAGCGAATATCACGATAATCGTCATAAGAGATCGTCTTCAAAAAATCCGGGATCGAAGGAGGCGCGCGAAAAGCCTCCTCCGCTACTTTTTTTGCTAAATCACTGACGTTTTCAAAACTGAATGCGGCGACAGTCCTGGCATTCGCCGAAAACAGCGAAGTCCATAGCGCCGCGCAGACAACGATGAACCCTGTGCGATAGTACAAGAAAATAGCGCGATTCTGATTCTTTGATATCTTCGGCCGTGTACGGCCTGCGCTGAAAACACGTTCGTGCATCATTAACCATGCTGAAATTGGAGACGTTGCCGAGTAAGGATTGCCGCTGTTCGGGCACGTCGTTACGGCTTCGCGCCGAAACATCAGGATCCGCCGGAAGGGTTATAAACCGGTGCCCTTACAACCAATCGTCGGAGTCGTCGGACTTGCAATCGACTTGATGCTGGCGGAGACGTTCCCAGGAGGTAAATGACTCACCGCACCCGTCACATTCAAACGCGCGCGCCTGTGGGATCGTTGCGTTTTCCGATTCTTTTTCCAGATTCAGCTCCCGACCCGCTGTTGGCCCTACTCAAGTCTGCATCCGGAGACGAATGCGCCCGTATAGGACTCCAACCGGGTCACTGCGATAGTAACGCAACGGATGTGCCATCTTTTTGTTTCGAAAACTAGTCTGATCTCAAACTCTTGCGATTGACAGAGCGATTAAATGCGGAGAATTGCCGACAGTCGGCGTGAGCGCTTTTCCATACATCGTCTGGGCGACTGCAGCGTCATCGCTCTCGCCTCTCGTGTATCGCCGTCCATTTGCTCAAACTCTTCTAGCAGTTTAAACAAAGCTATGCAGAGCAACGGGGGATGACAGCATGAAACAACGGATGGTGATGTTGGGTTTGGCAGTTTTTCTAATTTGGTGGGGCGGCGGATCAGCGTCAGCCCAGAATGCTAAAAAAGAACCGATGGCGAAACTGGCTCACAGCCTGGTCAATCTTCATGAGCAGTACACCACCTATCTGGCACAACGAAGCGCAGTGCCATTTAGCTCCAACGATCCATTGGTCAGGCTGGCTGATAATCGTGTGGTGGTTGATGCGGTCGCGTCTCAAGATGTGAACGCGCTCAAGGCCGATCTCGAGTTGTTGGGAATGCAACAAGCGGTTGCCTTTGGCCGTGTGGTATCAGGTCAGCTGCCGGTCTCCGCCATTCCTGCCGCAGCTCGTTTGACGAGCCTAAGATTCGCGCGATCGGTCGTGGCGGTCACCAGCGCGGGCGCGGTTACGACTCAGGGCGACGTTGCCATGCGTTCCGACACGGCGCGAGCGAACCTAGGCGTGAACGGTGTCGGCATCACAGTCGGCGTGCTTTCGGATAGCTTCAATTGTTTGGGGGGCGCATTGAGCGATGTCACCAACGGCGATCTGTCGCCGGTCACGGTAATCCAGGAGATCTCGAGCTGCACTGGGCCGTCGGCAGGCGACGACGAAGGCAGGGCCATGCTGCAGATCGTTCATGATGTGGCTCCGGGGGCTAATTTAGCCTTTGCCTCGGCGCTAAATGGAATTGCCTCCTATGCGACCAATATTCAGTCCCTGGCGGCGGCGGGAGCAAAAGTCCTCGTGGATGACGTCCTCTATCTTGCCGAGCCGATGTTCCAGGACGGCATTGTCGCGCAGGTAGTCAATCAGGTGGTTGGCGGAGGTGTGGCTTTCTTCTCCGCGGCGGGTAATCAAGGACGTCTCAGTTATCAGAGCGCCTTTAGGCCGGGGACGGTTTTTGGCGATGGAGCGTTTCCATCGGCAAGTCCATTGCTCCATTTCTTCGGCGGCACAGCTCACAATTTTAGCACTACGGGAGGCACAGATGTTTTCCAACGAATCACATTGCCAAACGGTGGTGGGTGGCGCTTCATGTCGTTTCAATGGGATTCT
>DATGYM010000174.1:0-6521 GCA_035297925.1 Pyrinomonadaceae bacterium | reverse complement strand
GGCTCCATTCTTTCGAGTATGAAGAGGCTGAAAAGGCGTTCAATGAAGTTGTCGTCGCAGACCCGCGCTGTGGCCTGGGTTACTGGGGCATCGCCATGACCAACTACCACCAGATCTGGGCGCCGCCGACTGCCGCGGAGTCGCAGAAGGGTTCGAGCGCGATCGAGAAGGCAAAAGCCGTTGGCTCAGGGACCCAGAGGGAGCGAGATTACGTCGCGGCGCTGGAGATTTTTTACAAAGACGCTGACAAGCTTGACTATCGAGCTCGTGCATTCGCTTACAGCCACGCGATGGAGCAACTTTACCAACGTTATCCCTCAGACAATGAAGCCGGCGTCTTCTATGCGCTGACGCTCATCGTGACGGGGATGATGGCGCCTGATAAGAGCTATGCAAACGAAAAGAAGGCCGCTCAGATTTTAAATCGCGTGCTCGCACTTGAGCCGCAACATCCCGGAGTTACTCACTACCTGATTCACAGCTATGACTACCCCGCGCTGGCCCCGTTGGCGCTTCCCGCCGCGCGGCGCTATGCCAGGATCGCGCCCGCGTCGGCCCACGCCCGTCACATGCCCTCCCACATTTTCACGCGACTGGGGCTGTGGCAAGAGGCAATACAATCCAATCTCGGTGCGGAAGCGGCGGCGCGAGACTTTGCCGCCAGAAACCATATGGCCGGCGTTTGGGACGAGCAGCTTCATGCGATGGACTATCTTGCTTATGCTTATCTGCAAGGCGCGCAGGACAAACATGCCTGGGGCGTGCTCGATGAATTGAACAAGATTCAAAAAGTTGAGCCGGAGACTTTCAAGGTGGCCTACGCCGTTACGGCTATCCCCGCGCGCTATGCGCTCGAACGTCGACAATGGGATGAAGCGGCAAAATTAACACTGCCGCAAGCTGGCACTGAGAGCGCGGTTGCCTCGCCTGCCAAAGCGCATGGCGCGAACACTGGGACCGCGAGCGTCTCGCCCGCAGTTGTTTATTGGCCAACATTCCCCTGGCAGAATTTCCGCTGGGCGGAAGCCCACATTCACTTTGCGCGTGCCATTGGGGCTGCGCGCACCGGCAATACGACCTCAGCGCGTCAGGAAGTCGAGAAATTATCGGCGATTCGAGAGGCTTTGATTGTCGCCAAAGGCGATTACGACTGGGCTGGTCAGGTTGAGATCGAGCGAATGGTGGCGTCGGCGTGGTTGGCGCGCGCCGAAGGGAAGAACGAAGAAGCGCTGCGACTAATGCGCGCTGCTGCGGACAGGGATGACGCGACCGATAAGCATCCCGTGACGCCAGGTTCTATTCTTCCGGCGCGCGAACAGCTCGGTGAGCTATTGCTGGAGTTGAAGCAACCGGCGGCGGCCTTGCAGGAGTTTGAGACCTCGCTTCGCAGTGCGCCTAATCGGTTCAATGGACTCTATGGCGCGGCACGTTCGGCCAGGCTCGCGGGAGATCAAAAGAAGGCGAAGACTTACTACGGGAAGCTCATGGCGCTGTGCAGTCACGCAGACGGCACCAGGCCCGAGATCGAAGAGGCGAAGGCGTTCCTCGCGGGCGATCGACAGGGGAACCGGGGAAAGCCGCGGAGCCGCGACAAAAAGTAGCCTCGGGTGTGTCGATCGTAATTATCAGAACCGGGAGCGGCAACGACCGGCTAGATGCTCAACTGTCTGAAATTGAGGGAATGAATGAGACGCCAAACTGTCACTCTTCCAGTTGCGTCTCCAGCCGGTCGCTACCGCTCCCGATTCTGATGTCGTTGAAGCACTATTTGTGCAAAGCAACTACGCGGGAGAAGAATCACGCGCACGACGCAAACGGTACCATCGAGCTTCGCCGGCCATGCGAAACCGGCGGAAAGAATCCAACCCCTGACGTAATTCGGAAAACAGAATCCAGGCGTGTGACTTCCAGCACCCTGTTTACCCATTTGTTTACGTTCATAAGTTCGAAGCGGATTCCTCTTGATTCGACCTGCTCGCGCAACTCCAACATTACTCCCAGGCCGCCGGCGTCGACTGTAGTTACTCGCGCGAAATCGAGTATGACCGCGCTCGTCTCTGGCAGGGAATGTACGGCTTTGCGCAGAACCTCAGTTTCACCGTTCACAATTTGCCCTTGCAGGCACAGGATAGCGACTTTCCCGAATTGTTTGGCGTGTACTTTCAACATGACGACGATCTCCCTTGACTCAGTAAACGCGGACTACCCTTGTTCAGTTTCATTTTCCTGGCTCGTCCAAATATAAAGACGGCTGAAGCGGGACTTTGTTAACTCTTCTCGAGGGTTTTTCATTTAAGCTTCGCTTCACTGGGTAGTTGAGCCTTGCCTCGACTAACGTGACCATATGGAGATGCGACGTGAACAAAAAGGTTGCCCACATCCAAATATTGGTAAGACATCCATGTTAGCGGACGGGATCTACGGGTAGTAACCCAACCGTAAGGGGGTCGGATCATCAACAGCCTGGGGCGAACGGCCCAGGTTTCGTGCAATCAATATCATTCAGCGCCGGCGCGAAGATCTGTCGCCCGCTAAGCGGGCCTGGAGTCTTCAGGGGACGAGATTCTCCGGTTCCGCTCGCTATCGCTTGCTCACGCGGGGCTACCAGCTACCGCCCCTCCTCGGCTTATTGGATCTGTAAGTATCTCGCAAAGCTTCGCGAAGTCTATGTTTCCGCCAGAGACAACGCATACCACTTTACCGCCGCCGGCTTTGCCCGCTAAGGCGCATGCCAGCGCGCATGCTCCGGCGCCCTCCGCGATAATGCGGTTGCGTTCAGCCATGAGTCGTAATGCAGACTTAACTTCGTCCAATTCTGCGACGAGCGAACCATCAATCAAGTGTTGCGCGCGCTTGAGCATTTGCGGAAATACAACCTTCGCGCCGATGCCATCCACGAAAGATGCTTGATAATCCACTTCCTGCGGAGTTCCAGCTGCAAGCGAGGCGACGAGCGGCGCCGCCGTCCCCACCTCGGCTGCGTATATCCTGCACTTCGAATTCAGAGCTCGCATGCCGGCAGCAATCCCGCAGGTAAGGCCACCACCTCCCCAGGGAATGACAACCGCATCAACGCCGGGGCAGTCTTCCATGATCTCGAGCGCAATGGTGCCGTTGCCGGCCATCACATTCAGATCATCAAACGCATGGATGAAAGTTGCTTCGACCCCTGGAAAGGTGCGCGTTTCAAAGGCCCTCCACCACTCTTCAAATGCGACTTTTATGACACGTCCGCCAAGTCGTTCGATTGCTTTGATCTTGGTATCCGGCGCGGTCTCGGGAGCGACCACCGTGCAGGGAATACCAAGCTCACGCGCACGCCAGGCGACACCCTGAGCCATGTTCCCTGCCGATGCGGTCAATACTCCGCGCGACAACGTCTCGGGTGTCAGGTGGCCCATTGCGTTGGTGGCGCCACGGATTTTGAACGATCCAATCGGCTGAAGGTTTTCGAGTTTAAGATAAATCTCGGCCGGTGCTTCGCGAGCATTAAGCCGAACGAGCGGCGTGCGTAGAGCGGAACCTGCGATTAGTTGTCGGGCGGCCCGGATATCCACGAGCGAAGGTAGCTGAGCATTTTCCATAGATCATTTTTCATTTTTCATTTGGTTGTTGGTCTTTGGCCTTTGGTCTTTGGCCTTGGGTCTTTGATCCTTTTTAAGGGTGTGAATCCACTATAGAGCTCAAGAGTTCAGTTCAGGATTCTCTGCAAAGACCAAAGACCAAAGGCCAAAGACCAACAACCAAATGAAAAATGATATATGGAAAATCTCCCCTCAAAACTCAACCCAGCTCCCCACATTCCGTTCCGGAGCCTTCCTGTATAAGTACTCCGCGGCAAAAACATCCTCAACCGCAAGGCCCAGAGATTTGAACAACGTAATCTCCTCGGGTGATGTTCGGCCTGGTTTGTCTCCTTTAACAACTTCGCCAAGTTCGGCTCGAATATTATCTGGGCCGATAACGCCGTCGCGAGCAGCGAAAAGGTAGTCCCCTGATTCGTTAACAGTTGATTCGCGGCGATCCACAAACAAGCTCGCTGCCGCCATTGTGTCGCTGTCGACCTCCCGCGTGTTTGGCGTGCTGGACCCTACCACGTTCAAGTGAGCCCCGGCCGCGATCCATTCGCGCTTCACGATTGGCTCGACGGCGGTAGTTGTCGTGACAATCAAGTCGGCATCCTCTAAAGCTTCCTCGACCGTTTCAACTGGTTCTAACGCGAATGAGAAGTCCGGCCTCATCTCTGCAGCAAACTTTTGTGCATGTTTAATATGCCTGCTCGCTATCCGGCAACGCTTAATCGAACGAACCTGAGACATCGCGACCAAATGCGATCTTGCTTGCACGCCGGAGCCGAGGATCGCGAGATTGCAAGCATCCACTCGGGCGAGCGAGTCTGTCGCCACACCTGAGACAGCGGCTGTGCGAATTGCCGTGATAGCCGAAGCATTCATCATGGCCAGCAACTCGCCGGTCTCCGCGCTGAAGAGCAACACCCCACCCTGGTGCGAATCCTTTCCTTTAGCTGGATTCCCGGGGAATACGCATATTGCTTTCAACCCAAAAGCTGCTGCGTGATCACCAGACATTCCAGCACCCGCCATGTAGGATGGCATCAATCCCATTACACCCCGGGCGTCAGGTGGACGGATGATTGTTCTCAAGGGTTGAAAAACCTCACCAGCAGCGAGCGCAATCAAGGCCTCGCGCATGACCCCGATGCATTCTCTGATCGGAAGAAGTTCTAAGACTTCCGTATAGCTCAGCACCAGAATTTTCATAGCATTCTGTCGAACTACCGTCTCTGCGCCAGGGCGGCGATTTCTTGCCGTGGGGTAACGTGCAGCGCGCCACTCCGGACACATCACCCACAAAACTGTCGCCCGCTTTGGCAGGCGACAGAAGGTGTGTGAAACCATTTGTCCGGCGCGGGCCAGGAATCTTTAGGGAACGCGGGTTGTTGAAGCCGACGGACCAGCTTGCTTGTAAGCCCGGTCACATTTCTATTGTTTGTCGTATACCGCGCGGCTGCTGAACCTCTTGCCTTTAGCATCGGTTCCGGTCGTGGTCACCGTGCGAGTTCGGCCGTTGGCCGTAACAACTACGCGACCGGTCAGCGTAATCTTGCCGTCTTTCTTCGCGATTAGCGTCAATGTATGGTTGTTTATCTTGCGGTAAGACCGCATGTCTGAAGTCGGATCGCCGGTTACGGGATAGAATTTATTATCCCACTTTCCGGTCCACTCGTTATGGCTCGGATTGCCCTCGCCGTCGACGCCATCCACCGTGACCTTAACCTGGTCTCCGACAGCCTCGTAGGTTACGGTGGTGTTCTTCGTCGCACCGGGGCTAATCCTCGACTTTGCCTCGTTCAGCTTCCAGATGCCCATCTGCGGATTATCGGCGGCCAAGCACACAGTCACGCCAACAAACAATGCCGCCAGCGTAAGTAGGATTACTCTTGCCTTCATATCTCCTCCTGATTTGGTTGCGGAAATTTTCGAACTGATCGATGCGGGGAATTCTAGTCCTGCGTGGTCCAATAGGCAATGCGGCGATCACCAGTCAGTGGTCGGTGGTCGGTGGTTGGCGGCTTAGTGAGTAGCTGCTCCAGACTGTGCAGACTGGCGCTGCAGGAAGGCCAGCGTCTTCCGGTTAAACTCCTCAACGCTCTCATAAATCGGAGCGTGCGCACAGGTTTCAAAGATTTCGACCTCAGAGCCGCGAATGCTTCCCTTCATCCGATCCGCAAAGCGCGCCGAGGTGATCTGATCATGGCGTCCGAAGGTAATCTGTGTCGGCGTACTGATCCGAGTAAGCTGTGATTCGACATCATGTGCAATCACCGCATTCGACTGCTGCATGAACGACGCCACCGATTGGGCCGGCCGGCTGCGCACAAAGGCGGCTAACGACTCAATGTAGTCGGGCTTTGAGGCATACAGATCAGGCGTGAAGCACCACGGGAAAATACCCTTGATGACCATCTCAGGCACACTCCCCAGTGCGTTGGCCAAAACCTGCCACCCTTCGACCACTGTCTTGATGAATGGATCCGTCTTCGTCCAGCCAGCGTGCAGCGACAACGACTGAACCTTTTCGGGATACTTAACTCCCAACCACATGCCGACGGCCGCGCCGAGAGATAGGCCTGAGATGTGTGCCTTCCGGATCCCCACGGCTTGCATGAAAGCGGCGACATCGTCGGCTAAAACCTCCGTCGAATATTCGCCTTCAGGTTTGTCGCTTTCACCGGTGCCGCGGAGGTCGAGTAAGGTGCAGGTAAAGTGCTTGGCGTACTCGGCCACCTGGAAGGCGTAACAAGTGTGGTCAGCGGAGAGATAGGGAATAAGAATAAGCGGCTCTCCGGCTCCTTCTTGCTCATAGTTTATGGTGAGTTGGTTGGCTTTGATTTTAGGCATCGAGGTCTCCTTCGGCGGTCGGCACTCGGCAGTCGGCGGTCGGCAGTCGGCCGTCCAAAGTCGGCCGGCAAGAACAGCCCGCGCCGCGTGCTGTTCGTC
>DATGYM010000173.1:0-7822 GCA_035297925.1 Pyrinomonadaceae bacterium | reverse complement strand
CGCGAGCAACTCCGCGGACTGTCCACACGGGGTTTCGAAATCGACGAGCCGTTGCAGGAGGACTACGGTTGGGGCTTCTGGTTGCGGAAGGAAAAGTCGAAGTTCTGGCTCGCTTTGTCGTACGTAGGCGAGGGTCCTACGGAGGCCCCAGCCCAATGGGTTGTGTCTGTAACACACTCAGGTATTCTGGCGTTCCTGCTCGGACGAGTTGACTCTGACAGTATCCGCACGATCGAAGAGAACATCAATGCTGCTATTGCTGCTTCCGACGATATTCAGTGGGTGGAGGGGGCCAGCTAACCCCGCTTGCAGAACGATCGGGCTTCGCAGCTGTCGGCTTCAAATCAGGAAGATTGCGCAACATGATCAGGGAATGCGGAGAAGTCCGCAAGAAAGCCAGCGAGTCAGTGAAGGTCCACATGTCCCGCGGGCATGCGATACGTCGACAAGACTGGCTGGCAGCCCAATGGCACCTGCGAAATCCTCCAAAAAGCCGACTTTCGTCCACTGTCCGTAGAGGATTTATTTCGCAACGCGTCGTGGCGTGAAATTTGCGCGGAATGGGATGCGTTTTTCAATTTCGCGTGGCGGTTGGAGGTTGAGGTGAGGATCAGCTGGTCCGGAACACCCCGGTTCCTTCCCTGGTGCGCGAGTGGAGCGCTACTCGGGATTGGAACCAACTAACAGGAGCAACACCATCTCAGACAAGGGCTTTGCCCAGCCTATTAGGGTTGGCTTGGGTTACGTCGTCAACTTGCTTTGCTAGCTTCAGAACGAAGCGATGGTGGCACTCGTTCTGCTCGCTCGCGAGTCCTCAATTCTATGGATGCGGAGCCCATTAGTCAGGGAGCTACATGGAGCCTCTGGAAAAACTGGAGCTTTTCTCGCAAACATTCGAAAACAGGTTCATATTCAATCTGTTTGACGTGCTCTTGTGCGGGATTATCGTACTAGTCATCTTGAGGGCATGGCGTGCGCAGACAAAGACCATTCCCGTTCGAAATCAGCTCCTACTTCTTCTTGCATTTTCCACCCTTGGCGCATCGTTCGCCACAAAGGCGCTTCTTCCCGGTGCTTTTATTTTCTTTCGTTACCGACTACCAGTAGCACCCTTCGAATCAGTGTTTCACATGTTTCAGGCGGGTGCGTGGCTCCTGTTGGCGGCCAGCGCATATCCGTCTCCGAGGGTTCGACAGTCAAGAGCACCAATACGCGGTCAATTGTTTCTCTTTTTTTTGCTG
The DNA here is from genome assembly GCA_035297925.1 of Pyrinomonadaceae bacterium. Classification (GTDB taxonomy): domain Bacteria; phylum Acidobacteriota; class Blastocatellia; order Pyrinomonadales; family Pyrinomonadaceae; genus PSRF01. The sequence goes on along the minus strand of DATGYM010000173.1, from coordinate 6,581 downwards.
CTCTCGCTTCCCGCTTTGCTATTTCTGTCCGGTTCGCTTGGCAACCTCACTCCGAAACTGATGATGGTTTTGGATGTGGCGAACATGATTCTGATAGCTTTCACTCTTGTTCATATTTATCGCAGCCCCCTCGGCGGTCGGCGCTATGCTGCAGGCGCGCTGGCTCTGGTCTTCCTGGCTGCCTCGCTTCACTTTGTCTCTTCGTTGAATTGGGGAGATGAGGCGTCCCTCGTCTTCTGGAATTTGGAACAATTTGCGTGGTCGTTCTCCTTGTTTACCTGTGCGTTGGCGATCGGTGAAACTAGTCGAAACTTGTCCGACAAAGTATTTGTGCGACTACAGATCACATTCATCTTCCTGGCCAGCCTTATGCTACTGGTGATCACCCAGAGCGAAAAGGCGGATTACTTCGCGAGCATTCGTGGACGCGCCGATCAACTGGCGGAGTTTATGCGCCAACATGTAGACAACCTTAGACAACAAAACGAACCTTGGTCTGCAATCGTTGCTCGAGAGGAGCTTCCAAAGGCAATCCGTGAGTTTGACAACTTGCCTGAATTGAAGATCGTTCGCATTTCCGCTGATAACCAGATCGTCACCTTAGAAATTGCTGACAACGGCGAAGTTTCCGCGCCCACTAGCTTGCAGTCGGTCTCATCGTCAATCCGACTCGATCCTGAGGAGTACTTCCTCATTCATGCGCTTCCTCTGAAAACAGCTTCGACAGGGGAAGTTGCGTTTTATGGTAGTCGCGAGTTTCTCGACCAGCATATACGCCGCCGGATCGTTTTCATCTTTTCGCTCTTTACGGCAACGGTTGCTCTTTCTACTCTGATGATTGGATTGGTAGTGCAGGGCGCGAGCGCGAAGATTCGAGGACAAGCCAGAGAGATCGAAAAGGCCCAGAAGCAACTCTATCAATCTTCCAAACTTGCAGCGGTTGGGGAACTGGCAGCCGGCGTGGCCCACGAAATAAACAACCCAGCGACCACAATCCTCAGCTTGTCAAGCTTTTGGGTTTCCCAAAACGGCGGAAAGCCGGTTGCGGTCGACCCGGAAGATTTGCGGGAGGTCATGACTCAGGCGCAACGTATCGCCCGAATCACTACCTCGTTGCTTGAGTTCTCTCATCCACAGATATTAGAGATGAAGCCAGTTCCGCTTGATCGCGTGATTAATCTCAGCTTGCGGTTAGTCGATGATTTGCTGACTGCCAACAGGATCTCAGTGGAAAAGAACTTCCCGCGAGAGATAATACACGTGCGGGGCGACGAAGATAGCCTGGTCCGCGCTTTGGAAAATCTTTATCGCAATGCGATCGATGCGATGCCGGAAGGCGGGGTATTAAGCTTAGGTGTTTTCTGGGAAGACCGAATGCGCAAAAGGATACGCCTGGAGATTGCTGATACTGGCCCGGGCATTCAGAAGGACCACGTCGATCGAGTCTTTGATCCGTTTTTCACAACAAAAGAAGTGGGAAAAGGCACGGGGCTGGGGCTCTCGATCGTGCATGGCATTATCAAAGAGCATCAAGGAACGATTACTATAGAGAGTCAGCTTCGCAGGGGTACCAAGTTCGCAATTGTCCTACCGACTGAGGACTGAAATGCACGCGACACGAATTCTAGTGGCGGACGACGACCAGGCTATCCTGCGCACGTGCCGAAAAATCCTCGAACATCACGGTTACGAAGTCACGACAGCACCCGATGGGGACTCGGCGTTAAGTCTCTTGAAATCGAGCCACTATGATCTGTTCCTGGTGGACATGCTAATGCCCGGCCTGAGCGGCCTGGAAACGGTAAGTTTGGCGCGACAAGTCGATCCCACGCTGATGATCCTTATGCTCACCGCCTACGCGACGATTCAAACAGCGGTTGAAGCTGTCAAGCGCGGTGTCTTTGACTACCTGGCAAAGCCCTTTACTGCCGATCAGCTCCGTTCCGCGGTTGAGCAAAGTTTACGACAAAAACAACTGCTGGAAGAAAACTTCAATCTGCCCGAACAGCTAACTAACGAACTTGGGTTTGACAAGATCCTGGGCACGAGTGAGGCAATGCAAAAACTATTCGGTACGCTGCAAAAAGTCGTTCGTACCAATGCGAATATTTTGATCCAGGGGGAGACCGGTACTGGCAAGGATTTAGTGGCGCGAACTATTCACGCGCACAGTTTTCGCCGAGATAAGCCATTCCTGGCCGTCGATTGTGCCGCTTTGCCGGAGAATTTGCTGGAGAGTGAACTGTTCGGGCATGAAAAAGGCGCATTCACAGGCGCCGATCGGATCAAACGGGGCCAGTTGGAGTTGGCTCATACGGGAACGCTCTTCCTGGATGAAATCGGCGAACTCTCCTTTGCGCTTCAGGCCAAGCTTCTGCGGGTGTTGCAAGAGCGCGAATTTCGAAGGCTGGGAAGCGAACGTCAGATCGTGGTGGACATCCGAGTGATCTCAGCTACGAGCCGCGATCTGCGGAATGAGATTGTCGCAAGGAAATTTCGCCAGGAATTATACTACCGGTTGAACGCAGTAACGGTGCGTTTGCCTCCGCTCAGGGATCGCCAGAACGACATTTCGATCTTGGCTAGCCACTTCTTGAACCGTTACTGCCATGAGTATCAAGTCACGCCTTTGGAACTTTCTTTTGAGGTCACGAAACTCTTTTCTGGCTACGAGTGGCCGGGGAATGTTCGAGAGCTTCAGAATGTCATTCAACATGCTGTCTTGATGGCGGAGAGTAAATCTATCGGGGTTTGTGATCTCCCGGAATATTTGCAGAATGGTTCTGGCGCGGAACTTTCATTTCTTGAAGTCCGCGACAAAGAGGCCGAAACCGTCGAGAAGCCTTTTCTGGAGGACCTGCTCAGAAAACACCGCGGCAATATCTCTAAGGCCGCCGCCGAGGCCCAGCTCTCTCGCAAGACGATCTATCGTCTCGCCAAAAGGTTCAGCTTCGATCTCGCCCGGTTTCGTTAAGTCGAAAGCACTTCGTCCCACTGTTTCCCTTGCGCACACCTACATTTTCTTAGATTTCTAAGCAATCTCGCTGGCCTCAGCCTCTAGCTGTATACCAAGGTAAACAAATCGCCTTATCCTGAGCTCTTCTACTGAACGGGCAACAGCCCCTAACCTGTTGCTTCACTGATAATTAAGGCGACACCACTTTTCCAAACACCTTTCGGCGCACAAATTGACTAGTACTCGGCTGCGCGTCGCTGAAGTGCGCTTCGTTCGACTGAATTTCTGATGCGCGCCGGAGCGGACAGAGAGGTTGCCATGTTCCAGTCGGCAGGTGACGAAAGGAGGCTTTCATATGTTTCGTGAACGATATCGGCTAAGCATCAGTTTGGTTAAAGCCCTCATGCTCACTGGTGCTCCATTACTCCTTATTTTGGTGCTGAAGCCGGCACCAAAGGCGTTTGCTATTCCTGCATTTGCTCGCAAGTATCAAACTTCATGCTCGACCTGTCACAACAATTTTCCCGAACTGAATGATTTTGGCGAGGCGTTCAAGAAGAACGGCTTCAAGTTTCCAAAGGACGACGAGACTTTTGTGAAAGAGCCTCCAGTGCTGTTGGGAGCGGAAGCCCAACGCGAGAACTTCCCCAATGTCATTTACCCAGGCGAAATCCCGGGAACGATTCCCGTATCCTTCCGGTTTCTCGGATTCGGCTCCTACAACAACAAGCGGCCATTGTCAGCAGGTGTTGTGCCGCGGACAGATCTGTTCACACCCGACACGGTGGTGCTCATCGGCGCCGGCAGCTTCGGAAAAAACCTCTCCTTCTGGGTAGACGACGACATCTCCGTAGAAGGGTCAGGCGCCGAGGGTGGATTGGGCGATGGCTATCTGAAGGTGAACGATCTGGGCCACTACATCGGTTTGCCGAAGGATGCTCTCAACCTCCGCTTTGGACAGTTCGAATTGGATCTGCCTTTCACTCAAGCGCGCAGCATAAATCCGACCAGTTACGATATCTACGATCAGGCCAGCGTCGCCGGTGGGCTGGGCACAACCAACAATCCATTCATGTTTGGCGCGCCACAGCGCGGTATTGAAATCGGAGGCTATCCCAACGACGGAAACTTCAGTTGGTCGCTGGCCCTGGTCAACGGAACGAATGACACCGCCACTTTGCGCAACTCAAAGGACATCTACGCGCGTGTCTCTCAGCGGTTCAATCTAGAGCGCGACCCAAACGCCCGCAAAGAAGTGCAGGCTGCAAGTAAGACTGGGCCGCGCGATCATACCTCGCTTCGCCTCGGAGCGTTCTACTACTACGGTCGCAATGAACTCAATCTCGACCGTGAGCTGTTTCCAGATTTCGGTACGATCCGCGAGCGTTTCTACCGCGCCGGCGCCGATTTTCGTTTCAAGTATCGAAAGTTCGAAGTCTATGGGCTGGGGATGCACGGGCATGACCAAAACCACCTGATCCCTGACACGGAGACTGAGTCGGTGGAGAAAGGTCCCCCGGTCACGTTCACCGGTGGGTTCGCACAGGCGCAATACTGGTTTTATCCGTGGGTGATAGGAATAATGAGATACGATGTCGTGAACTCACCGACAGATTTTCAGAACGGCGCCTCGGTCCACAACACGCGCAACCGGTTTTCACCCGGCCTTCAGATTCTTGTTCGCGGCAATATCAAAACGGTGTTCGAGTATCAGCGACGTTGGCAACAACCGGTTGATACGTCGGGACGTTTTCGGGCCAACGGTTTCTTACTCGGGGTTGACTACGTTTTCTAATTTCTAACTAACGTCACTCCGCAGAAACTAAACACGGCTTTCTTTAAAGGAGAATCATCACAATGAAATCGTTACTGGACAAACCGCTACTTTCGGCCGTATCCGTCCTTGAATTCCTGGTCATCGTGGCGGCGTTAGCCAGCGCCAGCATGGCCCAGGAGATCCAAGGCAAGGTAAGCGGCGCACGCGCTGGCACCGTCGTTTACGTCGATTGGATCTCTGGCAAAGACTATAAGGGGGAGGGCAAGCATGTCACGATGGATCAGAAGGGTATGACGTTCAGACCCCACTCACTCGTGGTGTTAAGAGGAACCACTGTCGACTTCCTTAATAGTGACGCGGTGGGCCACAACGTTTATTGGAAATCCGTAGGCGGCGACAAGTCTAAGGGACACAATCTGGGCACCTGGCCACAGGGACAGACGAAATCTTTTGTCTTTTGGGACGCGGGAGCGGTGTCATTGCTCTGCAACGTCCATCCAGAAATGTCAGGTTACATATTTGTTGTGCCGACACCTTTTTACGCTCTCACCAAAGCTGATGGGAGTTTTGTAATCAAAGGGGCCCCGCAGGGCCACCTTACCTTGAAGACCATGGGTGGGGGCGCGTCCAAATCGAAACAGGTTGATGTCGGGACTGGAATTACAAACGTCCAGTTCTGACCGTGAATCGTTATGCGTTCGGCTAACTTGTTCGCGTTGGGACTCAAGCACCGGTATTCGCCTGCCTGTAAGAAAGCGAGCAGCGTGTGGATCGATCATATTCAAAACTCGTCGATCTCGAATGGCTGGAGTCTAACTTTCCTTGTATGCAGGCATGCCCCGTTCACACGGAAGCCGGACGCTACGTTGCCTTGATTGCAGAAGGGCGTTATGAAGAGGCGTATCGCTATGCGCGCCGGCCCAACCCACTGGCTTCAATCTGTGGTCGGGTTTGCGGCCATCCATGTGAGACCGATTGTCGGCGCGGCAAGCTTGACGCGCCAATTTCCATTCGGGCCCTCAAACGCTTTCTGACAGAGCGTTACGGGCCAGAGTCGCGTAACCCCATCGATGTATTCCCCGCCAAACCTTCAGTTTCACGCCCGGACCAGGTAGCGGTAATTGGTTCCGGACCGGCCGGGCTTGCCGCCGCACACGACCTGGCTTTGCTGGGTTACCCAGTAACGATTTTCGATGCAGCTCCGATTCCTGGCGGCATGCTCCATCTGGGTATTCCTGAATATCGTCTGCCGCGCGATGTGCTGAACGCACAGATTCGCGAAATTCTGGACCTGGGTATCGCACTCAAGCTTAATGCCCGTTTGGGCCGGGACTTTTCGCTTACCGATCTTCGCTCTCAAGGATTCAAGGCCGTTCTGCTTGCGCTCGGTCTGCATCGGAGCCGTGACCTGACGGTGCCAGGCCACGAGCTTGATGGCGTAATCAAAGGCATAGATTTTCTGTTGAACGTCAATCTTGGCTATCGCTTTTCGATCGGTCAAAAAGTAGTTGTGATCGGCGGAGGCAACGTGGCCATCGATGTGGCGCGCTCTGCACTGCGTGAGCAGCAGCGCTTGATGCTCGAAGATCTTACCGTTCATGAATTGCCAGAGAGTTTAAGCGCCGGCGCACAACAGGTGGCAATGAAAGAGATGATGGATGTTTCGCGCGCTGCCTTGCGCCTGGGCGCGCGCGAAGTCCACCTGATCTGCCTGGAGTCGCGCGCAGAAATGCCGGCTTTCGCGGAAGAAATCGAGGAGGGCCAACTTGAAGGGTTGAAGCTGCATCCTTCGCTGGGCCCACAAAGGTTTCTCGGCAGAAACGGCAAGGTCATTGGAGTCGAGACCCT
>DATGYM010000172.1:0-22793 GCA_035297925.1 Pyrinomonadaceae bacterium | reverse complement strand
GACCGGCCACGAGTGCGCGACTGTCTGGGGGCGGCGTGACCGTCGACAGCGGTGGGAATCTATTTATCGCCGACAGCCCATGCCAAGGAAATCTGTCGAAAAATCATAGGTCATGGACTGGATATAAGATGGTGGAGCATTCTTTACCCCGCCCATATGGATGAAGGACTGGTAGATCTTATGAGCAAGGCGGGTTGCGAGCAAGTTAGCCTTGGGTTTGAAAGTGGTTCTGAACGGGTCCTGAAGAATATGAACAAAAGGTTCACTCTTAAAGGGGTGCGTATCTTTGGTTTGCAACTGGCCCACAACGCGGCCGTCGCGCATCACCGTAACCTCGTCCGAGATCGCCAGGACCTCGGCCAGCTTGTGCGTGATTATGACAACCGTCTTTCCCTGCTCGCGCATACGACGCAGAATGGAGAAAAACTCATCCACTTCCTGCGGCGTCAGGACCGCTGTCGGCTCGTCGAGGATAAGTAGGCGCGCGTGACGGTAAAGCGCCTTGAGGAGCTCAACACGCTGCTGCTGGCCCACGGAAAGACTTTCAATAACCGCGTTGGGATTTACCGCCAGTTTGAATTCCTCAGAAAGTTTGCGGATTTCAACGCTTGCGTTAGCGAGATCGAGAGCGATACCACTGCCTGGTTCGGCGCCGAGCACTATGTTCTCAGCAACAGTCATGGTGTCCACCAGCATAAAGTGCTGGTGCACCATACCAATGCCGAGGGCAATGGCATCGTGAGGCGACGCTATATCGCGAACCTGACCATCAACCAGGATCTCGCCTTGATCGGCGCGGTAAAAGCCGTATGCGATACGCATCGCCGTCGATTTACCTGCGCCATTCTCACCAACGATGGCGTGAATCGTACCCGGTTGGACTTTGAGGTTGACGTGGTCGTTGGCTAAGACGGCGCCAAAGTGTTTTGTTATATTTTTGAGTTCCAGCACTGGTTTGGTCTTTGGTCTTTGGCCTTCGGTCTTCTCAGACAGATTGCTTCAGTCGCCCTTGAGAAGGGAACGCCGCGTCCTCTCCAATGATCCGATCAATCCCAGATAAGCATTCAACTTCGGAGTCAACTCCTTCACTAACGGCAAAAGATCACTAATCTGCTTTTCACTGAGTAGCTTTCGCCGATAGGCTCTTCTAAGCCAATGTTGGGTCTCGTATAACGAACCTCTGGCTATCCTTAAAAACCGCCGAACCTCGGGATCCGTCCCCCGCCCACTTCCTTCCGCGATATTAGCGCCAATGCTGTCACCCGCTCGTACCAGTTGCTTGCCGACGGTGTCCCTCGCGAGCACGTCCCAGCGAATAATTATTTTCCAGAGCTGATCCGAAAGTTTCTCAGACAGTTTGTAGACTTGCAGATTTTCAAAATTGGTCCTCTCCATGCTGCCTCTCAAGCGGAGGGCGGGTTATGCAAAGCGCTAAGGATGAAGTGCCAAGCTCGAAGCGGATATGCAAAGACCAAAGGCCAAAGACCCAAGACTAGTTCCCCATCAAATCCGGAACCTTGATTTCGCCGCTGATGATTTTTTTCTTTGCCTCTTCGACCTGTTGCACCATCTCCGGAGTCACCAGGTCCCTGTTATACTGATCCATCGCATAGCCGACGCCATCCTCATTCAACCCATACACGTGAAAGCCGGCCTTGAATTGACCGTTAACTACGTCCTGCACGATAGCGTAGACGGCATTGTCAACGCGCTTGACCATGCTGGTCAGCACAAAGCCCGGCTTGACCATGTTTTGATTCGCGTCCACCCCAATAACGAAATGTGTAGCGCGGCCATTCTGTTTGCCAGCCTGCTCGACCGCGTCGAAAGCGCCCAGACCGGAATTACCGGCGGCTGTAAAAATCACGTCAGCGCCTTTGCTGATTTGCGCCAGTGCAATCTCTTTTCCCTTGCCGGGATTGTTCCAGGCTGCGTCGGTCACGCCCACATAGTTTGGTATTACACGGATGTTTGGATTTACCGCACGCGCGCCTTCCTCATAGCCGCCTTTGAAGCGGTGAATCAAACCGATATCCATCCCGCCAAGAAAACCTATCGTGCCGGTCTTACTTGTCTTGGCCGCCAACATCCCGACCAGATACGAACCTTCATGTTCCTTGAACACCAGCGAAGCCACGTTCGGCAGATCGCTCACGCCGTCAACGATCGCAAAGCGTATGTTCGGATAGTCCTTCGCAACCAATTCGATAATCGGGGTTTGAGCAAAGCCGATGCCAATTATCAGGTCGTAATTTCGTTCGGCAAATGCGCGCATCGCCGGTTCAATGGAGGTGGGATTGCCGGGCTCGATATCCCGTAGCACGATATTCAATGGCGGCTTGCCGCAACTCGAGCCGTCAGGCCATTGGCCACTTTCTGCGCACTTCGCGCCGGCCCACGCCGCGGCATTGAAGGAGCGATCATCCTTACCGCCGATATCGAAAACGATGCCCACGCGAATTTTCGACTTATCGTCGGCCCCATAGCCACTGCGATTGCAGGCCGAACCGAAAACTGCCAGCAAGCACAAAACGATTAACGCGGACCAAAAGACGAGTTTCATTCGTTTATTACTTCCCTCAACAATGGCGGTATTTCACCGGGCGCTTCATCGCCGACTTCGTATGCGGCTTGAATGCTTTGGGCAGCTTCTGCTGCCTTTACTTTGTCACCACAAAAAACTGTGCCGAGTGCAGCACCTGCGGTGACACTATCTCCGATCCTGACCTCAGCAAGGAAACCGACTGCGGGATCGATCGTATCGTCGATGCGCACACGCCCGCCTCCAATGGCGGCAATAGCATGTCCTATCTCCGCAGTATTAACTTTGGTAACGAAGCCGGAACGCCGGGATTCTACCTTAACCGACTCCGCGACCAAAGGAAGATAACCTGCAGGGTCATCGCAGACGCGTGGGTCGCCACCCTGCGCTTCGATATTTTGTTGCAGGCGTGCGAGCGCTTCGCCGGAGCTCAAGACTTTTTGTAAACGCAATCGCGCTGCTTCAAGAGAATCGTCAATGTGAGAAAGAACCAGCATGTGCGCTGAGAGCTCGGTAGACAATTCGAGAACGGGACCAGCGGCGGCGGCTGCGTCACCACGCAGCAGCTCAATACACTCTTTCACCTCCAAAGAGTTTCCTACAGCCTGGCCCAGGGGCTGATTCATGTCAGTTAACAGGGCGCGCGTGCGAATTCCGCATTTGTTCCCGGTTGTAACCAGGGCGTGCGCCAGCGACCGCGCACGATTTTCATCTCGCATGAACGCGCCTGAACCGACCTTGACGTCAATTACCATGGCATCGAGTCCGGCAGCGCCTTTCTTGGAAATGATCGAAGCAACTATCAGCGGGATCGCTTCAACGGTGGCGGTAGCATCACGCAGGGCGTACATCTTTTTGTCAGCGGGGGCCAGTTCCGCAGTCTGTCCCGACATAGCGTAGCCCACAGTTTTGAGCACATTTTCGAATTCACCCGCGCTGAGGTCGACACGGTAACCGGGAATCGACTCGAGCTTGTCGAGTGTGCCGCCGGTGTGGCCTAAACCGCGGCCCGAAATCATCGGCACACATACGCCGCAAGCTGCAACCATGGGCGCGATCATGAGCGATGTCTTGTCGCCAACCCCGCCCGTCGAGTGCTTGTCAGCTTTCGGTTTTGCAATACTGGAAAAGTCGAGTGTGTTTCCCGAATGCAGCATTGCTTCCGTGAGAAACCCCTGCTCGTCATCGTTCATGCCATTCAGATAGATGGCCATCAGCAGTGCGCTTATCTGGTAGTCGGCGATAGTTCCCCGGGTCACACCATCAATGAAAAAATTTATCTCCTCGCGGGACAGTGGCGCGCCGTCCCGCTTTTTGCGGATTACATCCTGCGGTCTCAAATCGCGTCCCCTTTGCTTTTGACCAGCACTATTGCCTGCGCAGAAACTGCCAGTCCTTGCCCCACAGCATCTAATCCTTCGGCGGTTTTGGCCTTCACGCTCACACAGGCTGCGTCTATTCCCAGCACTTCGGCGATGCTCGCTCGCATCGCTGTCACGTACGGTCTAAGGTGCGGCGTCTCGAGCATGATTATCGAATCTACGTTAACGATCTGAATATTGCGTTCGTGCGCGAGCCAGACGACGCGCGAGAGTAATTCCAAACTACTGGCATCTTTCCATTGCGGGTCGCTGGTCGGAAAGTGCAATCCAATATCGCCCTCGCAGATTGCACCCAATATCGCGTCAGTAATCGCATGCAGCAGCACATCCGCGTCCGAGTGGCCCTGCCCGCCTTGTTCGCAGGGGACCTGCACACCGCCGAGCATCAGCGGACGGCCCTTCACCAATCTGTGCATATCGTTGCCGATACCAACGCGAAACATACATTACCGAACTTGGTCTTTGGTCTTGGTTATTCCTTTAGTCTGCATCCCTGGCGTTCAGCCATGTGGTTTACCGTCAGGAATACCCGGGCTGTTTGCAGGACTTTCCCTGCCACCAGCTAAAGTCAAAAAGCCTAGGACCTGTTTTTAAGCAACACTTCCCCGATTGCGAGATCGTCAGGGCGGGTTATTTTGATATTCCTCGAACTGCCTTCCACGACCGCAATGTTCACCCCCAGGCGCTCAACCAGCGAAGCTTCGTCGGTCAGATCAGGATCAGACAAGTCTGCGCCCTCGTAGGCGCGTCGCAGTAGTTTATAGTGAAAGCACTGCGGTGTCAGCGCATTACGAATGGTTGAGCGGTCGACCGTGCGCACAATCATTCCGTCTTTGATCTCCTTTAACGTATCGACAGGAGATGAAACAAGGATGGCCGCTCCTTGAAGTTTTGCCACCGCGACTGTCTGCGCAATTTCATGAGCGGTTACGAAGGGACGTACGCCGTCATGGACCGCAACAACTTCAGCGTTGACTCCGTCCACCGCCTGCAAGCCATGGAAAACTGACTGTGCCCGCGTTTCGCCCCCCGCAACCACTGCCTCAATTTTGCGCAGGCCGTACTTTTCCAGTATTGACGAAAAACCTGCAACCTGATCGGCAGCCAGAACGACTATTGCTTTATGAATGACGTCACACCCTTCAAAGACCTTAAGGGTGTGAACGATAATAGGGATGCCCGCGAGCTCCAGAAACTGCTTTGGCCGCGCGCCGGCCATGCGCCTACCCTGCCCGGCGGCGGCAATGATCGCGACATTCATAATCACAGAAAACAAAAGGCGACCGACGACCGGGAAAATCGAAGTCGTTTTTCGTCGGTCGTCGGTCGCCCGTCATCAGTCGCTTAAGATTCAGTAATTGGCTCGCTGTCAGTAATCCGTACCGGCAAAGTACCGCTGCGCGGATCACGCGACGGCCGGCGTGTTGACCCGTTGATGCGGTGCTCGCCACTTGGCGAACCATTCTCCGGTTCTTCCCAGAGGCGTCCGAAGATCATCTTGCCGGCAGTTGTCTGGAGCACACTTGTGACGGCGATGTCGGCATTCTTGCCAATCAGCCTGCGTGCGTTATCGACAACCACCATCGTGCCATCGTCGAGATACGCAACTCCCTGATTGTATTCCTTGCCTTCTTTGAGAATAAAGACCCTCATCGCCTCGCCTGGGAGCACCACGGGCTTTAGCGCGTTTGCGAGTTCGTTGATATTGAGAACGCTGACGCCGCGGAGTTGTGAGACTTTATTCAAATTAAAATCGTTCGTAACGATTACTGCGTCGAGTTGTTTACCCAACTCGATCAGTTTCAAATCAACTTCACGCACGGAAGGAAAATCGGTCTCTACGATCTGAATATCGAGTGAGCTGTTGTTTTGCAAACGGTTCAGCATGTCCAGGCCGCGACGACCACGCTGCCGCTTTGACGAATCGGGCGAGTCAGCCACCTGCTGCAGCTCGCGCAGAATAAATTGGGGAATGATGAGCGAGCCGGTCAAGAATCCCGTCTCGGCGACATCCGCTATGCGGCCGTCAATAATCACAGAAGTGTCGAGGATTTTCAGATCCCGTCGCGAGGCCTTATCGCTGAGTATGCCCCCCAACGCGGATAGTTCCAGATAGTCGCCTTTCGCCGCGCCGACCATCAATCCCACGTAGGCCATGAAGAAGGTTAAAGCCAGAGTCAGAAAGGTCTTTACTTCGGCGGCTACGGCCGGCGACTCCTGACGACTGATGAGAGAGCCGATTAGAAAAGCGCCAATGATTCCCAGAATCGAGCCCACTGCGGCTCCGATTAAAGTCTTCAAGGATGCGCGACGAATTCTTCTTTCAAAGAGGATAATGCAGATGGCGATCACTGCGCCCACACCGGCAGATATCCACGGATCGCCGCCAACAGGTTTGAGAACGTAACCGGAGCCGACGAGAATTGCAGTAAAAATTAACCGGATAATGACTACATCCGCGTGCATGACGGCGGAATCTTAGCACGGCCTAAGGTGGCCGTCACCAAAAACCGGCCTTGTGAGGGGGAAATGGGAAACCGGGAAAGGGAAAGGAGGATAGGCCAGTTCAGTTACCTTAATATTTCACCTTTTCCCCGATTTCCCTTTTCCCCTTTGGAATCTGCCTTTATCGATAGTCGGGATAAATAATGCGCGCGCTAAAGCTGCCGCTGTTGTCGCTGTAGTTATCGTCATTGACGAGAAGATAAAGTCTCCCGTCTACCGGCGTGGTAAACGTCGCCTGGCTGCCAACGAGGAAGAACTGTGATTGCTGGCCGTTTGCTTGCAGGATGAAGCCGACCAGAGCCCCCACTCCGGCTGTTGGCACAGGACGCCGATTGGTTCCGAAGATTACGCCGGCACTCGGACGGCCGCCATCGGGAGAGACGACTCCCGCTCGCTGCCCTGCCGTTATATTTCCGGAAGCGGTAATGGTGACTTGATCGCCAACCCGCAGGTCGATTCCGGTGTCTGCCCCGCGCGTTTCGTTTGCCTGCACGGCAACTATTCTTTCCAGCGTTCGACTACCGCGACGATCTCGATTTTGATTGTAATCGCCTGACTGGCGTGAGCGCGCTGGGGCCGGTCCGGTTCCCGACTCTCCCGGAAAACCAAACGGATCGTAGCTGTTGTCGTTGGGGTTGCGGCTTTCATCAGCTCTGGTCATCGCCGTCAAATCGATCTCTTTCCGGATGCGAGCATTAAAAGCGCCACGCGCGTCGGTATAGTTACCCCGGTTCACCGTCAAATAAAGGCGGCCCTCACGTTCGGCGACAAACTCGCGGCTCGACCCGATTTCAATTATCGGCGAGTCGTAATCGTTGCCGACGACGCCGATCAGTTCACCTTCAGCAGCACGCGGCAGGGGCGCGCTCGGATCGGTAGTTCCCAGACCGGCCGGCGTGATTCGCGAACGGCCGGCGTAAATCGTTCCGGAGGCATCAACCCTCACCCGTTCCCCGCGTCTAAGATCGACGCCGCTGTCAACCCAGTTTGATCCGAGCGAGACGTCTACGTTGCGCGTTTGATAACGAGCATCGTCGAGCGAACGGCCGTCAATCTCAATACGATCGATGTCGCGCGGACGCAGAAAAATCACTTCGCCGGCACTGACGGTGCGCGTGTTTGAAGTGGACTGACTCCGGTTGTTCGCAGGATTCACTGGCAGAGTGGCACTGCTGGTCAATTCAATGGCAAAACGGCCGTTGATGAAGCCAAGCACATTCCCTCGCAATGTGGCGCCGCTGCGAAGGTAGATGGTATCGGCAGCAGCAATAGAGACTGAAGCGAGTGTAATTAACAACACGAGTATTAGTTTTTTCATAGTCATTTCCTCAAGTGTGATCCCGCCAGCTGACGTGTTCGCGCTCGAATTTAGAAGCCGACACCGGGACAATTTTCATTCAAAAGACTTCCGCTTGGGTTAAGTTGCGCAGCGAGTCATCGTTGGGGGACGAATATGTGGGAGAGTTTGCAGAAGACACTCTGCGATATGCTGCAGCAACCTGCAGGTTACACCGAAGCAGGACCACTAGCAAGTAGACTGTGTCTCAGTGGTGAGTGTTTGCTTAACGTTTAAATCACCACGGAGCCGCCGAGCCCACGGAGTTTGCGCCGAGACAAGGCCGAGCGCGGTAGCGCCGGATGTTAACACCTTCATTATGGCGGAGTTGTGCCGGCCGCAGGCTTCACAGTAATCGCTGGGATATTTTGGTCGCGCACCAGCTGATTAAATGCCGGGACCTCTGTCTTCATGATCTCAGCAAGCTTTGCCAACTGCGCATCGATCTGCACCACAAGTTCGTCGTAAACGGCATATGATTGATCAGTGGGCGCGGTGTCTGCACTCTGTACAACGCCTGCCAGCGCTGCCAGCTTGTTGTTGAGCCGGATCGGATAGTTCAAAGGGTCCTGGCTGCTCTGGTTTTTTGTTTGATACAAACTCTCTTCGACGCTTGCCAGATTCTTCTTCAGCGTTGTTGCCGCGTCGTTGATAACCTTGTAGCCGGGTTGGCCGGCAACTCGTTTCAGAAGATCATCCACTTGTTTACGCACGTCTCGAATCTGGATGATTGCATTGTGGGTTTCCGTGACCTTGTCGCGAATCTTCAATCCGAGCTCAAACTGCTTCGCGTAATCTGCCGCCGAAGTTGACAGGCGCGGGTCGGGTTTCACTAAAAAGTTTTCACTCGTCGTTTTGCCGTCAACGGTCAGCTTCACCTGATACATGCCGGGCGCGACGCGCGGTCCCCGCATTTCGCCGGCCCACAGAATCATTCCCGGAAAACGCACAGACTCTGGATAGCGCAGGTCCCAGACGAAACGATTCAAGCCGGCGTCGGCGGTGACGCGCGGTGCGCGGCCGGCGCCAAACCCTTCCGACTCTTCGCCCGAAGGTGCTTGCGGCTCCTCAGGCGGTGTCGTTACCTGGGCTGCTCCCGGAGTCGGTGTTGGCGAGGCCTGCGCTGCGTTGCCGGGGGAAGCGGCTGGCTGAGGCGACGCCTGGGGTTTCACCGCTTTCGCAGTGAACTTTTGAATCGATTTGCCTGACGCGTCAAGGAATTCCAAAACGACGTCGGTGGTCGGTTTGGCCTTCAGCGTGTAATAGACAATCGCGCCGTTAGCTGGGTTCCTGCCGATGGTCGTCGTCGCCGGTAATTGCGGACTACCACCGTCCATGCGATAGGCGTCCTCAGGTCGGAATAGTCTGGTCTGCTTCACCGCCTCGAAGCCACCGGCATCCATCATTTGGTGCAACAACGGTAGATCGTCCAGAACGTAAAAGGAACGGCCCTGGGTCGCGGCGATCAGGTCCTGCTCTCGTTTCTGAACAGCCAGATCAGTGATGGGAACTACTGGCATATTAAACTGCATCGACTTCCAGTTGGCGCCGTCGTCGAACGAAACATAGAGACCGGTTTCGGTTCCCGCGTAAAGCAAGCCACGTTTGTTTGGGTCTTCGCGAATGACGCGTGTGAAGGTGGTTGCGGGGATGCCGTTGGTGATCTTTTTCCAGCTTTTGCCGAAGTCACTCGTCTTGTAAAGATAGGGTTTATTGTCGTCCCACTTGTACATGGTTGCGGCTACGTAAGCTGTGGCTGGATCGTAGGGCGACGCCTCAATGGAATTGATTTGAATCCACTCGGGCATTACATCTTTTGCCGGGGTCACGTTGTTCCAGTTCTTCCCGCCGTCACGCGTGACCTGCACCAATCCATCGTCCGAGCCTGTCCAGATAACACCTTTCTGAACCGGCGATTCGATCACTGTAAAAATCGTGCTGTAGTACTCGACACTGGTGTTGTCTTTTGTAATTGGTCCACCTGACGGGCCCTGTTTGGATTTATCGTTACGGGTGAGGTCGGGACTGATAACTTCCCACGTTTGTCCTTCGTTAATTGAACGAAAGAGGACATTGCCGCCCGTATACAGCGTGTTCGGATCGTGTGGCGAAAACAGGATGGGAAAGTTCCATTGAAAACGATACTTCAGAACATCGGCGCCAGCGCCCATTGGATTATTGGGATAAGGCGACACGTCGCGCAGTTGACCGGTACGATGGTCGTAACGAGTTATCAAGCCACCGTAGGAGCCGGCAAAAACAATTTCTGAATCCTTCGGCGAGGGCGCAATCCACCCTGACTCGCCGCCGCCAACGTCATACCAGTCAGCTTCCCGGATACCAAAATCCGTAGTTCGGCTGGCGATGCGCACTGTCGAGTTGTCCTGCTGCGCGCCATAGATGTGATAAGGAAAATCATTGTCGAGCGCCACGCGATAAAACTGAGCCGTGGCCTGGTCCTGCTCACTCCAGCTTTTGCCGCCGTTATATGAGACGTTAGCACCGCCGTCATTGCTATTAATCATGCGATTCGGATCGTCGGGCGCGATCCAGAGATCGTGGTTGTCGCCATGCGGAACTGAAATACCGGTAAAGGTCTTGCCGCCGTCGTTTGATTTATAAAATCCCGTGTTCAGGACGTAGACAGTGTCGGCATTTTTGGGGTCAGCGTAGATGCGCGAGTAGTACCACGCGCGCTGACGCAGATTGCGCTGTTCGTTTGTCTTCGTCCAGGTTTTGCCGCCATTGTCGGAACGAAAAACGCCGCCATCTTCAGCCTCGATGATGGCCCACAGGCGATCCGGATTTGCGGGCGAGACGGTGATGCCGACAATGCCGATTGTGCCTTTTGGCAAACCGGGATTACGCGTTATCTCGTTCCAGGTATCGCCGCCGTCGGTTGACTTGAAAACTCCACTTCCCGGGCCACCACTCTCCAAAGTCCAAGGTTTTCGATAAACTTCCCAAAACCCGGCGTAGAGAATGTTGGCGTTAGTGGGATCGATGATCAGATCGCTGGCGCCCGCCTTATCGCTGCGATAAAGAATTTTCTGCCAGGTCTTGCCGCCGTCCTTCGAACGAAATATGCCGCGATCGGCGTTTGGCGCCCATACATGCCCCTGGGCTGCAACATAAACGATGTCAGGATTTTTTGGATGGACGCGAATGCGCGAAATCTGCCGCGTGTCTTCTAACCCGACCCGCTTCCAGGTCTTGCCTGCGTCGGTCGACTTATAAACTCCATCGCCATGCGAAACGTTGCCGCGTATCGGCGACTCTCCCATGCCAACGTAGATCGTGTTGGGATCGGAGTCGGACAACCCGATTGCGCCTACGGAGCCGGTACCGAATACCGAACCGTCGGTGATTGGCTCCCAGTTGATGCCGCCGTCAATGGTTTTCCACACGCCACCACCGGTCGCGCCAAAATAAAAAACCAGTGGCTGCGATGCGACGCCGGTGACGGCCGTCGATCGCCCGCCGCGAAACGGACCAATCAATCGCCACTGCAAAGCCTTTAGGGGATCCGCATCAGTTGATGCCGGCGCAGCTGAGCTGCCTTGTGATTGTTGTGCTTTAAGAGATCCGAGAAACGGGAAACTCAGGAGCAACAAAAGAGCTATGGCACAACGCGACCCGCGACACGTCTTGAACATTCGAATGGACTCCTTTACTTTGGCAGGAAGAACGGCTGCGAATAATAGCATGAAGTTCTGAAGTTGAACCTTTAGGTTACGCCTTGGTTGGTCTGTTTAGTTTGCACTGTAAATTCTCTGCGCATTCTCCGCACGCTCGGCGGCTCCGCGGTGATTGTATTTCCCCTGGCGATTCACTGGAGAGAGGCCCAAGGGTCGCAGAGCCTTGCAGAGCAACCCGAACTAAGGCGCTGCCAGTCCTGGCAAAGCAGACAAATTGATGTTTACCTCTAAACTTCCAAGGAGAGGAACTAATATGCTTCGCTTCGCGCGACCCTGGTTCTTTAGACTGGTCCTTATCTTATCCCTGTCCATCTTTGGCGCGGCTCAAGCGCTTCCCGACAACTCTTATAGCGCCATGCAATGGCGCTGCATTGGCCCGCACCGCGGCGGCCGCGTTCTGGCAGTTTCAGGAGTCGTGGGCGAACCGCAAACTTTTTACTTTGGCGCCGTCGGCGGGGGCGTCTGGAAGACCAGCGATGCCGGTCGCACGTGGACACCGATCTTTGATCGCCAACCCATCGCTTCCATTGGCGCGCTCGCGCTTTCCGTTTCGGATCCGAACATCATTTATGTCGGCACGGGCGAAGCCGATATGCGTTCTGATATTTCCTTCGGCGCCGGCATGTATAAATCAAACGACGCGGGAAACAGTTGGACTTATATCGGACTGAGCGACACTCGTCAGATCGGGCGCATCCTGGTCGACCCTAAAAACCCTGACGTCGTCCTGGTGGCGGCGCTGGGACATGGCTTTGGTCCAAATGCAGAACGGGGTGTTTATCGCACTACTGACGGAGGCAAAACCTGGACGCGCGTTCTCTCGAAAGATGAGAACACCGGCGCCATCGATCTGGCTTTCGATCCGGACAACTCACACACTGTCTATGCTTCACTTTGGAACGTCCGACGGCCTGCTTATTCCACCTATGCGCCGATCACCGGGCCGGGCGGTGGAATTTATAAATCGACCGATGGCGGCGTCAGTTGGAAAGAGATCGCGGGCCATGGCCTCCCCACAGTCAAACTTGGCCGCATCGGCCTCGATGTTGTCAAAGGGCAGCACGGCAAACGCGTCTATGCGTTAATCGATGCCGGGACAGCTAGTGGACTTTATCGCTCAGACAATGCCGGCGAAGACTGGACCCTCGTAAGCACGGAGCCGCGCATACTGAGTCGTGGTTGGTACTTCGGCGAAGTAAGAAGCGACCCGAAGAATGCGGACGTGGTCTATGTTTCAAACGTTTCGCTCTACCGTTCCAACGACGGCGGCAAAAACTTCAAAGCAATCCGAGGCGCTCCGGGCGGCGATGATTACCATTCGCTGTGGATCGATCCTGAAAATCCTCAACGCATGATCTCCGGAGTCGATCAGGGAACAATCATCACGGTAAATGGCGGTAAGACCTGGAGCAGTTGGTATAACCAGCCAACGGCGCAGTTTTATCACGTCGCTGTCGATAACCAATTTCCCTACTGGGTCTATGGCGCGCAACAGGATAGCGGCACGGCAGCCGTCGTCAGCCGCAGCGACTATGGACAAATAACCTTTCGCGATTGGCATCCGATTGGCGCCGGCGAAAGCGGCTACATCCTTCCCGATCCCGTTAACCCACAGTTTGTTTATGGCGGCAGCACAGGCGGCGACCTTTATCGGTTCGATACGAAGACGGGCCAGGTACAGGATGTGTCGCCGACACCGGCCGAATTGGGAACGAGGATCAAGCACCGTTACCCCTGGACGACTCCCATTGCCTTTTCCCTTCAACCGCCACACGCCCTGTATCAAGCATCGCAATTCTTAATGAGAAGCAACGACAGCGGCAGAAGCTGGAAAATCATTAGCCCGGATCTGACTCTGCGGCCGGGCGAAAAAGAAGAGGCGGCCCAGGGTGTTATCTATACGATCGCTCCGTCGCCAGTTGCTGCCGGCCTGATTTGGATCGGGACTGACAATGGTCTGGTGCAACTGTCGCGCAATGACGGTCTAACCTGGAGCGAAGTTTCGCCGCGAGGTTTGCCGCCATGGAGCATGATTAGTCTTATCGACGCATCGCCCCACGACGCAGCCACTGCTTATGCGGCAATCGACCGTCACCAGATGGACGACATCACGCCTTACATTTATCGCACGCATGACTCCGGCAAGACATGGACGAAGATCACCAGTGGAATTGCAGCTAACGCTTATGTGCATGCCGTGCGCGAGGATCCGATCCGCCGGGGGTTGCTCTTTGCCGGCACAGAAACCGGCGTGTACGTTTCTTTCAACGACGGGGACCAGTGGCAACCTTTGCAGCTTAATCTTCCGGTCACACCGGTTCGTGATCTCGTAGTTAAAGGCAATGATTTGGTCGTAGCCACGCATGGTCGTTCGTTCTGGATCCTCGACGGCATTTCACCGCTGCGTGAGTTAACTTCTGAAAACGCCCACGCCGGTGTGCACCTCTTTCAGCCGGCGACAGCGATTCGCGTACGAAAGAATGCGGCGCGCGATACGCCCATGCCGCCGGAGACGGCAGCGGGAAAAAATCCTCCAGCCGGGGCGATCATCGACTACAGCTTGCAAGCCGTACCGGTTTTGGTCACACTCGAGATCCTGGATAACACTGGCA
The DNA here is from genome assembly GCA_035297925.1 of Pyrinomonadaceae bacterium. Classification (GTDB taxonomy): domain Bacteria; phylum Acidobacteriota; class Blastocatellia; order Pyrinomonadales; family Pyrinomonadaceae; genus PSRF01. The sequence continues at coordinate 8,718 of DATGYM010000172.1, read as the reverse complement.
AGGTGATTAGAAAATATTCGAGCGACGACGAGCCGCGAAAGCTTGATGAAACGCAATCCTTCCCGACCTACTGGTTTAACCCGCCGGCGCCGCTTTCGAAGAACGTGGGGCTGAACCGTTTCATCTGGGACTTGCGCTACGAGAGGCCGCCGGCAACACGCTATTCCTACAGCATCGCAGCTGCTTACGGTGAAGATGCCATCATGCAGCCTGAGGGTCCACTCGTTTCGCCTGGCAAATATCAGGTGAAATTAACAGTCGACGACCGTAGCTATACATCGTGGCTCGAGGTGAAAATGGATCCGCGCGTCCGGATTGCGCCCCTGGCCTTGAGTCAACAGCTCGCTCTCGAGATGAGGATCATTGAGGGGATGAAACAGAGTTTCGGCATTGTGCAACAAGTCAAAGACTTACGCGGTCAGTTGCAGGATTTGCAAACCAGACTACAGCCCGATGCCGGCGCCAGGTTGCTGCTGGAAAGTGTCACTGCGCTCGACAAGCAAGCCGCAGAGTTGGTCGCGGTTGAGCAGCAGTATCCGCCCGTCGGAATTGTGTCTGCCGCTTCCCTGAATGGCGCATTCGGCTCATTGTTAAATCTGGTGGAAAGTGCCGATGCAGCACCGACGGCGCAGGCCGAGAATGCTTTTGCCAGCTACAGAAGATTGTTGGACCAACAGGTTGCCCGGTGGGCCTCGTTGCAACAGAAAGATTTGGCTGCCTTGAATGCGAAGCTGCGCGAGCGGCAATTATCGACGTTGACGATTAAGGGGTAGGGTTCTAATTTGCTGCCCTCTATGCGTCCTCTGTGTGCTCCGTGCCTCCGTGGTGTATGTTTGCTTACGTGTAATAACCACGTGGTCTCAGAGCACACGATGGCACAGAGAAAACTGAAATAAGGACACCACCCGATTAAGGACGACCTGCCTAACAACTCTTGAAGAGATGCTGATAGGAACTGTCGAACAAATATGGCGTTACCCCGTTAAGTCGATGGCTGGCGAACAACTCGCGTCGGCCTCGGTGGAAGCGCTTGGTATTCCGGGTGACCGTGGCTGGGCCGTTAAGGATGAAGTTAAGAGCGAAATCAAAACGGGCACGCGTATTCCACTACTGATGCAATGCGCTTCGCAGTATCTGGAAGAACCAGGTGTCGACACCATCCCTCACGTCGAGATTATCTTTCCAGACGGTTCGCGTGTCGCCAGTGACGATCCTGAAGTGAACGCCAGGCTGTCTTCAGTGCTCGGCAATGCGGTGAGATTGTGGCCGCGTCAGCCCGCGAGCGATGTGGAGCATTATCGTCGCCCAGGTATCGCCGCGAGAGTTATTGCACCGCTTGCAGACGTGCCTGGCTTTCGCGCGCTGCTGCCGACGATAACTAAGCTTCCCAGTGTGAGCGCAACTTTGCGGGCCGCATTCAGTCGCACAGCCGACGAGCCGGTGCCCGACATCTCGAAATTGCCAAAGGAACTGTTTCAGTTTACCTCGCCGCCCGGTACCTATTTCGATGCCTTTCCGATCCACGTCCTGACTTCGGCGTCGCTGGCGGTAATGACGCAGGCGAATCCTGAAGCGCGATGGGACGTGCGAAGATTTCGCCCGAATTTCTTCGTCAAGACGGCGGAAGGCATTGAAGGACTGGTCGAAACCGAATGGCTGGGCAAGATTTTACGCATTGGCAGCGCCGAGGTTAAGTGTGAGATGCCCGCCGTGCGCTGCGGTATGACGACGAACGCGCAGGACGGTCTGACTAAAGATAATTCCATCTTGCGCACGATCGTTAGAGAGGCAGATCAAAATCTCGGAGTCTATGCAAGTGTGGTGAAGCACGGGAAAGTCCTGCCCGGCGATCATGTGGAACTGCGGTAGTCTCAGCCGCTCTCTGGAGCTGTCATCCTATTCCCCTCTCTCTGAAGCCTTGCCCTGCAAGTAGATAAGGCAACTCAAGTAAACCTCAGGGTTATTTGAGTTGCCTAATTACTTGCAGGATTGAGAACTCCCCAACACTTCACATCAGACCGCGAACTAGAACAGTTCTGCCAGCGCCTCTTCCACCGACTTAACTCCGACCACCTGGACACCCAGCAGCCGTTCCAAACCTGACTTGTTCGAGCCAGGCATGACAATTCTTTTGAAACCCAACGCCTGCGCTTCGCGCGCACGTACGCTCGCTTGAGTTGTGCCGCGCACCTCGCCAGTCAAACCAACTTCACCAAACACGGTTGTGTGCGGATCGATCGCAATATTTCTGAAGCTTGAAGTGATCGCCGCCACTACCCCGAGATCGACCGCCGGCTCGTCAACCTCCAACCCGCCGGCAATGTTCACGAACACATCGTCACCCAGCATCTGCACTCCCAGTCGTTTTTCAAGCATCGCCATCAGAAGTGCGACGCGATTCTGGTCAACCCCTTGCGTCATGCGACGTCCAGTTCCGTATTTCGTCTCTGACACGAGCGCCTGAATCTCAACCAGCAGTGGCCTGGTCCCTTCCATGCAGGCCGTGACGACGGAGCCAGAAACGTTATGAGGGCGTTCCTGCAAAAACATCTGCGAAGGATTCGCAACGGGAACGAGCCCGGCGCCGGTCATTTCAAAAACTCCGATTTCGTTGGCCGCGCCGAACCGGTTTTTAACTGCGCGCACAATGCGGTGGTTATGATGGCGCTCGCCTTCGAAGTACAGGACGGTATCGACGATGTGCTCAAGCGCTTTCGGGCCGGCGATCGATCCGTCCTTGGTGATATGGCCGATGAGAAAAACAGGGATCGTGCGATTCTTCGCCAGCAGCAAAAATTGATGTGCTGCTTCCCTCACCTGCGATACCGAGCCGGGAGCCGATTCGATCATTGCCGAGAAGACAGTCTGGATTGAATCGACTACGATTGCGGAAGGATTAAGACGCTCGACTTCATGGAAAATATTTTCGAGATTCGTTTCCGGCAGCAGGAAAAGATTGGTCGCCTCAATCTTCAGTCTCTCCCCACGCAGCTTTATCTGCCGTTCAGACTCTTCACCGGAAATGTACAGCACCACGCCGCTGCCCATGCTTAGACGATCGGCGACCTGGAGCATTAACGTGCTTTTTCCGATGCCTGGATCGCCGCCAATCAGGACCAGCGTGCCGGGCACTAAGCCGCCTCCCAGTACTCGATCAAATTCAGTGACGCCCGATGAGATGCGAGTCTCGTCCTGTGATTCAATTTCTGAGTAGGCTACGGCCGTGACTTCGCGAAGCTTAAAGCCATTACGAGCGCTTCCCTTTTTTACGCTGCGATCGCGCTCCTCAACAAAAGAATTCCATTCACCGCATTCAGGGCATTTGCCGAGCCACTTGCGCGACTGATGACCGCAATTCTGACAAGCGAAAATCGTTTCAGTTTTCTTCAAGACAACCTCATGACAACAATTGGGCGATCTGGTTCAGTCAAATCAGAGCAACGGCTTCACGTTTTCTATGGGGCGGCCTAAAACTGCGCGATTGCCGCGCTCAACAATGGGACGTTGAATCAAATCCGGATGCTCCACCATCAACGAGATGATCTCGTCGTCGGTAAACTCGCCTTTCCCCAAACCCAGGTCACGATATACGGGTTCGTTGGTGCGCAGCAGTTTACGCGGCTTCAGCTTCATTTTCGCAAGCAGATCCTTGAGCTTCTTCCTTGTCAGCGGCTCAAGATAGTAGTTGACCTTGGCAAACGAAACGCCGCTCTCCCGGAGCAGCTTGTCGAGCTCACGACATTTCGTTCAAGTAGGTTTTTCGTAAACTGTGATCTTGTCGGTCATACTCGCCTGATTCTTAGGTGCCTTCCTGGAAGGTCTTTGGTCTTGGGTCTTTGGTCTTGGACTCCGGTTGGTGTACTTGGTGATTTGCGCTCAGACGCTCCACTCCAAAGAATTCCAAAGACCAAAGCCCGAAGACCCAAGTTCATTCTTATGGGAATATCCCACGCACGCGTGTCGCTTCAGCCACGCGATCGACGGCGAGTATGTAGGCGCCGGTGCGCATATCCGTGTCGTAACGTTGTGCAGTGGCGTAGACAGAATTGAAGGCCGTGCGCATCGCCTGTTCCAGCGTGTCGTTGATCTGTTTCTCTGACCAGAAGAACGAGTACTGATCCTGCACCCATTCGTAGTAACTCACCGTCACGCCGCCCGCATTGGCAAGAATGTCAGGAACAAGAAATATACCGGCATCAGCAAGAATTCGATCCGCGCCCGGAGTGGTGGGGCCGTTTGCCAACTCGGCAATGATTTTGGCCTTAACCTGTCCGACATTGGTAAGGGTAATCGCATTTTCGAGCGCCGAGGGCAGCAGAATATCGCAGTCAACGGCGATAATTTCTTCTGCTGATATTTCTCTTGTGCCCGGCAGACCGGCCAGCGATTTCGTCTCAGCCTTATGTCGCAATGCCGCCTGCACATCAATGCCCGTATCCGAATAGAGCGCCGCTTTCGAATCGCACGCGGCCACTACTTTCGCGCCATCTGCGGCAACGAGGCGGGCGATGTTCGCGCCGGCGTTGCCAAAGCCTTGTACAGCCACGCGCGCCCCCTTGAGATTGATGCCCTTGACTCTACAAGCCTCGCGTAACGCATAGAGACAACCGCGCGCTGTGGCCTCGGCACGTCCCTGTGAGCCGCCGAGTGAGATTGGTTTTCCTGTAACCACACCGAGTTCAGTGTGACCGCGCACCATGGAGATCGTGTCCATGATCCAGGCCATCGTCTGTTCATCTGTGTAAACATCCGGCGCGGGAATATCGCGGTCAGGTCCGATGATTGGAGCAATCTCAAAGGCATAGCGCCGCGTTAGCCGTTCCAACTCATTTCGCGAAAGACTTTTTGGATCGCAAATGACGCCCCCTTTTCCGCCGCCGTATGGAATACCTACCGTCGCGCACTTCCAGGTCATCCACGATGCCAGCGCCTTTACTTCATCGAGCGTGACGTTTGGGTGGTACCTTATGCCGCCTTTGCAGGGTCCGCGCGCAATGTTGTGCTGCACCCGATAGCCCTCGAACACCTGCACGTCGCCTCCGTCCATCTTCACGGGAATCGAAACTATTAACTGACGTTTAGGGCTACTCAGAACATTTCGCGTCGAGTCGTCAAGGTCGAGATAGTCGGCAGCGCGATTGAACTGCTGTTTGGCAATTTGAAACGGATTGAGTTCTTCGGCGAGGGCCTCCCGGGTTGCCATGTTGTTGTTCTCCTGAAACGGGGGTTTGCGAACGAGCGCAATCGTAAAACTCCCAATGTCCAATGTCCAACGTCCAAAGTCTCAGCCGAGGTTCAAGTCCAAAGTCCAATGTCCCAGGTATAAAGTTCCGCGATAGCCATTCAGTCAGATCGGGCACCTCGGGCCCGGGACTTGAGACTTGAAACTGAAACGGGAACTTGTAGTGAGATCGCGGGGTCTAATGTAGCCGAGTAAGGTCCTGCGACCCGAACGGCACCGGCGATGTTGTATAGACGGGAGGAGAGATGTTCAATAACCTGATTGAATCGAGTTCGCACGCAAGCGAATTCAAACGCCGGGGTTCGTTCGTTCTCTTTACCAGCGCAACCTATCTATTGCTTTTCATCGTCGCGGGGGTGATTAGCATCTACGCCTACGACGCTCGGCTGGACGACCCCAATACCGAGATTGTGGTTATGCTTAGCCCGGTTGATTTTCCCGCCGCGCCAGTTCCAGTAAAACAAGACACGCCGCCACCGCGTAGCGACACGAGCAGGTCAGCCGATATCATTCGCGAGGTTGCTATGGCGAGTGTCAACCATCCTGAGTTTGTGCCGGTGACAACCTCGGCCGCGCCCAACATGCATTTGCCGGTGCCTGATCATGGCCATTACATCCTCGGCCCCTATGACTCGGATCCTGTGCAACCGGGCGGAACAGGCCGCACGGGAAGCGGAGAAGTCGGCACCACCGGTACCGGCGGGGCACCTCATGTAGATGTAGGCACGCCTCCGCCGGCCCAGCCGCCGATTCACAAACCGGCACAGGTAGTAAGCAAAGGCGTTATCACCGGGCTGGCGCTCGTTCTGCCAAAACCGCCGTACCCGGCAATCGCAAAACAGGCGGGCGCCCACGGCGCCGTCACTGTGCAGGTGTTGGTGGATGAAACAGGAAAGGTGATTTCCGCGAAGGTGATTTCGGGTCACCCGCTGCTGGTCGCGACAGCACAGCAGGCGGCGTTTGGCGCGCGCTTTTCGCCAACGAAACTCGGCGAGCAAGCGGTGAAGGTCTCAGGCGTGATCACCTATAACTTCGTATTGCAATAGCAGAACTATTTGGAGTGCGCTGACTTGTCAGCGCTTTCATCGGTCGCGACTGGTCGCGACCATTTGATAACAGCGGGGTGACAAGTCGCCGCACTCCAAATTTTCATTATCCTGCCTGGTGGTGAATAACGCTCAGCGGTGAATCGCTATCGAAAATACACGCCGCAGAGCCAAAGGGACCGCAAAGGCTGCGCAGAGAAGCGCCAAAGCCAGGGACTCGGAGGGCGATTAGTTTTTCACGCGGATAATGCCGCGAGCTTCGCCCGTCATTACTTCCTGCGCGTGCTGATTGCGGCAAACCCACTTTGATACCACTCGAGTGAATTGTTCTGCCGGCTGGAGCTCTACCAATTCAACGTCACAAGTGATGGTGTCGCCCGCGAACACGGGAAGATAAAACTGAAATTTCATTTCCCGCGCTAAAAAGTTGAGATCGCCGCCAACTTTGGTTGGCAGTGTCGCCGTCAATAACCCGTGGGCCATCAGGCGGCCCTGCTCATCAGCTACGAGATGATGCTCGCCTTCATCGCCCGAGAGTTTCGCGAACAGTCGGATATCTTCTTCGGTGAAAGTGCGCTGCCAGGAGATGGTATCGCCGACCTGCATGGTCTAAATAGAACGATCTCTGTTCAGTATCTCTCCAGATCTGTGCCAACGCGAAGCTCACCGGTGAAGCCTCCAGCGCGGATACCGGCAAGCAAATCGTCATCGCTCGACCCAAAGCGAATAATGTGAGTGAGAATTAATAATTTAGGCCTGGCACGCGCCGCTAGCGCACCAAGCTCGACGTCGGAGGTGTGAAACTCGCGCATGTATTGAGGCCAATACTTACCTCCGGGCCGATCCTCAGGAACCACATGTAACGGAGAATAAACCTCATGTACCAGCACATCGACACCCCGCGAAGCGCGCACCAGAGCCTCGCTTGGCCGCGTATCGCCCGAGATCACTATTGAGCGATCCGGTGTGTCAATCCGATAAGCGTAAGCTTCTTTCCAGTTGCCATGGAGCACCGGAATCGCAGTCACGCGAACGCCATCGCGTTCGTAAACCAGTCCGCTTCTTATTTCGTGAACTTGAACCCTGTAGGCGCGGGGCAATTCGCGCTCCAGCCCGGTGGTACGGATTTTAATGTCCTGCGCATAAGCCGCCAGCAAGTGGCGTGTCATCGCCCGCAGTCCATGCGGACCGTAAACCTGCAACGGTACAACGCGCCTCATGATCCACGAGGTCAGGATCAGATCCGGATATCCCAGCGTATGGTCGCTATGAAGATGCGTGATGAAAGTGGCCTCGGGGCCGCTGATAGGCAGGCCTGCCGCCTTCATTCGTCGCATCAGTCCAACGCCGGCATCGAAAATAAAAACTCGCTTGCCCACAACCACGGCCGCTGCGGGACCCGAAGCCTGCGGGTCAGGGTATGGCATTCCAGTGCCGAGCAAAATAACTTGAGTTCCCTCGCCGGGCTTAGCCGGAGTTTGTGCCGCTACACATAAGACTGGCAGCAATAATACTGCGCAGATGATCAGTAAACGCGGTGGCGTGCTGGTAGGCATTTTCTGTCTGCTGGAAATGGTCGGGTGGCGTTGACCCAATAAGATCACTCAACAGGCTCGCGGGCCCAAAAAACAAAATCAGTAACTGCAGGTTCTGAACCAAGCGAACGTACCAACATAGCGATCTGTCCGCGGTGATACCAGGAGTGACCGAACAACTGGGTCAGAATCTCATCAACTGTATTGCGAAACCGGGAACCTTCGTAGCTTTGGTAATCAAGGATGCGTGCAAGCTCTTTATCGTCCAGTTCACTCAGATACAGCGACCAAAGCCGATGCATTTCGGAAAGTTGGGCCGGTAAATTGGCGAGGCTGGGTTCGTCCGGAAAGAGCTCGGTATTTTCTTTCAACACTCCGAAGCGAAACAGCCACATGCGCCTTGCGGCGACGATATGACTCAACAGATAAACCGCTTTGCGAAACTCCTCCGAGTGGCGCCGCTCTTCCGGAACGGCGCTTAACGAATCCAGGGTTTTAGCGTGCGCGTCCTGTTCGTACACAAACCAGCGGCGGTAATGCTCAATCATACTTTCATTCATCGCGTTGTTATTTTTCGCAGGAACTCCGGATCGCTAAATTTCTCAAAGCCCGCCTTGGTAAGTTCCGCCAACTCCTTGAAGAGCTCCTCATCCACGGACTTAAAGTTGAAGCAAGACTTTCCCTGCATACGCTTTTTCAGTGCCGGCGAAACACTTTTCGACAGATCTGAACTGGCATACACCGGCATCAAATGGAAGCTGACGTACCCTTTGCCTGACCTGACAGCAGCAAAGAAGAGTCTCTGCTTATTCTTCATCACATGGTTGGTTTCGAGATAGTAGTTGCTATCCGTGTCATGAACGACAACCAGGTTTTTCGCGTAAGGCTTTAGTAT
>DATGYM010000171.1:0-54334 GCA_035297925.1 Pyrinomonadaceae bacterium | reverse complement strand
TCGTAAGTAAACTTGCTTGCCTATTACCCTTACTGCCCACAAAGGCTTTGTCGGATTGACTAATGGCCCTTTTCGTTTCTCTTCGAGTAATCCGGCTATCGCCCCGGCTGTAATACCTGCCTCAAATAACTCGTTGGCAAGAGCCAGACGGTAAAGATCCTCACGGTTGTATAAGCTTGGAGAGCCCGGCTTGCGAGATACGCGAACTGAGGGGCGTAAGCAGTACCGAGCCACGAAAAACCCAATTTTTGGCCCGGGCAAGTGGCGTTCCTACAATCTGAACCGCTTCAGCCAAATCAAACGCTTCAAAAGACATCTGGAAACCCTCCTATTGACAACATGGAATCAATGCGGCCGGCATTGTTATCTCGCTCCCAAGCGATAAGATTATCATGCCTGAAATGGCTAAAGCGGCCGAAATAGTCGGCATATATACGCTTGTCCTATGGGGCACTGAAGAAGCTTGTAGAGCTGCTCGAAAGAGTCGCGACGGGTCAGTTAAGGGATACGTTTGATCGAAAGAATCGAAAGGCATTTGCCACGTATGGACTTCTGGAGTTTGCAGAGAACCAGGTTGAAGTTTTTGGGCCGGACGGTAGTCACCTGCCACGGGAGGAGGTAAGGACGCAAATTCGGAAGCATCTAGCCGGCTGTTATGAATCCGCACGCTTCCGATCTTGGGCAAAGATCGAGTTTTAGTTCGTCTCTGCTTTCGGATTGTAACTCTCAGACGATAGGTGATATAAGCTCATTCGCTTCCTCGCGCGCTTTCAGACACTCTCTGTCCATTAAACCTATGGCTGATGTGGAAAGTAAGCTGTTTGCTATTTTTCAAATCGTAACCGACTGGCTAAAGTACGCAGAAGCGAAACATGCTGGACTTTTGGTTGCGTCCGGCGCGGGTCCCGCGGCGATACTCACAGTATTGTACTCGTCTCAGTCGGTCAGTCCTAACTGGCAGCAATGGCTACTTGCGTCGCTGTTCTGCTTCTTATTAGGCGGGATCGTCTCTTTGCTTTCTTTTATGCCCCGCGTCAATCGCGCTCATTGGACCGCGCTTATGTGGGGCTGGGGCGACGTGTCTGAGCTTGATAATTTACTCTACTTTGGAGACTTATCGAAGTATGATGCCGCTCAATTGGTTACCTCCATTTGTGAGCGATACAGTTTGACTACAACGCCAAAGTCGGAGGAAATTGGCGAAGCCCGAGACCTTGCAGTGCAGATTGTTATCAATTCACGTATCACTCGCGTGAAACTACGACTGTTTACCGCTGCGCTCGTTTGCATAGTTGTGGCGATTTCCCTGTTGCTATTGCGCCTCCTCCTCGGCCTGTTCTAAATACCTCATTCTGAAAGGAACTCCCACACAATGATCACGACGACACAAATCCCCGCAACTTACAGATCTATCATCGAAGAGCAAGTAGCTGTTTATAACGAAGGCAGAACAGTTCAAGTGATGAATCAGATCCCAGACACGACTGAGATTCCAATTGCGAAACCACGCCACTGGTTGAAGATTCCTGACGTTATCTGCGTGTTTGTAGATATGCGCGGCTCAACGCAGCTTAGCGCCACGCTTCACGACAAGAGCACTGCTGGGGCATACCAACTTTTCACAGCGACGGCTGTAAGACTTTTTGACGCCTTCGAGTCGCCTTACATTGATGTTCGAGGCGACGGAGTTTTCGCCCTTTTCAACTCTGACCAAGTCCATAGGTCTTTGGCCGCTGCGGTAACCTTCAAGACGTTCGCGAAAAAAGTTTTCACGCCAATACTGAAAGAGAAAACCGGCTTGGAGATTGGATCGCACATCGGCATTGATCAGAAAACCGTTTTAGTTCGGAAACTTGGTCTCAAACGGGCGGGGGATAGATCGGACCGCCAAAACGAAGGTTGGGCAGGTAAGCCAGTGAACATGGCCTCTAAACTCGCGTCAGCAGGAGGAGACGGGGACTTAATTAGTATCGGATCGATACTTTGAGAAGCTAACTGACAACCGTGCACTGTGGACGTGTGGCTGCGTAGGCGGTGTACCTTCAGGGACGAGAACCGAGCTCTGGAAGAAGCATCCAGTGACCGAAATCGGCAAAGCCAACGTATTCGACTTTGAGACTTTTTATCGACTAATAAGCTACTGGTGTGAAATCCACGGAGAAGAGTATTGTCTTGCATTACTGAAGGCAAAATAAATCGTATGGACGATGCGAAGCAATTACAACTATGATCAATTGGACGAGTGCTGAATGTAACCGTCACAGCATCGGATTGGGAAAGCTTGCCTATGACTCCGATGCGACTCGCATCCCTAAAAGTGCGAGTTGGGGCGTTGCCGGGGTGAGGACGTTGATGCCCTTTATTTATTCCTGGCTAGGTGATATACCGGCCACATCGTATTCGAGTGCTTTGAAAAACTAGCAAAGGCTCTGATTGCAGTTCCCAAAAGTGAGATAGATAAGCGACAGGCAGAGTACGAAAAGAAAAAGGCCGCTAAAAAACGAAAGGCCGCTTGAATGCTGATCGCGCGCCGCAGTCTGAAGGCCAGCGTTCGGCGCTGAGGACTGGTAGGCAGCATCATCTATAAGGACAACCTCTCCATGAGACAAACATTGGTCATTGCGGTTCTGGTTTTTACAGCAGCTGCTCCTATCGCCCTCGGGCAAAAGCAAAGCGCGCGACGAGATTCAAAAAGGAGCGTTGAGCAGGCCATAGGACAAGTCGATCATGAACGCATTCAAGCGCAAATCGAAGCTGATGCTGTGGCGCTTGACCGCATTTACGCTGATGATTTTATCGGCATAGGACCAAGCGGCACAGTGAGAACCAAAGCGCAGGTTATTTCAGATTTCACGTCAGGTGATTTGAAATTTCAATCTATCACCACCGACGACGTTCGAGTGCGCGTCTACGGGAATACAGCCGTCGAGACTGGCCGGTCAACAATGATTGGGCAAGACAGAGGGAAAGCTGTCCCTCGTGACAATCGCTTTACTAGAGTATGGATAAAACAGGTCGGGCGCTGGCGGTTGGTTTCCAATCATTACTCGTCACTGATTCCGCAGTGATAACCAGATTATGCAGTGATCATCTGACGGCGCGATAGCATACCTCTAATCTCACGCTTGGTCAGTCAAGTATGTAATTACCCTAATTAGGCCACAAAATAACGAGACCTGAAGAGCACGTCTAGCCGAAAAACTAAGCATCTGACTATAGATGTATGTTTCTCGAACGAGGGCTAAAAAGCGGGGTGGGAATTATGCCACCAGTGAGACAACCTAGCAACCCCTTCGCTTTTTTTGGTAGTGCTCCGTCAGCGTGTTGGTGGAAAAGGTGGGTATCCAAGAGCCTCGCGGATAAAATATCTGCCTCGCGGACACCTCCAATTCATTCTTGACCATGCCAGGGGATTCGAGAGATCATCTGGAGGCTTGTAACGTTGAACTCGCCTGGCGGGCGAAGCAAGTCATAGATCTTCGGCCAGCTAGAATCGTGAGGCAAAGTTGGACCTTAAGCATCATAAAATGCTGACATCATCGCAGTTCCATGAGACTCACCAGTGTGAGTTGGACTTCTTTGAATCGTATCTTCACTGTCCGGGGCTCGTCTGGAAAACTGACGAACGGCGGGTTGGCGGACTTGGACGTGCCAGTGCCATAACCGGGTGAGCCCGCGGCCCGGCCTCTTCGGAAAAGGACCGTCTGATTGCTCGCCTGTCGTAAGGAACTCTAAGAGTAGAGGGAGGAAAAGGTGGATTACGAGGACGAACAAGCGCGCCCAGTCACACCTGAAGAGTATGTCCTTAGGAGGCTCATCGTTCAGTATTGCGATGACACGCTGGACGGGCACAGATGGCTTTGGGAAAAAGACCGTTGGAATGAACTCGTATTCTCGATCTTGGCGTGGAGCGGCAAGGTTTCGGAGAGCGACGCGAGGCGGGTCACGCATGAGATGGAGGCGCTAGACCTGATAGGCATAGGCACGCTCGCCCACGCGCACGAAACTAGGGTCGCCTCAAAGGCGTCGATCACCCTCGAGCGCATAACGGAGTTACTCGAAGAGGCCGGATGCGCACCCGAAGAAGGTCGAAAAATTGCAACGGCTATAGCCGAGGCAGCTAGCTATTTTCATAAGAACCACCAGGGAAAGGTGCAGGTGTTGTTTCGACGACTCGGCGAGGCCATGATCGATGAATTGCAGCGGGATATAAACTTCTCCGGCTTATCTTCGGTGGAGGCCGAGCATGCGCTGGTCTATTGGCTGCAAAACGTCTTAAATCTGCCGCTCTCTCTGAAAGACGACGCGGTGATCGAATTTGCAGCCGAGCATTCGCTTGCTCCCGAACGCCTTATCGACGCTGCCGATTCCATCGGTTTGAACCTCGCGTTTCTGGATGACCTTATCTATTCGAGAAAACACCGGAATAGGGAAAACGAGGAGGCCAGAAGACATGGGAGTCTTTAGCTCAGTGTTGGGCTTTTTCGGCATCTCCGCTGCGTTAAGAACGTCGCCGGTGCCGATCGCGGGCATCAAGGAGAAGTTGTTCAAGCCGGGCGAATCGAAGGACTTCGACGATCTCCTCAAGATCGCTATATCGCTCGGGGTGACAGTTTCGGTCGACTCGGCAGCACTCGAGCGCGAAGGCTTTGACGGCAAGTACGAACCAGAGAGAAACAACATCGTGCTGCCAGCGATCCCAGATCGCAGTAAACCGGAGTTTTATGAGGTGATGAAGGTTCTCTCCCATGAGCTTTATCACGCTTCGAAGTACAGACTATTGCTCCAGCAGAGCAAGACGGAGGAATCGCGGCTGGCGAGTCTTAAGGCTGGCGCTAAAGCGATGACTCAAGCACAGTTCGTCGAGGACTATATTCAGCGAGAGTGGGTCGCCGAAAACAATGCGCTGCAGATAGTCTTCGAGGCCGCGCAGAAGGACCCGGCCGCTCCGATTAAGTTCAAGAAGTTGAAGGTCCAAGCGGAGCTCGAAAGATACAAGATAGAAAATAAGAACCACTATGAAACCACCTTCCGAATACGGTACCTCTTTTGGACCCACCCCGCACCGGGTGAGACCGTTCCAGAGTTGCCCACACCGTTGCCAGTAAAGCAAAAGAAGGCACCGCCCCCAACACCGCCCGAGAACAAACGTCAGCGGCCGGGCGGGCGAACCGGCTGGTTCGACTTCGACGGCCAAGGACGGCGGATTCGCGAGCAGGTAGCGGCTAATTGGCGTCTGCAACAGAGCATCACCCAACAGCGCCGTCAGAGTGAAGCCATCCTCGAAACTAATCGGCGGATACGCGAGAATACTCAGCGAACTCTAGATTCTCAGCGGCGCATCGCGGCGGGCTATGCGAGGCCCGGTTACAGCACTGGGCCTCAGTTTCCGAGCACCCCGTCCTTTGGCGGCAGCTCGTATCGTGGATCCTCGTCTTCGCAGGGTTCTTCAGATTGGTGGAAAAGGCAGAGGATGGGCTCAGGGGTGTCGACCACACCACCGCTTCCGGGCTACTCGAGCACTTTTCAGCGGCGGCCCGGGTATGGCGGTGGCATGTTCGACAACATATTCAGGCCCTCGTCCTCGTCGCCAGTACCGGCGGGCGTGCGGTATCCCTGGGGCAGCACAGGAAATCGTTGGTACAACGAACGCTACAAGAACCGCGGTTTCGACTAACGTCCGCCAAGCGGAGACAGCCAGCCGAACTCGAGATCGGTGGGGGCTTTGCCCTTGCGGTCGCTGTGGGCTAGATGACCGGATCCGCTTGCGGTACTTTCAAACTTCTGGGGTGAGGACAGTTGACCATCGGGAAGCTCTGCAAACTACGAGTTGAAGACCGGCGTGACTACTTCCTCTCGATCCTTGCTTCGTGGTTTCTTTCTCAGTATCGCCGCCGAGATCGTGGTAATGATCAAGCCAACGGGAAAGGGCTCAGTAAACCCAATAGCGGCGAAAATGAGAGGGTTGTCTAACATCGACTTCATGCTTTTCATCTCCTGAAGCGTCGCATCGATCACCTGCTGCGTCGCGCCGGAGGCCTTCGCTTTTTCGACCATGTAGGCTGTGTATTTATCAGCGAAGTCTGGTAGGAAGTTGTAGTAGACGATCTCCCACGCAAGCACGTAACAGATGCATGAGATGAGCGTAATGAGAATGCCAACCGCGAAGGCTCTGCCGAAAGTGATCTTACCGCCGCCAACGTTTTCGCGATAGGACCGAATGCCGAAGGGTACCAGCAGCAGGGAAACGACGATGCCCGTGTACCCTACAATCACCCCCTTGTCAAAACCGATCCGATAGATAAACGGCGCCGTCGAGAATATCAGCAGCGCTGCCACTGCCCCGGAAATAAGTCCGAAAGTTAAAACCGTTTTCTTCATACGACTGCTCCTAACTGGAAATGTTGTGACTAGCGGGCGTGAAGATATCTTTCGGACGTCGTTCTGTCGTCATACTTTCGGGTGATTTTGCTGTGCCCCTGAAAAATAGTGCTTTTGTATTAGGTAGGCCCGCGCTCAATCACGGAATCAGACCAAGTTCTTTGCCCAACTGTACGGCTTGCGTCCGCCGTTTCGCTCCCAGCTTGTCGAATAGACGGCTCGAATGCGTTTTCACAGTGTTTTCGCTGACAAAAAGTTTTTCACCAATCTCCCGGTTGCTCATGCCGGACGCGATCAGTGCCAGTATCTCCAGCTCACGGCGAGTGACCCCAAGCTCCCGCAGCCGCCCTTCATCAAGCGCGAAGGGCGCCGCCGCCGCGGGCACCTCTTTGACAACTACTACCTCTTTCTTCCGGGTGAGCTTTAGTCCCAGCCAAATTCCCAAGCCGGCAAATAGTACCGCGATCAGGCTTCCGTAAATCTCGATCGAGTGCTCAACCACCAGAAAGCGATACTCAACGAGCCTGAGGACTGCGATTAGCAACCCACCCGTCAGACCGTAAATGAGAATATGTTTTTTCACGAATTGTTCTCTGCTTGGTTCTTCAGTAGCCTTGTCTTCTCCCTTTAGGCGGCAAGGGCGCGATTGCGCTAGCCATAACTGAACAGCGTTTATCCGTTCAGTCAGGCCTGTGTACGCTTGTGTGCCAACTAATCCAAAATGAAGGAAACGCGGACTTACTGATTCATTATAGAAGAGGTGAGAATTCTAAGGAATAAGCACTAATCGGAACGCAGGGAAACGGACGAAAAGAGCCTCTTTAAGATTGGCAGTCATGAGGTCAGGGGTTCGATCCCCTCGGCTCCTCCAATATTTGCAATAGTTTAGGGCATCCTTAGTGATGCCCTTCATTATTTGCGCCACCGATGGTGTGCCATTGCTTGAGCGTCTCTTATTCGTTGAGCCATGGTCGCGGTGCAGCCGCCTGCTTCTGACTGCGCGCTCGCCGCGATCATTGATTACGCTCGTCTGCGCCCCTATACAATGCGGAAGGGCTTGCCCTATCATTACAGCTTCGTTACTCACTTGGCTCGGCTCCGCGGGAGAGAGTGCTTAAAAAGGGCTCCTCTTCCTCCTGCTTGCAAACCCTCACAAACTTAAGCTCACACCTTTGAGATGTTTGTTAACGGAGGGTAGATGATCGGTCAAAAGCTTTCTAACCGATACGACATCAGGGCGGAGTTGGGTCACGGCGGAATGGGCGTCGTCTATCGGGCGCATGACCCCTTGTTGAACCGCGAAGTTGCCATCAAGCTTATTCCACCTACACTGCTGAGCCCCGAAACGGAACAACGGTTCCAGCGCGAAGCGCAGCTAGTTGCCCAGATGGACCATCCCGCAGTAGTCCCAATCTTCGACTTTGGCAAGCACGATGGGTCGCTATTCTTTGTCATGCCTGTCGTCCAGGGAACAAATCTGCGCTGGTTCCAGCGCGAGGGCGCGCTCACGCTTGGCGAGGTTATCGACATTGGGATTCAGGTTGCCGAAGCACTTGAATACAGCCATTCACGCGGCGTAATTCATCGCGATATTAAACCGGAGAACATCATGGTGGTGCGTGAGGATGGCCCCCGGCTCAGAGTCCGGATCATGGACTTTGGTCTTGCCCGCGGGGCTACCGAAAGTCGTATCACCAAAACCGGAACTATTGCCGGCACGCTCTCCTACATGAGCCCCGAGCAGGTAGCAGCCAGCGGAGTGGACCATCGTTCGGACATCTACTCTCTTGGAACCGTACTCTACGAGTGTCTTACCGGCGAACCGCCATTTTCGGGTGAGCTTCAGTCAATTCTTTATCGCATTGTTCATGAGATTCCTCAGCCGCCGCGCCTACTGGGTGCCGATATCAATGAGGACCTTGAGGAAGTCATACTCAGCTGCATTGCCAAAGATCCTGCCAAAAGACCACAGCACGCAAGCGAGGTCGCTGATTCTCTGCGGCGCTGCCAAACCCGACTGCACCAAAGCGACCTGGGCAAATCAGTGGTAATGACGAAGACACTGATGCTGCCGCGTGTGGCCCTCTCTCCGTTCATCGGTCGCGAGAAAGAACAAGCTGAGTTGCAAAAGCGACTCAATGCCGCCATCAGTGGCGAATGCCAATTCGTGGTTGTTTCGGGAGAGCCCGGAGTAGGCAAGACCCGCCTGCTTGATGAAATCGAGAACCTGGCAAAGGCCCGCCGACTGCTGGTGCTTCATGGCCGATCAATCGAGCAGGACGGCGCTTTTCCCTATCAGGGATTTTGTGAGGCCATTCAGGAATACTTCCGTCAAAATGATACGTCCAGCTCTCCCGACAATAAGATAGAGCTTTCAGACGTGGCCCCTGATCTCGTGTCGCTGTTTCCCATGCTTACGGAGATCAGTGAGATTCGCGCCGCCGCGACCGGCGATTCAAAGTTGGCCCAAACCGGTGGCGGATCTCAGGGTCCCGAAAATCGCACCCAGGTTTTTGAGCTACTGGCGCGAACACTGACGCGCCTCGCAGCGGGAAATCCGCTGATCCTTTTCCTCGAAGATCTACATGCAGCCGAGATTTCCATCGAGGCATTGCAATACATTGTTCGCCGACTGGGCCCAACACCCACACTTATCGTGGGCACGTACCGTACGAGCGAAGTAGACAGCCGATCTCATCCGCTGCTTCGCATGCTGGATAGTTTCCGCGGCGATCGCCGTTTTTCAGCCATCGCCCTGGGACCATTCTCACCAGCAGAACATCGCCTGTTTCTCGAAACACTGATCGGCGGACCTAAACTGGCGGAGAGTCTCGTAGAAAAACTCTACGAGGGAACGGAAGGCAATCCATTCTTCACTAAGGAGCTCGTGCGTTCGCTGCTTGATTCCGGCGGCATCGCAAAGGACCAAACCGGAGCCTGGAGTCTGGGTGCAGCCACTGATCTCTCAACCGGTGAACTGCCTGCCACAATTCAGCAGGCGGTTGAACGACGTATTGAACGCTTGCCTGAGGAACTGCGCGAGGTTTTATCCATCGCTTCGGTGATCGGAAAATCTTTTGACTCTCGCGATTTGGAAGCCCTGGCTGGGGCAAAGGATGTAGAAGAGGCGATTGACCGTCTTGTGGATGAAGGGCTTCTCGAAGAGGAGCGCGAGTCACGCGGAGATCGCCTGACGTTCTCGAGCGGTGTCGTTCGTGACGTGCTTTACGGCGCAATTTCGCGCCGCAAGCGAAGATCGTTGCATCGCAAATACGCTGAGGAACTTGAGAAGCGTCACGGAGGAAGGCTTGAGCGTGTCTATCCACAATTGGTCCACCACTTCTCTCAGGGTGACGTCCCAGACAAGACAGTCGAATATGGCCTACGCATGGCCAAGGCTGCGCTCGATGCTTTCAGCCCCGAAGAGGCAGCTCGCGCCGCCAAAACGGTACTCGAGTTTCTTGATGAAGAATGGGAAGGTGACCCGGCTCTGGAGGGAGATGCGCGAATGCTGCTCGCCCAGTCATACCGAATGGCTGGAGATGTCGACGCCGCATTAAAAGAGTCGGAAAGTGCGGGACGGATCCTGGAACGTGAGGGCCATAAGGCGCGGGCGGTGTCAGCGCTCTTACTTGCGGCAGAAACTGCCTGGCAGGCCAGAAAGGTTGAAGAGACAACCCGATTGGTTCAACAGGTAATGGATGCCGCGCGCGCAGTGGGAGATAAGGATAGTCTTAGGCACGTGCTCTCCCTGGCTGCCACTCTGGCGAACCTGCGCGGAGAGTATGAGAAGGCAAATAGCTACCTTGAAGAGGCTGTTTTACTCGCCCCGGCGGCAAAGGAAACTGAAACTGACGAAGAGATTCCCAAAGGCGGCAAGTTGGTCGTCGCGATGGCGACGCCGCTCGGCGACATTGATCCTGTCAACATGGAGTTGGTGGAAGAGCAGGAGATTCTGGCAAATGTCTTCGAGACTCTTTTAGCCACGGACCAGGAAGGTAACTTAATACCTGCTCTCTGTGAAAAATGGGAAGTGTCCGACCAGGGCACTTCAGTCTTCTTTACTGTGCGCGAGAACGTCCGCTTCCAGAATGACCAGCCCTTGACGGCCATGTCCATCAAGGATTCTTTTGAGCGGAGCATTAAAGTGGCGCGGGAGCTACCTCCAGGTCTGGCGGCTATTAGCGGCGCGGCGGAATTCGCTAAAAGCGATGAGAAGGAGCTGGCTGGAATTCTGGCCCAGTCAGATTACAAACTGGAAATACAATTGCCGGAACCTCTCTCCATCTATCCCGCTTTGTTAACGGATTACAAGACTGGCATAACGCTTAAAGGCAATGAAGGAAAAACCGATTCTATTCTCATCGGCACGGGTCCGTTTCGCATGGCGTCGTACAGCCCTGATCGTATTTTGCTGCAGCGCAATGAAAGATACTGGAAGGGTTCTGCAGCGCTACTTGATGAGGTCGAATTTCGTGCGGGCCTAAGTGCCTCGGAGATAGCTTCGGGCTTGCGGTTAGGTTCGATTGATCTCGCGCGTGACTTGTCGCCTCAGGATCTCGAGGAGTTTCTTCGGGATCCTCGGTTTCGCGGTGGGTTGGTCGAGTCTCCACGCAAGAATACTTATTTTCTCATATTCAATTCTACGGGAAAGTCAGTCGGCCAGAACGCCGACCTTCGTCGAGCTCTCTCGGGCATCGTGCGCACGCACGATCTCGTTTGGCAAACATTAGGCCGCTTTGCGCAGCCTGCGGTGTGCCTGATTCCACCCGGGTTGCTCGGGCATGATCCGGGCAGACGACGTCAAACACTTACTCGCGACGAGGCCCTGGCCATGCTGGGCCTGGCTGGTCTAAACGAGCCGATCACGCTAAGGGCAGCCGCGCATCCACTGTTCCTGGACCGATATAAATCGCTTTTGACAACTTTGCTCTCCATCTGGGCCGACTTGGGCGTGAAAGTGGAAGTGGCCACCCCAACGATGGCCTCCTACCTGGAGTCCTTTCAAAATAGTACGGGTATAGATCTATTCATCGGCAGATGGAATGCTGACTATGATGACCCGGATGATTTTACCTACGGTCTCTTCCATTCACGCGTAGGTCTCTATCGCTCTTACATATCCGCGGCGGATGGCGATCAAATCCTCGAAGAGGCGCGCACGGAAAGCCGCCCGGGTGTTAGAGCCTTGCTTTACAGGAAGTATGAAAGTTTTTTGCAAGAGTCAGGAATGGTCTTACCGCTGTTTCATGACGTAGATTACCGGCTTGCTAATTCAAAGGTTCTCGGTCTCAACCTTCGCGGTAGTGCTCCATACGTGAACTATGCCGAGATCGGCAAATTGGAATCGGGGACTAAGACGACTGACACGCTACGGGCGGGCGGGGGGACTATTAGTGTCGCCATAACCGGAACGCTGCAGCACGTAGATCCTTCACTAGCGGGCACGGTGGAAGATGCAGAGGTGCTGCCGAGCATCTTCGAAACATTAACTCGCGACATCGGTGGCGCGAGGATCGTTCCCTGGCTGGCGGCTGATTTCAAAGCTGAACAGGGGGGCAAGCGATATCGTTTTCGCCTCCGAGATGATGTCCGTTTTCATGACGGACGCAAACTGACGGCGCGCGATGTGCGCTACTCATTCGAAAGGCTTCTGTTGAACCCCGACAGCACCGGGCGCTTCTTCTATTCTCCGATTCACGGTGCGAAAGCGTTACTTAACGGAGATGAGTCGGACCTCGCGGGGTTCCGAATTCATTCGGCCGATGAGTTTACGATTGAGCTGGACGAGCCAGTCTCATTCTTCCCGGCACTTATCTCTTATCACGCGGCAGCCATTGTTCCGGAGGGTAGTAACCAGTTCCGCGGAACTTGGCAAGAGGGCGCAGTGGGGACTGGCCCTTTTCGCGTGGTCAAGTTTGAGCCAAACCTTCGCTTCGAACTCGAACGAAACAAAACGTACTGGCGCAGTGGCTATCCTAAAATTGAAAGACTCATCTTCAACTTCGGAGTGTCTCCGGCGGAGATCCTTTCTCAATTTCGCGCCGGTCAACTATCGCTGGCGTCGGATCTGTTACCTGCAGACGCCGAGGCCCTGCGTCGCGAGCCTGAGTTTGCTTCAGGCTATCGCGAGATCCCCAACCTCATAACCTACTATGCAGTATTCAATACTCATCGAGGACCGCTAAAAGACAAACGTCTGCGTCAAAAGCTGGCGCAGTCTATCAACGTCGCGAGCGTGGTTCGTCAAACGCTGGGGCGACTGGCCGCCCCCGCGCACGGGCTAATTCCACCGGGATTACTTGGTCATGATTCCTCATACACGCCACCAATGCCTGTGGCCTCGCCCCCCCTGCCCGAACGACAAGGCGAGGAAATTGAATTGACCGCCGTCCTTAACCCGGTGTTCTTTAGTGAGTATGCTGGCTTCGCGCGCGAGATCTCGCGCTCTCTGCGCGAGCACCAGATAACCATTCGTGTGGTGAATAGGACTATGGAGGAATGGTTGGAGGGCGTGTCCCAGGGTTCCGTTGACGTGGTGCTCGGTCGTTGGGCCGCGGATTATCCGGATGCCGACACCTTTGTTAACATCCTGGCCACAAAAGAGGGGTTGTTTGGACAGCTATGCGGCTCAACAGAAGTGGACCGTCTGATAGCACGGGGACGATCAGAAACATCGCCCGCGGCGCGGCATGCCATCTATCGACAGATCGAAGAAATCATCGCCCGCGATAGACTGCTTCTTCCTCTTTTTCACGAGCAGACTTATCGTTTTGCCCGCCCGGAAGTCGAGGGGCTCTCTCTGTCTTACGGCGTAGCCGTTGACTACGCCAACTTGCGTATCCGCTGAGCTCGCCTGACTCGCATATTGTCTAAAGCGTTCGCAGACGCGATAATTAACCGCGCTCCCCGCCAAAATAAACATAAGTATTCCTCTGAAAGTGAAATGCCATGAACAATTGTCTTCCTATAGCGCGGTCGGCAGCAGTCGCCGTATTGTCCGTTCTATTTGTTATGTCGATTAGCGCTGCTGCGCAAACCTTACCTGCAAAGGATCAGCAAGAACGGAAAGTTACAGTTGTACCGAGCCAGGAAAAGAAATTCATCGCTAACATACTCGACGACCAACGCGCGATCTGGACTGCTCCATTTCATTGGCGCCGCAGCGATGCGAAATGGATAGCGCCGTTGGGCCTCTCGACGCTTGCCCTGGTGGCTAGCGACCGCAGTACTTCGAGCGAGTTAGTAGAGCACGGCGACAACTTGACTCGGCTTCGATTCAGTAAGGACATCAGCCGGTTTGGCTCGCTATATTCGACCGCCGGCGTTGCCGGCGCGCTTTATCTCACTGGCAGAATGAAGCACAACGATCGCCTGCGAGAAACCGGCTTACTAGGCGCCGAGGCGCTCATCGATTCCACCATCGTGTCAAGCACGTTGAAATTTGCATCGCAACGGCAACGTCCGTTTGCTGACCATTCGAGCGGTGAATTCTTTGATGGAGGCGGTTCGTTTCCGTCCGGACACGCGACCAGCGCCTGGTCGCTGGCCACAGTTATCGCTGAGGAGTATGGCCGGCACCGGCCGCTGGTTCAGTTAGGGGCCTATGGGTTGGCGACCGCGGTTAGTATTTCCCGCTACACCGGGCGAAACCATTTTCTTTCTGATGTGCTGGTGGGTAGCGCGCTGGGTTACGGTGTCGGGCGCTACGTCTATCACAAGCGCCACGATCTGGCGCTGGATGCGCTAAACGAGACGGAGCGTAAAGGCAACTTTGTGCAATCGAAACTTTTTCCGCGAGTTGCGCCGCTTTATATTCCCCGAGCGCATGTTTATGGCGGCATGCTGGCGTGGAACTTTTAGTTTGGTTGTGAGTCAACTGTGAACTTGTGGCAATGTTCGGCAAACATTAGTTTGCTGCCCGTCCTAAGGTTTTGGATCAATAGCGGTGCAGAACGAAGAGCGCCGAAAGGTGCGGACAAGGAAGAGACTGTCAGATAATCGATGGCCTTAACTCTCGGCCCTTTCAGGCCTAAAATTTCATCAAGTCCAGCGAGCCAGCTTCACTTAACCGAGCCCGCGCTTGTGCCATCTATGAACGGACGCATCTCACCAACGAATTTGTCGCTGTTCACAATACTGCGCAGCACAACCTTAACGGCTTCGTCCGGAAAACCTGATTCGAGTGTGAAGGTGTAGCCGGTAAACACATCACCAGTTTCATCGGCTCCCCAGAAAAGAAATGCCCGATCGCTCAATCGCAGCAACAGCCGCATGAGACCCGCGCGGTCTTTTACATTGTCGACATTGATGTAGCCTCGGTTGTAATGCGGATAGATGCGGAAACCAATGGTGTCTTTTGACGTAACACTGATTACGATTTCAAAGCTGTCGGCGTTCACCAAACCGGTGCGCAAAGAGCCCACGTAATTAAACGGCTGTTTTTGGCTTTGGCTGAAGTCGACGTTAACCTTCGGACCAGCTGTTTCCAACAACTGCGCCAGCCGTTGTCTGGTTCGCTCGCGAACGGCAGGGTCGTCCTGCTGCCCATACACCGGGGAGACACTGAGCATCGCGAGAGCAAATAAGACGATTGAAAGGATTCGTTTCATGGGGTTTCCTTAGTTGGCAGTATTAAGTCACACAAAGCCCTTCTTAAGTGAAAATGGAAGCGAAGTCAATACCTAGTCCTGCCGTTTCTGGCTTTCATTAAACAAAACAAAGGATAACTGATTGCCAGCAGCACGAGCGCATAGAAACTGTTTTGGGTGTCGCTGGCAACGGCACCGGCGAGAAACAGAATTGATCCCAATAGAGCCAGCCCGGTGGTCCAGGGATATCCCCAGGCGCGATATGGCCGAGCTTTTTCCGGCTCGCGACGACGTAAGACGAAAACCGCCACAAAAGAGAGCGTGTAATTGGCAACAAAGAAAAACGCGAGCACCGTGATCACGCGGTCAAAAGTCTGTCCAAAAACTATGAACAGCAAGGCAACGGCGACACTCGTAAACAATGCGGCGACCGGAGTGCCACCGGCGTTGACCGCGGCAGCTTTCCTGGTGAATAGTCCGTCACGGCTGATAGCAAACAACACGCGCGTAGCCATTAGGTGGTAGGCATTGATTGCGCTCAGCATCGAAAGAATTGTCAACGAGCGAAAAATGGTGTCGCCGTGTCTGCCGAAGATCACATTCGCCGCAGCGCCGGCCGCAAATCCCTCGCCCGAAATTTTCGAGAGCGGGAGAACATACAGAAGGGCGAGATTCACCAGCAGGTACATCACAATTACAGTGAGCACTCCTGCGAACATTGAGCGCGGAATGTCATGCCCCGGATCAGTTAACTCCTCAGAAAAATAGAGTACGCCGCTCCAGCCGTCGTAGGTGTAGATGACTGCTTGCAGAGAGAGCACTACGGCAGCAATCAAAGGGAAGCCTGAAGGAGTATTCCAGGTTCCGGATGTATTTAATGAACCCTGCCCGCCAAAGAGGAAAGCTGCCGCTATCAGCAGCATGAAGGCCAGCGCTTTCACCAGGCTGGTGATGTTTTGAGTAGTGCCACCCCAGATAATCCCCCGCCACTGCAGCGCGGCGAATACGATCGCGATGGTGGCAGCGATCACTACACTTTTGACCGTCAACGTTGGGAAAAGCGCCCCTGTAAACTCGCCTATCAAGAGTGATACTGCAGCCGCGGACCCGCAGGTGGAAACCCAGTCGCTCCAGCCCACGATGAACCCCGCATATTCGCCCAGCGCATAGCGCGCAAACACGTATTGCCCGCCTGACTTCGGAATCATCGCGCCTAATTCCGCCAGCGAGATTGCGCCGAGCAGAGCGTAAAGTCCTCCAACGATCCAAACGCTGAGAAATAACCATGGATGCGGCAACTGTGAGGCGATGCTGCCGGGGGCGCGAAAGATTCCCGCGCCGATGGTGTTACCGATGATTACCGCTACACCAAAGCCAACACCGAGTACCTGCAGCAATCGTCCGCGACGTACGCGTAAGGGTTTAAGCTTTGGCACAATAGCAGTTCAAATCGCTGCCTGGTCTTACTACTGACTACTGACTACTGACTACTGTCTTTACAACACTGGTGTGCTGGTCTTGCGTTTAGGATTAAAGAAAGGTGTCTTGACTACGCGGGCGCACACCCGGTGACGTCTGGCTTCGACCGTGACCTCAAATTGAAGTTCGCTCCCAGGTTTTGCGTATGGCCGCTTCACAGTTGCTAAAGCGATCATCTTTTTTAAGGTTGGCGACCAGCTGCTCGAAGTCGCCTTGCCCACCTGGTTTCCGTCTTTGAACACCGGCACCGCCACGCGCGAAGCTACCGCTGAAACCGCCGGAGGCAGTCCAACGGTTTCGTAAAGCTGCTCAACTTCCGGCCAGTCGATTTCAAGGCCCACGATCTCGCGCACGCTGCCATGCTTCTGCTCGGCAATTAATGCTGCCTGGCCGATGAACCGTTTCTTGTTTGTATGTACAAGTCGCCCCAGGCCCATCTCAAATGGCGAGTATTTCTGTTCGTCAATCAACGCTTTCTTGCTGCTGTTGAAATCCACATCGATAAGCAGCAATCCTGCTTCGATACGCGCGACATCCAGCGCCAGCATGCCCGCGGGATGTATATCAAAACCTTTACCAACTTCCATCAGAGTGTCCCAAATCCTGAGGGCTTGTTCGGTTGCCATCCAGATTTCATAGCCGAGGTCGCCTGTATAGCCCGTGCGCGAAATCTCGACCGGTACGCCCGCGATGGTTGCTCTAGTTACGCGGAAGTATTTCAGGTTTTCGATATCAGCGTCTTTTACCAGACTCTTCACCAGTCGGCCGGAGGTTGGTCCTTGCAGCGCCAGTGCGGCAACGCTTTCAGAAATGTCCTCAACCTGAACGTCCATCCCCGCTGCGTTTTGAGTGAACCACCGCAAGCTTGGATCCGCGGCTGTCCAGCGGTAGGTGTTTTCTTCCAAACGCGAGACGGTGCCATCGTCAATCACCTTGCCGTGCTCATCGCACCAGGGCGTGTAAATAACCTGGCCCACGGAAACCTTGCTGAGGTCGCGCGTGATGATGCGGTCAACCAGTCGTGTGGCATCTTTTCCGGTTACCCGATACTTGAACAGCGGCGAGATGTCGATCAGCGCCGCCGCATTGCGAATCGCGTTGTATTCATGCTCGTGATGAGGTTCGTAGGAGCTAACCGCGTAATAGCCCGACCATTCGCGATAGTTCAGGCTCTCACAAAGTCGAAATGTTCGTTCGTGAAACGCAGTTCCAACGGGCATGCGTTACCTCAAAGGCGTGATTGTCAGGGTCAGTGATTATAAGTATGCTTGACACACTTCAGCAAACTGCATTACCGGACAATTCATGACTGCTAAGTACGACGTCATCGTCATTGGTGGCGGACACAACGGACTGGTGAACGCTGCCTACCTGGCGCGTGCCGGCAAACGCGTGCTGGTGCTTGAGCGCCGTCACGTGTTGGGCGGCGCAGCTGTCACCGAAGAAGTGTTTCCCGGTTTCAGATTTTCAGTGTGCTCCTACGTCGTCTCTTTGCTGCGTCCGGAGATTATTCGCGAACTTGACCTGCCCCGGCATGGACTGGAGATCCTGCCTCTCGACGGCACCTTTACGCCGATGCTAAATGGCGACTACCTCTGGAGGGTGAACGATCATGCAAAGACTCGGCGCGAAATTGCGCGCCACTCCAGGCTGGATGCCGAGGCCTATGACGAATACGGCAAAGCCATGATCGATATGGCTCACTTCGTGAAGCCGATTATGAGCATGACGCCTCCCGACCCCACCTCGCTGAATCCGAAAGGCTTGAAAGACCTGCTGTTCCTCGGCAGGCGATTTCAAAAGCTGCCGGATGAAGATAAGTACAACCAGATACAGTTGATGACGATGAGCGCGGTCGATTTTCTCGACCAATGGTTCGAGGCTGACGTGCTCAAGGCTACGATGTCGGCGTCCGGGATTATCGGCACTTTTCTCGGCGTGCGTTCGCCGGGAACGGCTTATGTGCTGCTGCATCACTACATGGGCGAGATTGATGGCGCCTTTCGCTCGTGGGGGCTTTCGCGCGGCGGCACGGGAGCAATTTCAAACGCTATTGCTGATGCGGCCCGCGAGGCCGGAGCGGAGATTCGCACGGAGGCGCCCATTGAAAAGATTCTTCTCAAGAACGGAAAAGCCAAAGGAGTCGTTCTTAAGAGCGGTGATGAAATCTACGCCCGCATTGTTTCGTCAAGCGTCGATCCGCGTCTGACGTTCATGAAGATGGTTGGCGAAGAGCATCTGCCTGACGATTTCACGGATGACCTGAAGCGTTACAAGTATCGCGGCTCTTCCGGCAAGGTGAACCTTGCGCTTGATAGTCTACCCAATTTGAAATCTCTGCCCGGCGTTGGGCCGCACTTGCGTGGCGCGATCTCGATCTCACCGGCCGTCGATTACATGGAGCGCGCATACGACGAAGCGAAGTATGGTCGTTATTCGCGACGGCCATATATCGACATTGTGATTCCAAGTCTGACTGACCCGTCGGTGGCGCCGCCCGGCAAGCATGTGATGTCCTGCTTTGTGCAGTACGCGCCATACAATTTGAAAGAAGGAAGCTGGGACGAGAAGCGCGAAGAGTTTGGCGACACCGTGATCGATACAATTGCCGAACACGCTCCAAACATCAGGGACATTATTCTGCACCGCCAGGTTTTGACTCCGCTGGATCTGGAACGCGAGTTTGGTTTGTCAGAGGGAAATATTTTTCAGGGCGAGCTGACGCTCGAACAGCTTTTCTTTCTGCGGCCTGCGCCGGGCTGGGCTCAATACCGCACGCCAATTCGCAACTTGTACATGTGTGGATCCGCTACCCATCCCGGCGGCGGCATTATGGGCGCGCCGGGCCGGAATGCAGCCATGCAAATCCTGAAAAACAAAGATTAGCCACAGATAAACGCAGATGGGCGCGGATCAGAACGAATTACATAATGAGGATAGCCTACTTGAGTAAATCGCCTTGAGTCGGTTAGTGGCCTAATAGTTTCTTT
Source organism: Pyrinomonadaceae bacterium (assembly GCA_035297925.1). Classification (GTDB taxonomy): domain Bacteria; phylum Acidobacteriota; class Blastocatellia; order Pyrinomonadales; family Pyrinomonadaceae; genus PSRF01. Next base: position 34,893 of record DATGYM010000171.1, on the reverse strand, counting down.
TCAGATCCTTTTTTATCCGCGTTAATCCGCGGCCAGTACCCGGAAATGTCAATCTTCGACATCATCATTATCGGAGCCGGCCACAATGGGCTGGTGGCGGCTGGTTATCTGGCCGCGTCTGGTTTGAAAACTCTCGTACTTGAGCGGCGCGAAACTGTAGGTGGCGGAGCAGTGACTGAAGAAATACATCCGGGCTTTCGCTGCCCAATTCTGGATCATGTTGTCGCGCCATTTTCCCCCCAAATAATAAAGGAACTGAAACCTGGTCACGGGATGGAATTTCTCACACCCGCGGCTCGCGTTCTAGCGCTTTCCCACGATAGCCCTTCCGTCTGCATTTACAACGACACCGCGCAAACAGTTCGCGAGATAAAAAAGGTTTCCGCCCGTGATGCCGAAAGTTACCCCGGCTTCGAGCGCAGTTTCTCGCGTATCGGAAAAATGCTGGCGCCGCTTCTGGCAATGACGCCGCCTGCGCTCGAACACTCTTCGCCGGGCGAACTTTGGAACCTCGGCAAGCTCGGGCGATCGTTCCGCCGTCTCGACAAGAAAAACGCTTATCGTTTGCTGCGCTGGGGACCGATGGCTGTGGCCGATCTGGTGGCGGAATGGTTTGAGACTGAAAGCTTGCGCGCTACCGTGGCAGCACGTGGAATCCTGGGCGCTTTTGCCGGACCGTGGTCAGCAGGCACTAGTGCAGGTCTCCTCTGGCAGGCCGCGATGGACGGTCACGCGATCGCGCCGGCGACATCTTTAAAGGGTGGCCTGGGCGCACTAACGCAAGCACTTTCGAACTCGGCCAAAAATTCCGGAGCCGAAATAAGAACCAACGCTGACGTAGAGAAAATCGAAGCGACGGAGAACCGGGCAGCCAAAGTCTTGCTCAAAACTGGTGAAGAGTTTTCGACACGCGCAATTGTTTCCAATGCCGATCCGCGCACTACGTTTCTGGACTTGCTTGATCCTGCTTGCCTCGATCCAAGCTTTCTGCTGAAGATGCGCAACTACCGGTCAACCGGCGTCACGGCGAAAATAAATCTGGCACTGTCAGGCTTGCCGTCCTTCGAGGGAGTGGATGGTGAAGACGCCAGGACAAAACTTTCAGGCCGCATTCATATTGGTCCAGACATCGATTATCTTGAAAGGGCATTTGATGCCGCGAAGTATGGCGACTATTCCCCACAGCCATGCATGGACGTTACGATTCCTACTTTGCTCGATCCCGACCTCGCTCCAGCGGGCGCCCAGGTAATGTCTATTCAGGTTCAATACGCGCCTTACAATCTAACCACGGGGGATTGGGATTCGCGGCGCGACGAGTTTGCCGATACTGTAATGGATGTTCTGAGCAGTTACGCTCCGAAACTGACGGAATTAATTGTCGCGCGCCAAGTGATTACACCGCTCGATCTGCATGATACTTACGGCTTGAGCGGCGGCCATATTCATCACGGCGAGCAGTCGCTCGATCAGTCGTTCACGTTTCGCCCGCTTATTGGTTGGGCGCAGTATCGGACACCGATTAAAGGCCTTTATTTGTGCGGCGCCGGTACGCACCCGGGCGGAGGCATAACGGGGGTCCCGGGAGCGAATGCGGCACGGGAAATACTCAAGGACTTTAAGGGGCGGAAGATCTGAGACTTGGCTACTGGTGCTTTGAGCTTTGTACTTAGTACTTGGTACTTTGTTCCCTTTAACGGACGAACATGAATCCGAGCCAAAGAACTAAGTTCAAAGTACAAAGCGCAAAGCACAAAGCCCAAGAACCTATTATGACTAAGCCATCCCGCAGTTTTGCGAGCGACAACAACGCCGGCGTCCATCCAAAGGTGATGGAAGCGATTGCTGCCGCTAACGACGGACACGTCATTGCCTACGGCGATGATCCCTACACAGCTCAGGCTGTAAAACTCTTCCGCCGGCACCTTGGTAAGGAAGCTCAGGTCTATTTTGTTTTTGGTGGTACCGGCGCGAATGTGCTGGGTCTGAAAGCCGGCACTGAGACATACCACGCGATCATCTGCGCGCAAACAGCGCATATCAATGTCGACGAGTGTGGCGCCCCGGAAAAGTTCACCGGTTGCAAGCTGCTGCCAATTTCCTCAACCGATGGAAAAATTCGGGTCGAACAAATCAGCCCATTGCTAAATGAAGTCGGCTTCGAACATCACGTGCAGCCGCGCGTGATCTCGGTCTCGCAGGCCACGGAGATGGGCACGGTTTATACGCCTCGCGAGCTGAAAGTGCTGGCCAGGTTTGCGCATGACCATGACATGCTCCTTCATGTCGACGGTGCGCGCATCGCCAACGCTGCGGCGAGCCTGGGGGTCAAACTAAGAGAAATCACTAAAGACGCGGGCGTGGATATTCTTTCTTTCGGCGGCGCTAAGAACGGAATGATGTATGGCGAAGCCGTCGTCTTCTTTGACAACACTCTGGCTCAGAATTTCAAGTATACGCGCAAGCAGGGCACTCATTTACCTTCCAAGATGCGCTTCATCTCCGCCCAATTTATTGCGCTCTTGTCGGACGATCTTTGGCTGCAAAATGCCACGCACGCCAATCGCATGGCGCAACTTTTGGCGCGCGAGCTCGGAAGGCTTCCGCAGATAACTATCACTCAAAAGGTGGAGGCGAACGGAGTGTTTGCTATTGTGCCGAAACGTTATGTTTCGGTTCTGCAAAAGCGCTACTTCTTTTACGTTTGGAATGAGGAAACATCGGAGGTGCGATTTATGACGTCGTTTGATACTACGGAAAGTGACATTGGCGACTTTGTTCGGTTGCTAAGGAAGACACTTACATAACTCTCGTCTCCGCTCCCGCCTACATTGCTTCCCTATCCGCCCCACATTTGAGTAGTGACGCAAGAGGACGCACAGTGATTTTCAAACCAGTCACATCCACATTACCAACGCTTTTAAACTAACTAAGACAACATTTGCCTAACCTTTTGCCTCTCAGCCATACTTGCCTCAAACGAGGTCCCTCCCTAAGGTTTAATCCCCCCGGTTAAAACACTGGAGTTAGCATGAAAAGCGGCGGGATCGGTAATGTTATCACCAGCGCGCAATTACACGAATGCCTGATACCAACGACCTGGCCAGGGAGAGTTCCAGTCCCATGGACCAAAGCTCTCCGAGCAGACCGACATTTTTTCGTTCCCTTCGCCATCGCAACTTTCAGCTCTTCTTTGGCGGACAACTAATCTCGCTAACCGGCACCTGGATGCAGTCAGTGGCCCAGTCGTGGCTGGTCTATAAGCTGAAGGGATCCGCTGTCTTACTTGGTCTGGTCGGATTCTCAAGTCAGTTTCCCGTATTTCTGTTGGCGCCGGTTGGCGGCCTGGTGGCCGACAATCGCAATCGTCATCGTATTCTCATCGCTACTCAAACTGCTGCGATGATCCTGGCTCTTGTGCTCGCGGCACTCACGCTGACGCGGCATATCGAGGTTTGGCAGATCTTTGTGTTGGCAGGATTGCTGGGAGTCGTAAACGCGTTCGACATTCCGGCCCGCCAGGCGTTTGTCATGGACATGGTCGGCCGCGACGATTTGATGAATGCTATCGCTCTCAATTCTTCGATGGTCAATGGCGCGAGAATTGTCGGCCCGGCAGTAGCTGGCGTGCTCGTCGCGGCCGTGGGCGAAGGTTGGTGCTTTCTTATCAATGGCGCCAGTTACATTGCTGTAATTGCGGGACTCTTGCTTATGCGACTGACCGGTTACAAAAAACGAGCGCGACAGGGATCGCCCCTCGCGAATATCGTTGAGGGCTTTCGCTATGCGGGTCGGAAGGGGCCGATTCGCGCCTTATTACTTTTGCTCGGGCTCGTGAGTTTGATGGGTATGCCATATGCCGTATTAATGCCGATATTTGCGGACCAGATATTACACGGTGGCGCACGCGGCCTGGGAATCCTGATGGGAGCCTCTGGTTGCGGCGCGTTGATTGGCGCACTGACGCTCGCCGGTCGTCATGGTATTCGTGGTCTGGGTCGCTGGGTAGCAGTTTCGGCAGCAGGGTTTGGCGGTTCACTAATACTTTTTTCTGGCTCTCACAGTTTCTGGCTGGCGGCTTTGGTGCTTTTGCCCTGCGGATTCTTTTTCATGGTCGAAATGGCGGCCTCCAACACATTGATTCAGGCAATGGTGACCGACCAACTGCGCGGCCGCGTGATGGCAATCTACTCAATGATGTTCATGGGCATGGCGCCGATCGGAGCACTGCTTGCCGGCACACTGGCGGGCCGCATTGGCGCGCCAAAAACGGTGGCGCTGGGAGGCCTGGTCTGCGTCGTGGGTGGCCTTATCTTTCTCTTGCGGCTGCCTGCCTTGCGCGACGAAGCGCGCCAACTGATCGTGTCGCTGGAAATGGCCGGTGGAAACCCGGCGGAAGAGATTACGAGCCAACACCTCTCGTCATGAATCTCGTCAGGGAGTCATCCTGGTTTATCGGTTTACAACGGCGGGCAAGTCGGGGGTAAGGTTCAACCGAGTAGAAAATCCAACAGGCTGCGTGCCGAGGCAATTGCGGTCAGCCGGTGTTCGTTAGCGCGCCCCAACGGTTCTGCCACCCTGTTACCAGCCGCGGCCTGCTGCTCCGCCAACCGCCGTCGCTCTTCCTTGATCTCGGCCTTCTCCCTGGCCCTTGAGGCTTCGAGTCCACCATCGTGTATGAACTCGACAATGCGGCTCAGCTCGTCACGATCAAACCAGGTTCCATGTTGCTTGCAGACATCTATGATAACTCCCGAGCAGCGAGCGAAATTCATTCGATTCATTAACTGCGAACATTCCGGGCAAGGTACATAGTGGACCTTGCTGTTTTCACACACTGCGCTCGTAGCCGCTTGTGAAGCAATACCGAGTATCTGGGACTGCTGCTCCCGTTCCGTGCAAATGTTTTCAAAGGCAGCCACATTCAACCAGAGACCTAAACATCGTTCACACTCGAGTACCGCTGTGGAGCCTATGGTCACCAGCGCCATTTGAACCCCGCAGCGTGGACAGACACGATGCTGCAAATTCTCGACTTTAGGGGCCGTGGCTGCCGCACCACAGCGCGGGCAATGCTTGCTGCCGCTGAACATCATTGCGAAGCAGGAAGGACAAGCAATCGTTGCCAGCCGTGAGCCGCAAAACTGGCATGCCGGTGCGTCAGTAGAACTTGCGGCGCCGCAATTCGGGCAGTTGAGTGTTTCAGCATGCATCGTCGACATTTTAGCAGGTCACTTCAAAATCTAGACTACAAGAATCCGCTGTGCGATGCTTTGCGCGACGTCGTGGACAGGACTGCGGTTCGGCCAGTCTTATCGCGCGCGTAGCTGTCCAATATTTCTGATGAGCAATGCATTGGATGAAATTGTGGAAGGGCTCGACCCCTGGCCGGGAATGATCTCGGTAATGGCCGCTTCGCGGGCGCCGGTTCTATTGGCGCTCGACATCGGATCGTCGGGCGTGCGCGCCGCCTTGTTTGACGATGAAGGTAATGAGATTAGGGGCGCCGGCGTAAGAGTTGACTATCCGCTTGATACGCTCGATTTCGCGAATTTCGATGCCGAAGAATTACTTGCTCACGTGACGGCAACGCTCGACGCACTCTTCGCGCGCTTCCAGGACTCAACGCGGTCCATTGAGTTGATCGCAATCTCCTGTTTTTGGCACAGTCTCATGGGCGTTGATGCCGCGGGAACCGCCACCACGCCGGTGTTCGGTTGGGCCGACACATCCGGCGCCCCGGCTATTCATGAACTGCGTTCTAAATTCGACGAGGCGAGAGTTCATGCGCGCACCGGTTGCCGCTTCCATCCCAGTTACTGGCCGGCAAAGTTGCACCGCTTGCGTCAACAAGACCCCGCTGCATTTCGCAATACGACGCGCTGGCTTTCATTCGCCGACTATTTGACACTCCAGTTTTTTGGCGAGACTGCCGCTAGTGTTTCGATGGCTTCGGGCACCGGCTTATTCGATCAGCGAACCTGCGAATGGGACGGAGAGCTGATGGAAATGCTTGCTGTGAGGGTTGAATCATTGCCTGAGATAGCCTCGCCGCAGCAGACCTTTAATGTTCTTCGACCGGCTTATGCAGCGCGCTGGCCACAACTGAGTGAGGCCCGTCTGTTTCCGGCAGTCGGCGATGGTGCTGCCAACAACGTCGGGGCCGGCTGCATTGCAACCGACAAAGTCGCACTAATGATCGGCACCAGCGGCGCGATGCGCTTGAGTTTTAAAGGCGACCCGCTGGATCAAACTCCCGGTGAGCTATGGTCATATCGTATTGACAGGGATCGAATCATAATTGGCGGAGCGTTGTCAGACGGCGGCGGACTTTACAAATGGATCAGAGAGTCGTTCCTGTTTGGAACCGATGGCGAGACGATAGAGAGCGAGCTCGCGTTGCTGTCACCAGACTCTCATGGCCTGACTGTTTTGCCGTTTTGGTCGGGCGAACGCAGTACCGGTTGGAATCCGGATGCGCGTGGCGGAATTCTCGGACTAAAACTGCAAACTCGTCCCATTGAGATTCTCCGCGCCACAATGGAAGCGATCGCCTATCGTTTTGCGATGATCGCGGACGCTCTCGAACCGCTTGCGCCTAACGCCAGGCTGATAGCTTCGGGTCATGCGCTACGTTCGTCTCCCACCTGGATGCAAATGCTCGCAGATGTTCTGGGTCGGGACATGGCCTTGTCGGAGTTGTCTGAGGCATCGATGCGCGGCGCCGCCTTGCTTGCGCTGGAAGCGGCGGGCAAAATAAGGACTATCGAAGAATTTTCAGTGCCGGTAGAAATGGTGTTCGCGCCGAACCTTAGGCGTCACGAGCAGTATCAAGCGGGGCTCGAGCGGCAGCAGCGAATCTACAAACAGCTATTCACTAAAACTTCAGATCAAAAACCAGGAAGGTGAAATGAGCGCACCCGTGCAGCAGGAAAACATCATACCTACTCCCGACCTCGATCAACTTTGCGTCAACACCATTCGCACTCTTTCACTGGACGCGGTGCAGAAAGCCAAATCGGGTCATCCCGGTTTACCGCTTGGCGCTGCGCCGATGGCTTATGTGCTTTGGACGCGTTTCCTGCGCCATAATCCCAGGAACCCGAAGTGGGAAAACAGAGATCGTTTTCTGCTTTCGGCCGGCCATGGTTCAATGCTGCTTTACTCGTTACTTCACCTGACCGGCTATGACCTGCCACTTGAGGAGATCAAAAACTTTCGCCAGTTTGGTTCAAAAACTCCGGGACATCCGGAATATGGATTGACACCCGGCGTTGAGATTACTACCGGCCCGCTCGGCCAGGGCTTCGCGAACGGTGTTGGCATGGCGATGGGTGCGGCGCATCTGGCGGCGAAATTCAACAAAGAACAGTTTCCCTTGATTGATCATTACCTCTACGCGATCGTTTCCGACGGCGATTTGATGGAAGGCGTGGCCTCAGAAGCCGCTTCGCTGGCAGGACATCTGCGGCTGGGAAAACTGATTTATCTTTATGACGACAACCAGGTGACCATTGAGGGCTTTACAAAGCTCGCTTTCAGCGAAGATGTGCCAAAGCGGTTCGAAGCCTACGGCTGGCACACGCTTACGGTTGCAGACGGCAACGACCTTAATGAAATCGACAGTGCGATTCGCGACGCGCAGTCAATAGGAAACAAACCTTCGTTGATATCGGTGAAGACGGTGATCGGATACGGCATGCCGACAGCCGGCACCCGAAAGGCGCACAGCGACGCGCCCGGCGAAGAAGCTGTGCGTGAGACGAAACGACATCTCGGTTGGCCCGAAGATCAGCAATTTCACATTCCCGCGGAGGTTTTGACTCATTTTCGCGAGGCCGTCGAACGTGGCGCGCATCAGGAGAGCCAATGGAGCGAGCTGGTTGAGAAATACCAGCAGCAGCATCCGGATGCCGGCCGCCAGTGGCGCTCGATAATGAAAGGCGAACTGCCGGCAGACTGGGAAAGCCACCTACCGTCGTTCACCGACGCAAAGGCGATGGCCACGCGCGTAGCGAGTGGCGAAGTTATTAATGCACTTGCGCCTCACTTGCCGATGTTGATAGGTGGTTCAGCCGACCTGGGCGTTTCCAACAATACCGACATCAAGGAAAGTGGCGACTTTGAGGCGGGCTCTTACGACGGGCGGATTTTTCACTTCGGCGTGCGCGAACATGCAATGGGATCTACTTCGACAGGCATCTCCCTCAACGGCAGCCTGATTCCGTTTGCCGGCACATTTCTGACGTTTTCAGACTACATGCGTCCGGCAATTCGTCTCGCTGCGCTGTCAGAGGTGCAGGTCATTTATGTTTTTACTCACGATTCGATCGGCCTCGGTGAAGATGGTCCCACGCATCAACCCATCGAGCAGATCGCGGCGTTGCGCGCCATTCCAAACCTGTTTGTTATCCGCCCTGCAGATCCGGCCGAGGTGAGTGAAGCCTGGCGCATCGCGATTCTGCGCCGGCATGGGCCCACCGCCCTCGCGTTGACGCGGCAAAAGGTTCCCGTTATAGACCGTTCCCGCTTTGCTAAAGCAGACGGTCTGCGCCGTGGTGCTTATGTTCTTGCTGAGGCTGAGGCGCTTGGTAACGGCACACTAGCCCAACCGTCAGGGAGGGCCCCACAACTGATCCTGATCGCCTCAGGCTCTGAGGTTTCCCTGGCGCTCGAAGCTCGTGAGAAACTCCAAGCCGACGGCGTGGCCACGCGCGTGGTTTCATTGCCCTGCTGGGAACTCTTCGAGGAGCAAACAAAAGACTATCGCGACGAAGTTCTGCCGCCAGACACAGGTGCGCGCCTGGCCATCGAAGCGGGCGTCCGGCAGGGTTGGGATCGTTACGTAGGAGCAAATGGCGATGTTGTTTGTCTTAATCGCTTTGGCGCCTCAGCGCCTGGTGATGTCGTTATGCGCGAGCTTGGATTTAATCTCGAGAACATTTTGGGGCACGCCAGAGCGCTGCTGTAAGCAGCGCCTGAAGTTATCAGCTCAATCCTATGCGAATTGCGATCGGTGCTGACCACGGGGGTTATCCGCTGAACGAGCGAGTTATCCGGGAACTCGATAGCGCGGGTCACGAGATTATCGATTTTGGTACTCATGTCGGTTCTCGTCCGGATGACTATCCGGATTACGCGCTTAAGGTGGGGCAGGCTGTCCAAAACGGTGAGGCGGAAATTGGCATCCTCGTCTGCGGCAGCGGCGTGGGCGCTTCAGTTGCCGCCAACAAACTCAAGGGAATACGGGCCGCGCTTTGCGGCGACACTTACTCAGGCCATCAATCACGCGAACACGACGATTGCAACGTACTGTGCCTGGGCGCGCGCGTGGTGGGAGAAGAGCTGGCACTCGAGATTGTGCGAGCCTTCGTAGCGGCAAGGTTTACCGGCGAAGAGCGTCATCGGCGACGGTTAGCAAAGATTGAGGAAATTGAGAGGCAGGGTTAACCACAGAAAGAAATGTTCTTTCATTTCTCAACTCTCGCGCTTTGTTCCAACCACGAATCGCAGCGCTCTCGCCATGACGCGAAATTCCACCGGCGTCAACCCTCTTACATTTCCATCCACCTCAATCGGCATAGCATCTGCTGCTGAAAAAGTTTCGATGCTGACTCCTTCACCCTGGAGTATTCGCACCCTGGGGTTTGCGACATGTCCGCCTTTATGTATGCGCGCCAGCTCGCGCATTATGTGGACGCGATTAAGTCCAGACGCGGTAATAACGTCCAGTTTCCCATCATCGATTTTCGCTTGCGGCGAAAGCATCATTCCTCCACCGGCGTAAAGTGCGTTGGCGACAGCTACCAGATTCATGTTGCCTTCGACGATCTCCCTGTCATCAACCGAGACACGCACCGGCCTTTCGCGCCATTCCACCAGAGCGGTGAGTGCCGCCACCGCAAACCTCGCTTCGCCGGAAAGATGGCGCATGAACTTTCCCTGCGCGGCCACGCGCGCGGCGGTCTCGCCCCCGATGCCCATCGTCGAAGCGTTAATACAAATGAACGGCGTCTGAAATCCATTGCAAAGTCCATAGAGAACATCAACCTGGCGAACGTTTGTCTCAGCCGGCGTCAGACAATGCGAAATCAAAAAATTGATCCAAGTCTTTAACGGCTCTCGTCGACCCATCTCGCTGCGAGCGAAATCGTCACCCGTTCCAGCCGGCAGAATTGCCAGGCAGGCATCGGGGTTAAGCTGCGACGGAATATCTTCAACGCGTTTACTAAAAACAAAAAAGCCCTCGGCGGCTTCGCTCAAGGTGCCGTCGCCGCCAACTACCGCGACCGTACTCACTCCTGTTTTGAGACCTTCGCGGACTCGAATAGTAGCGTCGCCTGGCTGCGTTGTTTCGTAAGAATCGAAGGGGACGCCGGCCGCTTCAAGCTCTGCACGCACGACTGGCCAGGCGCTGCGAGCTTTCGCGGCCACGCGATTGATAATGATTAGGGTCTTCGATCGGGGGAACATGCGGCGATGTTAGTTGGTAAATAAGCAGCGGTAAATGGCAAAATCCATCGCATGAAAGCAGTAGTCATCACCAGGCATGGCGGCCTTGAGGGACTCGAGATCCGCGATGTCGAAACTATTGCGCCACCGACCGCAGGTCGTGTGCGCGTGAAAGTGCGGGCCGCGGGGTTAAATCGGGCGGACATTCTGCAGCGCCAGGGTCATTATCCCGCGCCGGCTGGCTACCCGCAGGACATCCCGGGGCTGGAGTTTGCAGGGGAGGTTGACGAAGTTGGTGCGGAAGTAAAAATGTGGACTCGAGGGCAGCGTGTGTTTGGCATCACGGGCGGCGGCGCGCAGGCTGAATATCTAGTCGTACCCGAAAACCATCTGGCTGAAATTCCCCCGAACCTGGATTGGGCGCAAGCCGCGGCCATCCCTGAAGTTTTCATAACTGCTCATGACGCGCTGTTCACGCGGGCGAACCTCCGCCCGGGAGAAACAATGCTGGTACATGCGGCCGGCTCGGGCGTCGGCACCACAGCGATCCAACTGGCGCACGCGGCGGGCGCGAAAGCGTTTGCCACGTCTCGCACCGCCGACAAACTCGAGCGTGCGAAAGAATACGGATTGAGCGGAGCGGTTGTAGTCCAGGAAGACAAGCAAGCCGCCCTGATTGCCGCCGTCGATCAATGGACCGGTGGCCGCGGCGTCAATGTGATCCTCGATCTCGTCGGTGCAAAATATCTCGAAGTCAATCTCAAGGTGCTGGCAGAAAATGGACGCTTGATTCTGATCGGCACAACTGCCGGTGCACAGGCAATGCTTGATTTCTCGATCGCCATGGTGAAGCGATTAACAATAACGGGCACGGTCCTGCGTGGGCGTTCCAGCGAAGAAAAAGCGACGGCCACGAGACTTTTCGCCCAGCAGGTAGTGCCCTTACTTGCGGCAGGAACTATTCAACCCGTAATCGATAGCGTCTTTAAATTAGAAGAGGTTCGCGAGGCTCATCGCCGGATGGAAACGAACGACAACTTTGGGAAAATAGTATTGCTGTTTGACCAGTAATAGTGAATTGCCCGCCTGATATTTAAGGCCTGGCGATTTCAAACCTGCGCGACTGAACAAAAAGGACAGGCAGATAGCCTGTCCTTTCATTCAAGCCTTAGAGCCACCGCAGGAAGTGTTCTTCTAAGTTACGAGCGCGCCCTTGCGCGCCTCGCCGCCAATGCAAGCTCGCGTGCCCGCGGCATGGCATCGACAGCCTTCGCGATTTGCGGATCGCCTTCATTGAACACCTGCACCGCAGCCAGCGAGCCATAAGCGGCCGTCGCCAGCTCAAAGCGCAACTGACGCTCAACAAACGAACGCTCCCGATCCAACTGCTCGGCAGTCGTCTTGTAAACCGGATTTGCAGTGGCGAACCGCTTCAGCTCCTTAAACAAGGCTTCAGTAATGGGAAAGTCTGTGGCCTGCAGGTCATGGTTGTATTCGATCGGTTGTTGAATCTTGTACTTTTCAAAACCTGCCACGCGTCCTGCGGTCAACTCCAGCGCAAAAGCAAAAATGGGATTAGCAAGACGCCCTTCAGCGAAGGTGAGTTTCGCCGGTTTGGCAATCTCGTCCGGCGAGATGCCCCCGCCACCATAAACGGCGCGACCAGTATCAGTATGACTTTCAGGTCCAGCCGGGACAGCCGGAGTAGTCTCCTTGTTATTCAAAACTCCGCCGCGCGTATAGTAGTCATAAAAACCGCCATTGGAATAATCTCGTTGAATCAGGCGGCCTGATGGCGTGAAATACTTGGCAATGGTCAGCAGCAATGCCGAATCGTATTCGAGTTGAAAAGGAAGTTGGACCAGTCCCTTACCAAAGGTATTTTCGCCCACGATCAGCGCCCGGTCATGATCTTGTAACGCGCCGGCAACGATCTCTGCAGCCGAAGCGGTATCTCCATTAACCAATACGACCAGGGGCACCGGATCGGGAGTGTCATTGAGCGCTTTGAAATCTTCCGTGCTGCCGCGAATTCTTCCCTTTTGCGTAACGATCGACTGTCCTCGCTGCAGAAACATATTGGCAACGCGAACTGCCTGAATCAAAAGACCGCCGCGGTTACCACGCAAGTCGAGGACGAGCATGTTCATGCCCTTGGAATGGAGGTCCTGCAGTGCCGCTTCAAATTCGTCTGCAGTAGTGGTGTTGAAACCGCCAGTCATCGCGACATAGCCCACACCGGGCCGGACCATATAGGCTTGCGGTATCGAGGGCAATGAAACGGCGTCACGGGTGATTGTCACCGTTTCGGTCTTGCCGCTGGCGGGGTGCTCCACTGTGACTTTGACGACTGTGCCTAATGGACCAAGGAGAAACTTTCGGACTTCGGAGAAATTCTTTCCTTTCATTGACTGTCCATCGACAGCCACTATCTTGTCACCAAACTTAAGTCCGGCGCGGGCCGCCGGCGCGTCCTGGAACGTGGCACGAATGTAGGTGTTGAGATCGTCGCCCCGGCGCAAGTCTCCAATCGTCGCGCCAATGCCAAAATATTCCGAGCGCTGTTCAGTCTTGAAAGCAGCGAAGTCGGCGGCATCCAGATAAGTGGAATGTGGGTCGAGGACATTCAACATGCCGCTAATTGATGATTTGAAAACCGAGTTGTAATCGAGCTTCTTGCCGTCGATATAGTTTTCTTCAATTACTGATAGAGCTTCCGCGAGGTCGCCCTTTACTACTGCCCCGGTTACGCGCGCGTTGGACGTCGTTCTCGCTCCGGCTGCGGGAGGAGTCTCCGGGTTGCCCGGTTGGCGGCGCGCGGAACCCGTCTGTTGCGAATAAATATTTGCGCCAAATGCAAAAAGAATAATGACGACGACCGGCAGGTAAAATCTGGTTCTCACAAACGCCTCCTAAAGTCGCGACTCCCTGACCCGAAAAATACGCCTTACCGCGCCCTCTTGGGGCAAAGGGGGTCTGTAAGAATAACACGAAGACCAAACTCAAATGAACGGTGACGGCCGGGTCGTTTCAAAAGGGCTGGCCGGGACTCGACCTGGAACCTCAAAGCTTGCCGGCCGAAGGCTGCATCCAACGCCGAATGCAGGAAATTTCAGACGAAAACCAGCTCCAAATTCTTCGGGTTAGTGAGTTCAGATTTGGAAAACGTTGCCCTCCCGGATTCGTTTAGATCGAAGATTTCCTCGCCCTTCTTGGCTTTTTCCGGCGCTTCGTGATTACACTAAGGGCGAAAAGCTCAAAAACATTTCGATCCGGAGGGACTTACCGAATGGCGAATGCGCTGGAACGCGACCAACTTTTATCCTTTGCCAGTGACCACCGTGAGGAATATGAAGCGCTGCTCAAGCGTTTCGTGGAAACACCCACAGTCTCCTGTGATCCCTCACATGCTGAGGACATTAGAGCCGGTCTCGATTTGACGATAGATACCTTGCGCAGCTTTGGGGGCATAGTAGACGTCTATTCGGCCAACAAGGGCAACCCGGTGGTGCATGGCGTTTTTGGCAACAGCAGGAATGCGCCGACCGTCAGCGTATATAACCACATGGACGTGCAACCGGCATCGAAAGAGACTGAGCCGTGGGACACCGAGCCCTTCGTTATGACGAAGAAAGGCGACAGCTATTTTGGTCGAGGCACAACCGACGACAAGGGGCCCGCACTCGCGGCCCTGTTCGGAGCACGCGCGGCGTTGGAAGCGGACGTGCCCATCAATATTCGTTTCCTGTGGGAGTTTGAAGAAGAGATCGGTTCGCCAAATTTCGAAAAAATAATTTCCAGGGCGAGGTCGGAGTTGCGCACGGATTCGGTAGTGGTGTCTGACACTGTCTGGGTTTCGCGCAACCGCCCGGCGAGTTCGGCGGGTTTGCGAGGGCTGCTGGGATTTCTGTTGCAGTTGGAAACCTCGCAGGTTGACACGCACTCCGGTGAAACCGGCGGCGCTTCGCGTAATCCTATCGCTGAGCTGATGCGACTTGTTTGCGATCTTTACGATCCCAAAACCGGGAAGATCAAGATCAAAGGTTTTTATGACGATGTAATTCCCCCATCAAAACAGGAGTTGAATGACTGGGCAAACTCCGGCTTCAATACGCGCGCGTTCAAGAAAGCACATCATCTGAAACTGATGCGCACTGAAGATCCGATGGAGGTGATGAAGCGTATCTGGGGCCTGCCGACTTTCGAAATTCATGGCGTAGTCGGTGGCTATCAGGGACCGGGAGTGAAGTCGATAGTGCCGCCGCGGGCGGAAATCAAAGCGTCCTTTCGTTTGGTTCCGGGTCAGGATCCGGGGAAAATTCAGAAGCAACTGGCGGCTGCAGTAAAGAAATTGAACCCCGACGTGAAAGTGCAATTCGAATCTGCTGCGCCGGCATTTCGTACTGTGCTCGAGGGACCCTTACCACACGCTTTGAAACGGGCCATCAAGTTTGCTTTTCAGCGCGAGGCTGTTTTTGTGCGGGATGGCGGAACGATTGGGGCGATGACTAGTATCCAAAAGATTCTTAGGTGTCCGGTTCTGTTCCTGGGGCTATCACTGCCTGAACACGGTTATCACGCGCCTAATGAAAATTTCGACTGGCAACAAGCCTCCGGAGGAATGGTGGCTTTCGCGAAGTACTTCGAGGAGATCGCCAATCTGGGACTAAGGAAATGACCCCGGATTTACGGATAAACGCGGGAAAACCGGCTGCGGCCCTTTGAAACCCACGCTCATCACGGTGAATTTGTGGTCGGCCTTCGGGATTCAGATAACACACGCAAGCCGTTCTTCATTCAAAGCCACAAAGCCGAGACGTTCATAGAAAGTTCGCGCCTCAGGATTTTCGAGGTGCACGCCTACGTCTATGCGCGTAACAGACTCCTTCCGTAATTGCTCTTTCAACTGCTGCAACATAGCCGTACCCACGCCACCGCCGCGGCGATCGGCCTTCACGGAAACATCGTCAAGCTTTGCGACAACTGCGCCCATCGAGGTAGAGATTGCATAACAGACTACGCACACGCCGGCGACCGCGCCGTCGCTGTAAGCCAGCCACACGAAACCGAGTTCGGGCTGTTCAAGAAACAAGTCAAGCGCGTCGTTGAGTCCCTGGAATCCGCGATCGCCATAAGCCTTGCTGCTCGCGAGATAATGTTCATCTTCACTGAGAAACACTCTCAGCATCTCAAAGGCATCGGCGACATCAGCGGCCGTCATTTTGCGGCAGGTAACCAAAGCGAACTCCTCTCGTTAGTTGATATTGATCATGCTCGCAAAGGCTCGACACGGTCAACCGCAGCTTTGCTGCAGTCAATCCATAAAAACTGATCGCCGGTGAACACGGATTCGCGCGGACAGTAAAGAAGATTCACGGTGGGCAAAGCTGGAGAACTATTTCTTCTCTTTTGATGTCCGTGTCGATTAGTGCTCATGCAGCGTCTGGCTTAAGGTTTCAGCTTAAAGTCTGGCGGGACAAACTCGATTGACTTAACGAAGCCGTCGCTCCGTGTGCGTGAGTCCGCCTTGGCTATATAGGAAACGACGACATTATTTTCAGGTTTGCGCGGCCCGCAAGTGATCTGACGGCCTGCATCTTCACTGTAGCTTTTGAGATCTACCTTCTGAAAACTGTCCGTACTCAATTTTAAGAGACGATCATTAACCTTCAGGACGAAAGTTATGCCCTTTGAATCGCAGTCAATTCGCATGAGCACTGCCTGCGTTTGGGTTTCACCGGTGGCGGGTTGGCGCAGAGATTCTCGCAACACATCCGAGGGATCGTAGCTTTGCACCGCGTCTGGCGCGCCTGCCCCTGAGTCAGTCGGCGCCGCGCCGTTGCGTGTCGCATGCTCTTTTCTTTGCTCGCGAATACGCGCGAGTTGCTCCACAGAATTAACCTGAGCTAACAAGCCTTCAACCCTCTGACGCATCTCAGCATCGTTGGGCCCACTTTTCAGCTTGTCGATAAGCTGGCGTGCTGTCTTGAAGTCTTCTTTGCGGAGATACAGTTGCGCCATCATGAATACCAGATCGGTTCGCCCTGGAGAGCCTGCGAGGGCACGCTTGAGGAGCTCCAAAGATTCATCGAGATCCGTGTCGGTCACCAGATTAACGAACGCCAGTAGACTATAAGACTGGGGAAAGTCCGGACGCAGCTCGATAGCTCGCTTCAGTTCCGCCCGCATTCGGACGGCACTTTCGGGTGCAAAGCCCATGACGGTTCCCATATCAAGGTTACCTTCACGGCTCAATGCGTAAGCATAATAATAGTGGATTAGATAATTTTGCGAATTGGTGGCGATGGCGCGTTCCAGATTCTTGCGTGCTTCGTCTGACTTACCCTGGCGCACCCGCAGCAGTCCCAGGGAAGCATGTGCCATTGCCAGATCAGGATCGAGCGCCAGCGCTTTTTGCAGGTAGGGTTCGCAATCGACGCGATTGCTATGAAGTAACAAGTCACCGAGGTACGCCTGAGATTCGGCTTCGGTGACCGGCCCTGATTGCATGGCGCTGTCATAAACGACTTTACTTGTGAAATTTCCTGTCAGGATCGGATAACGATCTCTTTGAATGTAGGCGCGCAGCTCCTGCTCCATATTTTCGAAGCTCATGGCAAAGGCTTGCTGGAATGCCTTCTCCATCGGCACGTTTGCAGAAATCAGCTCCACGAACTTGCCGAGTTGACTCATGCGTTGTCCATCTTTGCCGAGGATCAGATAATGAATTAGCGCCCACGACTCAGCATAAAAAATGCTCTGCTTATCGCGTTCATTGTAGTAAGGGGATTTTTGATCGACTTGAAACAGTGTACGCAGCGGCAGCATTTTGTTTTCGCGCAGCAGATAAACGTGGTTGGCGATAGGTCGCCCCATCACGACTTTCTGGTCGTCGCTTATGCTGAAAGTGCTGTAATACTCAGCGAGACCTTCATTAAACCAGGTAGGAACGTTGCCGCTGGTATTCTTCACCAGCAGATGTGTGTACTCGTGAAAGATTATGGTGAAGGCGTCCTGTTGGCTGTGCAGATCGTTGTCAAGTTTTAGAGTGATGTAATTAACGTCAGGCCCGGGCTGAAAATATCCCGCGGTGTTTGCGTTTGGTTTGAAAGGACGATACGACTCGTCATTTTTGAAAACGACAACCGTGGTGGGAATGGGCGAGTTTACATTCAAGGTTGTGAACAGACGCGAAAAAACCTCGCGAAACTGTTCCAGTCGGACGCCAACTTTCCGAATGTCTTTTTCGCTCGCGTTGCCAACCAGTAAGAAGTTCTTCGAGCGCACGCTCGTCCACGTTTCCTTTGCCGCCAGCGGCGCAGGCAGGGAGACGAGTGCCAGGAAAAACAAGATTCCGGTGAAAACACGAGCAGTTCGGCCGGTCATAAATTTTCCGTTCTGACCCAGGGGTTGAGAGAACCCGGGCCTCGCGGCTAGCAATCGGCAAATCATGCGGAGGAGACGAGGCGCTTCAACTGCAGACTCTACAAATCACGCTAACTTGCTGTCAACGGTTTTGGTGAGAAACAGCTCCGTAACCAACCTGGATCACAGGACTGGATGCAAACCTCAAGGTGCGAAAATGGAAGAGTCGGCCAGGCGAAAGACATACTCGGCGATCAGCCACTGCGCCACAGGCTGACCGTCTTTTAAGGCGGGCTTAAATTCCATTCGACAAGCCGCCCGAATTGCGTTTTCAGTCAGTCCCATGGGCAGGCCCTTGACCACTCTGACGCGCGCAATTTTCCCGCGCGCTGAAAGCAAAACTCTCAGAGTGACAAAACCCTGCACGCCATTGCGACGTGCTTCTTTTGTATAAGAGGGCTTGGGTTTCGCGGTGATAGTGGCGCGAGTGTCGGCTGCTTTTCCGGAAACGACTACTTCGCCGATGTCGTCGCTATCCAAAATTCTGGCGAGACTGCCATCTTCAGAACAGCGGTAGTCCTGGTTTTTCTCTGCGGTGACCGCAGGTGGTTCATCAGGTGACGCGTTGGGCGTGGGCGCGGCTATCTGACTTTCAATTGGAGGCACGGGGGGCTTGTCTTCTCTTGTCCTGCGACCAGACTGAAGGCCTGCAGCAAGCGCGACCATCGTCAGGATAACCAGCAACTTCATGCGGGCTATTGTAGCAAGGCCCTTGATTGAGCGTGAAGTTCAAAGTCCGATTGACTCTTGGACACGCAAAGAGGCGAGCCATTCTTTTGGCCCGCCTCTAAAGCAGAACATTTCGATTGCGAAAGACTACTCTTCCGGTCCCGTGCAGGTTGGTCCATGCAAAGCCGGAATCTTAGCGCTAATAACGGGGTACTTCGGTGCCTCGTCGATATTGATCTGCGTCCAATGCGCGTAATTTTCCGGCACGTTGTTGTCTGCGAAGATTGCTTCCACTGGACACTCCGGCACGCAGGCATCGCAGTCGATGCAGGTGTCGGCATTAATGTAGAGGCGGTCAGGCAATTCGTGAAATGCTTCGACTGGGCAGACCGCCGCACAGTCGGTATATTTGCAGTCAACGCACAACTCAACAACTACATAGGTCATTGGTAGAAGAAGCTCCTTTCGGTGATTAGCAAATAGTTATTCAGCAAGGAGTGGAATGTCAACTGAAAAAATCACCGTAGCCAACGGGATGCTTTGATGATGAGAAGTGAAATGGTTAGCGATTGATTCCTAACTTCCTTCAGATTCCTTTTTTTCAACGCTGCCGGGCCCATTAATAGTTCGATGCACGACTGCATTGCCCTGGTAAGTTACATGCGACGGTCCCGAGACGGTCACGTCGAGTTGCTCTCTGGCATAGACCTCAACTCTGAAAACGCCTTTTGAGTCAACCTGCACGCGTGCACCATGCAACCTGTGCGCATCAATCTTTCCCGCGCCACTGGCGTCAATCTTCAGGTTATCGGTATCTCCCGAAGCTATAATCGTCGGCGCACCGTTCGCATCGATCTCAAATTTCTGGTTCTTTAGTCCGGCGACTTTAATCATTCCGGCTCCAGATGAATGGATAGCGACTAAATCCGGGACTGATATTGTGAGCTTGATCGGTTGCGAGACTGAATAGCCGCGAAGGTTTCTTACCCGCAACACGTTGTTGGAAACTTCGGTGCTGATCAGTGGCAGGATATTGTCGTCACCTTCGATCTCCAGGCTCTGAGGTTTTTGACAGACGATCTCAATGTCAAAAGCGCCGGCGGTCGAAATTGAATCAAAGGAACTAAGTTCGCGCCTCTCTTTCTCGACTTTACCGGAGCCCGCAATCTGATGAAACCGGTGGCAGCCTGCGACGAGCGCTATTACGATTAATAGGGATATAAATTCTTTCACGCTCGCTCCTTTCTGGCAGCTGGAACCGAACTGATTTATCTCTCAAATTTCGGAGGGTCGTGGTGCGCATATTCCAGCGTGCGAGTTGTGTTTTCTGTGACGCTCGGCAGGGGTTCGGCCAGCGAACGTGGTTGCGAACCGCGAATCTCGGTCGGCGGAATCATTGGTGCAGGAACAAATTCTTTCTTTTCGGCAGCCCGGTTGACACGTGAGAGTTGCCGGCACAATGAAAGCTCGACGATGGCGACAATCGCGAACGTCATCAGCATGAAGATACCCACAACCTCTTCACCCAGCATCGCGCCGTTTCTGAGCGCAACTGCGCCACCCAACATAAGGCCGAGACCGCCGAGGCCGACAATCGTGATAGCGGTTAGATAAGAGGCAACTATGGTTGGTTTGTTGTCGGTCCGTT
Source organism: Pyrinomonadaceae bacterium (assembly GCA_035297925.1). Lineage (GTDB taxonomy): Bacteria > Acidobacteriota > Blastocatellia > Pyrinomonadales > Pyrinomonadaceae > PSRF01. The sequence continues at coordinate 14,699 of DATGYM010000171.1, read as the reverse complement.
CTTTTAAACTCATGCCGCAGCGGTTGCAATAACTGAGGCCGGGCGCCAGAGGCGTAGCACAGGCTGAGCAATACATAAACCAGATCCTTCCGGGTTGAAGAGCATGTGTGGCAAAGCTTCTGTAAGTTGAAACGGTGCAAACTGAACCCAGGTTCCGCAATTTTAGACCAGAAGCTGCTCACGGAATACAGGCGAGACCGGTTTTGGGCTAAACTACAGCGCTAAATTATTCAGACTTGCGCCGCCGGAGTTTCATTTGGATTCATGCAGCTGATCATCGTCCTTCTGCGCATTGTGCTCAGCGTTGTCTTTGGCACGGCGGGAATTACAAAGCTAATCGACCAGCGTGGCACGCAGGACGCAGTTAAGAACTTTGGCTCGCCGTCGTCGCTGGCCCCTGCCATCTCAATTGTTTTACCGATCACTGAACTCGTAATTGCCGCCGGGCTCCTATTCGGCAGTAGAACCCGTGTAAGTGCGCTCGCTGCGTTATTAATGCTGGGTATATTCGCGGTCGCAATCAGCATAAACCTGGCGCGTGGCCGCACCCACGATTGTCATTGCTTTGGTCAACTCCATTCGCGTCCTCTCGGTTGGTCCACACTCGTGCGCGACCTGGTTTTTGCCCTGGCGGCGGCTCTTGTGTTCTGGCAAGCGAGCAACGACGCCCAGGTGGGTATCCTTAGTGCGCTCAGGCTGCTTGGCCCCTTAGGTTGGTTATTGCTAAGCGGCGTACTGCTCGCTGCGGTGGTCGTTCTTCTTTCCGTGCGACGAAAGCGGCAGTCTTCACCCGCGATGGCCCCCGCGCATCCCGAGGGATTACCAATCAATGCACCTGCTCCTGCATTCGAGTTGTCGGCATACGAAGGCGGAAACACTTCGCTCGGACAGCTGCTCGCCTACGGCAAACCGCTCCTGCTCATCTTTACCAATCCAAACTGCGGACCTTGCGTAGCATTGTTTGCCGAAATCAAGGATTGGCAACAGACGCATACTAACCAGTTAACGATCGCCGTCGTGACCTTTGGCACAATCAAAGAAAACTTTGTAAACGTCGCGCGCAATCGCCTGGGCACGGTTTTATTGCAGGAGAAGCGTGAGGTGGCAGAGAAGTATGGAGCGAACGTTACTCCCGCCGCTGTCCTTGTAGATACGGGTGGCAGAATCGCCAGCCAGCTCGCGGCAGGCGCCGATGAAATCCGTGATTTGCTAAAAGGTGTCCTGGGAAATTCGCGCGAATCGAATGAGCACGAGCAGAGGCCCGCGACCCGGTCTTGATCTGCTCAAAGATCCCTGGGTTGCATTGAGCGCCCTCTTAGAATCTCCTGGTGTCAACGCTATCGGAACCCTCTTGCTGATCATGGTGTTCTAACCCAGGAAAGCCACAATGTCCTCGACCACACTTTTCTATTTTCCCTATACGCTTTAGTATTCACCCCATGTTAGGACGACCACAAGCTAACGAAGCGGCACCCTATTACTCTGGCTATATCGATCGCGTAGCCGGCGACGACATTATCGCCGTGCTGGCCTCCCAGTTGGATGAAACGCTCGGTTTTCTGTCTGAAATTTCAGCGGAGCAATCGCTTCATCGTTACGCGCCCGGCAAGTGGTCGATGCGCGAGTTGCTTGCTCATGTCAATGATACCGAGCGCGTTTTCATATTTCGCGCCTTGTGGTTTGCGCGCGGCTTTCAGGATCCCATGCCTAGTTTTGATCAGGAGGTTGCGTACAAGGCTGCCGGGTCTGACCAGGTATCCTGGACCAGTCATATCGAAGAGTTTCGCGCGGTCCGCCTGGCGAGCCTGGCTTTCCTGCGCAATCTCCCTGCTGACGCGTGGGCGCGCAGTGGGGTTGCCAGCGGCAACTCGGTAACCGTCCGCGCGCTTGCCTACATTGTTGCCGGCCACGCGTCTCACCACATGGCTATCCTGCGCGAAAGGTATCTGTAAACCGGCGACTGTAAGTGCCACTCACCGTCGACCCACTGTTATTGCTGCGCTAGAAAAGCGCGAATCAAGCTGCGTTCGTTTTCATCTCTGATCCGGGTAAAGAGTTTGGTCCCCAGCGTCTTGATCGTTTCGGGACGGTCGAAGGGCATTTTGTCGTACACCTTACCGCCGCGAAAGTGGCAAGGCTGACATCTGGCTTCAAAGATAGGTTTAATCTCGGTATCGAAATCCACTCTGCTTGAGGCGAACTTCTCGGACCCGGCTGGCCTCGAGGTTTCTGCAAGGAGCGCTACAGGATGACGGTAAGCACACGCGCAACCGAAGACTAAGACTGACGCGAGAAAAAGTCCGGCGATTCGCATACTCAGATGCTACGCCTGGAGGCGCTTCCGCGGCAATAAATTCTCGCTTCAGCGGCAAGCCAAACTGTCGCCATGGGATTTGCGGCCGGTCGCTACGGCTCCCGGTGCTGATAGGGGCTATCTTCTCGCTTGCCATCTGTTGTTCTGCCGCGGGAAGGATGAAGACTGAGACGCGTCCGCATACGCTCCTGCCAGTGGCTGCGACTGTCGTCTGCATCTTCGATCTCGGCAAGCGTGTCGGCAAGGTTCTCGCCGCCCAACTGGCGCATCTTCAAATACAACAAGGCGGGAACTATCGACATCAGGGGAACGATGACGATGTTTAGGAGGCCGCTGAGCTGTTGATAAATCTGGTGACTCATGGCCCGATTGGCGATATGAATCCCACTCTCAGTATTCCGAACCACGGTGAGCCTGCCGAGCAGAGCGCTAAATAGCAGGGGAATCAAAAACTGCAGTATGGAAACAATTATGATTGTGCGCCATGAACGCGACGCCAGCGCGCGGGCCCTCCGCATGGCGGCTTTTTTTTCCAGACCTTCCATCAGTACCACGGGAGCGTAAAGCGCATATCTGATAGTGATGACAATGCCGGGAATAATGAGGAGTATGAAGCCAATGACAATTCGCAAGGTCACTCGAATTGCAGTGCTCAGGAAGGGCCGCCAACGTCGCTTTAACACCGCAAACGCGAGCCGCAATTCCACCGGCCGCAGAGGTGCCAGCGATAGTTGTGTAACGATGACGGCTGTCATGCCGGAGATCGCAGCAGCGGCAACGAAATAGGCAGCTACCTGCAGCAGGCCGGAAATCGCAATCCCACAGAACAAAAGAATGCGCACCACACCGAGCTCTTTAGGTTGCGCGCTGAGAGCGACTTCAAAACCAATCAAGATAAGAGTCGTCAGGATTACCGGCAGATGTGCGATTATTGATAACTTTAGAAACTTGGGGAAGTATTCGCTGTAGAGCGAAAACGCGCGGCGATAGAGCGAACCGATACCCTCGGCCTGCGCGCGCAATGAACTGGCAAAGGCAGCAGCTGTTTGCGGCCGCTCGTCCGGGTTCTTCGCCAGTGCACTCATCACCACTTGAGCGGCGCGCTTTCTTACCTTTTTATTTCTTGCGGCTAAAGGCTGGGGCGCAGTCTGAATATGTTCCTGCATCACGTTGCCGGTTGCCCCGGCGAAGGGAGGCTCTCCGGCAAGCATTTGGTAGGCAATAACTCCCAAACTGTAGATGTCAGAGCGCGCATCCGACGACTTGCCGGCGCATTGTTCGGGAGACATGTATAACGGTGTGCCCATAATTGCGCCGACCCGCGTGAGCACGGTGCCGCGCGTCGCATTAGTTCTTACTCGCGTGTGCTCGTCGGCAAGAGCTTGCTTAGTTGCCTTGCCAAACATCAGCGTCCGATCACCATCGTCATCATATTCAGCACGACCGTTCAGAGAGTGTTTGGCATCAGTCTCTGCAAATATCTGCTCCGAGACCTGAGTGCCTTTGTCGTGAGTTTTTCTTGCTTCAGTGATCCGTTGGTCATCCGCCTTAGGTGAATGTTCAAAATGATCGGGCGGGTAAATGAGCGTATCTATTTCCGAGTTCTGATTAAATGTTCCCGTGCCACGCCCCTGCATGGCGAGATCGGCTGAGGTGGATCGGCTGTCGAGAAAAGCTGTTGCCCCAAGGTCGGAAGTCGCTGCCTGAGCTTGTTGTGACTTCGACTGGGACGCCGTTGACTCGTCTGATTCATTAGTTGAGTCGACTTCGGAGTCAGCAAGTTTGGCGATCCCGAAATCCAGTACCTTGACTCGATAGCCGCCGAGCCTGTTAGGCTCTAGCCAGATGTTTTCAGGCTTCAAATCACGATGGACGATGCCCTGTTGGTGTGCCTCATGAACAGCCGAACACACCTGTTCCAGAATGTCCACGACCCAGTCCAGCGGCAACCGCTTTTCCTCTATAAGAACATCGCCGAGTGTGCAGCCATCGAGATATTCCATCACGAGGTATGCGACCGCGTCCGTACCCGCTTGAGCGAAGCCGAAGTCTGTGACGTCGACAACGTTCGGATGCCGCAAGCGCCCCGCCGCGCGTGCCTCGCGCTTGAAGCGCGCGACAAACTCTTCATTGCGCATGAACTGTGGCGTAATGAGTTTTAGGGCCACATAGCGTTCAGTGCCGAGATGTGTACTGAGATACACAGCTCCCATGCCGCCGCGGCCAAGCAGTCTCTCAAGGCGGTATTTTTCGTCCAGTACCTGACCGATGTATGGGTCTGAGCTCATCTGTGCGGATGTATGCTACCGCAAAATAGCGGGCATTAAACAGCGAACATAAACAGAAGCGTGCGCGAGCGGTTGTTTGCATCCTCACAAATTGCTCAGCCACATAGTTGCCAGGCGCGAAGAGCATCTACCGGCACGACGAGCATAACAATTTCCAACAGCAGACTGTCTTTGATCCAAAAAATCAGAAGCAACTCAAGGACTAGAAATGCAATCAGCGACCACCGTAGGCCAATTTTTCGAGCGATGAGAAAACCAACCAGACAACAGAGGATGTCGCCGAGTGAATTGACGACGGTGTCGCCGTTATAGCCGAGTGCGGCCGTTGCCGAGCGATATCGCTCGATGATGAAGTTGGTGTTTTCAAAAACCTCCCATGCAGCCTCGACTGCGATAGCAAGGGCAAGCTGCCAGCTTGCGCTGAAACGTGACAACAGCCAGGCGATCAGCCAGAAAAACAAAAAGCCGTGAAGGACATGCGTGAAGCTGTAAGGATCGAGGAAGTGTTGTGAGTTGTTGGAACTGCAAACCTGGCCGATCCAAACTCGAATACTGCCACACGAACAAATCCACAAGCGTCCTTCAACACGCAACAGGATTGCCGCCGCCAGGATAGAAGTGAAGATTGCCAGCGCCGGCCAAAATTGTTCTTTGCGAACATTTGTGAGGGCGGCCCGATTAATCAAAGTTTTTCTCGCGAGTAGTTCAGCGCGTATGAAGGTGGTTTGATGTCCACGGGCAAGCGCGGATCGTTGATGGGTGCCCCGGCGGTTAGCTCTAGCGGCACCACGCCGGCCCATACGTCCATTGCGTAGTCGTCTTCATCGTCGACAGGTGGGCCGGTTCTGACCTTGGCCGAAGCCTCGGCGAGTGGCAACGACAGGACGGTAGTCGCTTTGAGTTCCTGCTTATTCGGCTCGCGCACATCATGCCAGCGCCCGGCAATAACGTGCTCTGAAAATGCCAGCAGCGCGGCACTCTTGGCAGCCTTTTCCGCCACCAGTGACGCGCGCCCGAAGATAACGACAGAACGATAGTTGATCGAATGATGGAAAGCGGAGCGTGCCAGCACCAGGCCGTCAATCAGCGTCACCGCAACGCAAACGTCAATGCCACTGCTTAGCGTTCGCAGCATGCGGCTGAGTTGTGAACCGTGGATGTAAAGTTGATCAGCAACGCGTGCATAACCAGTCGGTATTACAAAGGGTTGTTGGTCTAAAGCGAACCCGACGTGGCAAATGAATCCTTCATCGAGGATTTGGTATATGAGTTCACGGTCGTAAACTCCGCGTTTGGGAAGCCGTTTCAAGGTAGTGCGTTCAGTTTGGGGAAAGTTCATAATGGAATCGTAAATCGTAAATTGCTAATCGTAAAGAACAGTGTAATCGACCACGGCCATTCGCTGTGGGCCGGCCACGCATGAGCGTGTAGAATGATCAAACGTTGCACGCGCCGCCAGATCGATGCTCCTAAACGCCATCATCCCAACACCACTATTAAGGCTTTCTCTGGTCGCCGCATTAGCTGTTATTAGCGTCGCGTGTTTTAGCGAGAGAAAAGCGGACGACAAAACTACACCCGTATTATCGGCGCCGCCCAGCGCAACCTTTCCCGTGCCGCCTGCAAATGCTCCCGCGGACGTGGGCTGGCTACTGACCGATGGAAAACGGGCGAGAGTCTCAGATTTTAGCGGAAAGGTTCTGGCGCTTGATTTTTATGCGACCTGGTGCCAGCCATGTCGCCTCAGCATCCCCCGGCTAATTGCCCTGCAACAGTCTTACGGCGCCCAGGGCCTGCAGGTTGTGGGCCTTAACGTCGGTGGACCTGATGACAGAATTAAGGTAAATGATTTCGCCCGGGATCTCGGCATTCAGTACCCCCTGGGGTTCCCAGACAAAGCAATGTCGGACCTGTTCCTGTCAGACAACCAAACGATTCCGCAAACGTTTATCTTTGGCCGCGACGGCAAACTGCGGCGACGGTTCATCGGTTACGACCAGGCCACAGAGAATGAGTTGGAAAGAGTGATACGCGACGCCCTGAACGACTAGTCTGTCGGGCGAGTGGCTATAGGCCGACACGTTTACATGCCCATCACTTATAATTTCCTGCCGACTTTGACTTTCGTCATCGTGATGCTCTGTTGGTTTACCTTTGTAGGTATCTTTGTGCTGAGAAAGAGGCCGCCGAGCCCGCCGGACCGTAAGCGAGAGCCCGGTTCACTGTTCGGTCTTGCCTTGCAGGCCCTGTCATACGGCATAGTTTGGGGATTTCACCGCAGCGCGTTTACGCCTATCGTGCCGCGAAGTAAATGGATTGCGATAGCGGCTAGTATCCTGTCGCTTGTTGCGGCGGTTGGCTCAGTCGGGCTCATAATGGCGGCGGTTAAAACGCTCGGCAAAGAGTGGAGCCTGACCGCGCGTCTAGTTGAAGGACACAAATTAGCTACGACCGGCGCATACGCTCACGTTAGACATCCGATTTACACAGGGATGTTGGGAATGCTCCTGGCCACTGGTCTGGCCTTTAGCCATTGGGCCGCACTGCTTGCTGCGCTTGTGATTTTTTTCGTCGGGACCACAATCAGGATTCGCAGTGAGGAAAAATTGTTGCGCGAAGCTTTTGGCGCGCAGTTTGAACAGTACGCAGCGCACGTGCCTGCTCTTGTTCCCGGACTGTACTAAGGCAGTATCCCGGGGCTTAGGAGGCCATCGTCAGCTGCCAACTGATAACTTGGTTTAATGGTTGAGTCTTGAACTGAAATGAGCAAAGCGAAAATTCTTGCGACAATGGGTCCCGCCTCGCGGGATCCGCAGGTCATCGAAAACTTGATTCGAGCCGGGGCTAACGGTGTGCGCATAAACATGTCTCACGGAACGTATGAAGAGAAGACCGAAGACATTAAACGGGCCCGCGCCGCCGCCAAAACCCTGAGCAGATCACTGGCGGTGCTTGTGGATCTTTCGGGGCCAAAAATACGCACGCGCCAGCTTAAAGATGGTCAGCCGATTATGCTTAAAAGCGGTGAACTTTTCGTCCTCAGTACTCAGGACGTCGTTGGTGACGAACACAGGGTGGCAACCAACTATCCGGATCTGGCCCGGGTAGTTGAGCCGGGCACGCGCCTTCTTCTGGATGATGGAGCGATCGCGCTGGAAGTTGAGAGCACGACAAAAACCGAGGTCACCTGCCGGATAATTAACGGCGGTGTCCTGGGTGAGCGCAAAGGTATAAACCTGCCGGGCGTTCCCCTTCCTATCGATTCACTGACTGAAAAAGATATTGTCGATCTAAAGTGGGCGGTGGAGCAGAACGTCGACTACATTGCACTGTCTTTTGTTCGCAGGGCCGAGGACTGCTCGCGTGCGAAGGATCTAATTCGGGAAGCCGGTGGCAGGGCGCCGCTGGTTGCAAAAATTGAAAAGGCGGAAGCGATTGATCACCTGGACGAAATAATTGCCACGGCTGACGCCGTGATGGTTGCGCGCGGCGACCTGGGGGTAGAAACAAGCGTGGAACTGGTTCCCGTTTACCAGAAAAGAATCATTCGGAAGGCTATGGATGCGGGGAAGATGGTGATCACGGCCACGCAAATGCTGCAATCGATGGTCACGAATCCCCGCCCGACACGCGCGGAGGCTTCCGATGTAGCCAACGCCGTCTGGGATGGCACCGACGCTGTGATGCTCTCGAATGAAACGGCAAGCGGTCTTTACCCGGTTTCTGCTGTTGAAACAATGTGCAGGATTATCGAGTCGGCCGAAGCGGGAAGAGAGCCTGAGGCGGACCAAATCACCAAGTGGGCAGGCCGGCAATCGGGCCGCGTAAGCCGGGCCCTGTGTGAAGCGGCTGCTTTCGCGGCCGAAGAAATGGACACGAAGGTGACCGCCGTGTTAACGGAATCCGGATTAATGGCTCGCCGGCTTTCGGCGCTGCGGCCATCGCAGCGCATCGTCGCGCTTACAAACTCCACGGAAGTGCAAAACGAACTGGCGTTGATTTGGGGTGTCGAATCCTTAATCGTTCCCCACGCGGAGAGCACCGAAGAAATGCTGCAACTGGGAGAGGCGGCTCTGGTGGAAAGCGGAGCGGTTCAAAAAGGAGAAATGATAGTGATCATGGCAGGCCGGCTGTCCGGCTTGGGCCTATCGAGCTCGGTGACGCTGTTTACAGTTGGCGCGACGCCCGGCGCGGCTTAGCAATGCCGAGTAAATTTGTTTTGCGGAAAGTAACTTACTCAGCTCGTAACACTTCCTGAATCGTGTCTTTAAGCGAGTTTTGTGGGTTTGTTATGCCGGGCGCTGTTTGGGGATCGCGCCAGTTGTCGAGGATACCGACCTGATGTACGCATTGCAGCGTGCAAGTTGGAGCGCACCACTTCTCAGTGTTGTATTCACGATCAAAGTCAGCCATGGTGTAACTCTCAAGCGGTATACCCGGATAGCCTCGTTGCTGCGAGCACCAATGAACTAAACCGTCTTCACAGATATACAAATAACGAGCTCCCGCGCGACAACGCCATTGGTACGGTTTTCCTTCTGCCACGCTGTCCTGAAACCAATTAAGCCGTGCATGGTCTTTGTTTCCCAGCTTCTTGACCTTTTGAAAGATATCCTTCTCTTTTGTGGATAAGGGCTTCAGAGTGCCGTCGTTGTCATGAATCACCCCCACCGTCGTTGAAAAGCCTAATTCAACAGCTCTTTGCGCAACAGTAAGCGCGTCATCCGGATTTTTAATGCCGCCACCGATCACAGAATTTATGTTCACGTGAAAGTCGGCGTGTTCCGACAGATAACGCAACTTCTTATCAAGCACCCGCAAGCTCTTACGCGACACTTCGTCGGGCTCGACATTGTCAATACTGATCTGCAGGTTATCGAGTCCAGCTTTGTTCAACCGTTTGATACGTTCCGGAGTGAAGTAATAGCCATTGGAGATAAGGCCGGCAATCATGCCGTGCGCGCGAATGTGATGGATGATGTCGTCCAGCTCAGGATGCATCATGGGCTCGCCGCCTGAAATCGTAATGATGGAAGTGCCCAGCGAGGCTAACTTGTCGATGCGACGCTTGATAACCTCCAGCGGCACCGGCGAAGACGTATGGTCATACTCATTGCAGTAGCCACATGCCAGATTACAGCGGCGCATCGGGATGAGGTGCGCCAGCACCGGATGGCGCGTGGAAACCAGCGCTCGCCCGATAAAGCTGAACTGCCGAAGTTTTTGTGTAACGAATTTCGTTTTTCGCATGCGAACCGGGAACTTAACTTGAAGGAACGATTGCCTAAAATTTGAAGTCGAAGAATAGCGACAGAGGCTTACAAACGCAACTCGCCGGTTACGTCCGCCGCTTCTACAAATGAAAAGGGCCCTGACTGTATCTCAGAGCCCCTCAGTTTCGCATGTTACCCGACCTTAGCCTTTGACGATCTTAACGCTGGGATCGAGCTTAATGCTGAACTCATCCGAGGAAATCTTCAGGTTTCGTTCCACGCCGCTCAAACGCATCGTGGTAGCATCGTCGTTTTTCTCGACAATCTTTGTTTGCACGGGCATGCCCGAAGAATCAACCCAGATTTCGGCATACTTAAAGCTGGCATTTCCTTTGGGCACAAGTGTCAAATGGATAGTGCTGACACCGCCCCACAAAGTTTCTTCGCGAACATCCTGAACAGGCTGAAACTTCGCTTCCAGCTGTTGTTTCGACATGTACATCATGTCCAACACGCCGCTGGCCCCTGCTTTTCCCTTGACGGAGCCGGACTTGCCGACGATCGCTTGCCCAAGCGTGGGTCGGAACAACGTGTACTGGCCCTTGGCAACCGCCAGAATCTCATGCCGCGGTTTTTGCCACTCGATACGCACCGAGGCATCACGACCGCTTCCGGGAACATACAATACCCAGCCGTTATAGTTGTCCTTATCACGCAGCTGCGCGTTGTATTTCTCCATGCTCAGGCTGGCCTTTAGCGATTTCAGCGACTGGCGGTTGCGTTCCATCCGGTTCAAAACCGAACTTACCAATCCTGCGCTTTGTGCGTTAGCGGCTTTTGGGGAACTGACGATCGAAATCCCTGCCAGGATTACCAATAAAAGACTCAGGGGAACTAATCTCTTCATAAAAACTCCTCAAACTCAAAAGGCCTTACATTTGAACGGAGACCCGCGCGTTGGCGGGTCTCAAAAAAACCCCGCAATTATAAGGGATGACTAACGTATGTCAACCTCGTAGCCGCGCGTCTTGCCATCCTCGCCCACCACTTTCCTCAGGTTCACGACCCGGGCGTCTTTGCGTCCCGTGAAGGTCCGCACCAACTGTTCAACCTCACTGCTATCCTTTGCCTTTTCAACAAGTTCCGGGCTAAGCAACACGGTTGATTTAGCAGGGTTTTGATGCGTCAAATATGCTCTTCGTTCGCTGTTTTCAAACCAACTTTTCGGTGTCAAAAATATAAATATTAAGATAACAACGCACAGCGCGTCCCACTGCCACGTGTTCCTTGCATAATTCCAAAAAAACAGCTTTCGTAACAGATTAAGCAATTCAAGTTTCTCAGGACATACCGGGCGGGCAAATGTTGCGCCAGCGGACAACTACTCACTACAGCATTCTAGCCCCTGCACGAAGCCCTGTAAATCTGGAGTTTGGCGAGCTCACAACTGAATACTTGCGGTAGGTTCGACGATATGGCCGTCGCGCATTTGCACTATGTGTCGGCACATTGCTGCGGCTTCGGGATTGTGAGTAATCATTACTATCGTTTGGTTAAAACGATAGTTCAACTCTTGAAACATATTGAGAACAAGCGCGGAATTTTCGGAATCCAAATTACCGGTTGGTTCATCCGCCAAAACAATGGCCGGCCGCGTGACTACTGCGCGCGCCAGGGCCACGCGCTGCTGTTCACCGCCAGAGAGTTCCAGGGGCTTATGATGAAGCTTGTCTTCAAGGCCAAGCAACTTCAGCACTTCTCGACGACGCTGCGGATCCTCTCCGCCATTGCCGTGAATGCGCTCTGCGAGACGAAGATTCCCTTCGGCCGTGAGAGTCGGAAAGAGATTAAATCGTTGAAACACAAATCCAATCTTGCGCCGCCGGATGTCGGTACGTTTCGCGTCGGAGGCAGCAGTCAGATCCTCGCCATCCACAATGATGCGGCCCGTTGTGGGAGTCAGTAATCCGCCCAGCAAATGAAGCATGGTCGACTTTCCACAACCGGAAGGTCCCATGATTGCCACAAATTCGCCCTCGTGGACCTCAAGAGAAACGCCACGCAACGCCGGCACATCCACTTTGCCTACGCGATAAGTCTTAACCAGGTTCTCGGCCTTTAGTATGGTTCTCATCAGCAGTCAGACAATACGATTAGTTAACCAGAATAGCGCGGCGCGCGGATCAAGCAGGTTAGCCCAGGATGCCAGATGGTAATACAGCCAGAGGTTTAATAGCTACCGCGTGGAACTGTCAGGGCGTGACAGCGGCCTTATTGCGCTGGCGTGCGTCGAGATCGACTTCGGGTAGTTGCCATCTGTTTTCCAGCACAAAGGCGTCAGGTTGGAATTCGCGATCGATTTCCGTGTCGGCGGCGGATTGGTAAGAGATGCTCAGTTTGTAATGATCGTGTGGTCGAGTGATTTCAACTCTCGAAGGAAGACGAAGCTGCAGGGTTTCGCCAAACGGCTTTTCGTCCCAATACGCAACGTCGGTTATCAACAGTCCCTGTTCGTTGAAAGACTGGATCCTCGCCAACCGAATGCCACCAACCCGGTCAAACCAAAATCTGCGCAGCAGTTGCGCCTCGCCGGAACTCCCTTGCGAAAATTCTTCAAGCAGGTAATATCCTCTTACAACGCGCACGCCCGACTTTGCCTGCGGACGGGTATCTGGTTCCTCCTGATAGAATTCACTGCGCGCGTAGGTTCGGCCGTTCTGACTCGTATCCGGAATTGAACTGAGCATGAGGGCGTCGGTCAAATGCTGCGGCCGCAGATTTGAAAGCGCATTAACCGCCTCCTTTGCATTCATCGTCTTCTTCGGTTTTTCAGTGCCGGCAGACTGACCGTCCAAATCAAGTTTTTCATAGGTGGCACTGTTGGTACCTTTGACGAAACGGCGATACTTGTCATCACCCTGCAATACGGCTACGCGAAACGACTCACCGTTGGATGTCATCTGCGCAATGTCCTTAGCGATAAAAGGAACCTGAATGATCAGATAAATCTTGCCGGGGCGCTGTACCGTGATTTGGCCATCAGCCTGGCGGTATTTTTCAGCGATGCCGGCTTCTGCGAATGACGTATCTTCAAAGACAATATCGATTTTTCCATGGATGGAACGCACCGCGGCAAGCCGGTTTACTTCAGTAATCAATTGCGCGGTATTAGCTTCGCTTAAAGGAGTGAGCAGCTGCGGCACCTGCACCTTTTTATGAGTGCCAAACAGTCCACAAGCCTGCGAAAAGATTGAGACTGATATCAGGACCAGAATTGTTGGTAGCCGACCAAGCGAGCGGATTTGAGCAGCGGTCTGATTGGGCATGAAATCGGGTATCTTGAAAACTCAACAGAACCCACAGTCTGAAACGTTAAAGGGTCAACCTAACAAAGACGTTTTTCCTTGTCAACGGAGCTTCAGAGATAGGACACCACCTCATCACCTCTTAATCCAAAACAAGTTGGGGCTTACCAAATCTCTGCCGCAGCTTATTAATGGCGTTGCGAACCTGTGGCCGGCTGACCAATCTGTATTCCAGATCACGCTTACCGGGAAAATCCAGCAGCATAATTCCCAGCAGGATAGTCAAAATACCCTGTCCGGGCACGCCAGGAATCGACATTAGAATTCCCAGCACCACGAGCACCACTCCCAGAAGATTCTTCGCTAATATCCCCAATATCCTCACTGCCGGATGCTTGTCGGACCACAACTGTGCCGGGCGATCTCGCTGAAAATAATCCGGTGGAATTTTGACCATAATGAGCGAGACGATGGCTAGACTTATAGCGAAGGTCACCAGGAACAGCAAAGTCCCGACCAGGATATTTTTCCATGTGAATGCCAAAAGAACGGTATACATCTACAGCGTTTGATGATCGTTGCTAAAGTTTTGATCGTGCGTCGAGCAATAAGTTCAAAAGTTCCTGCACGCATTCCTCCGCGCGTGGCGGAAGCTGGAAATTGGCGTGATGCGCCACTTGCCAAAATTCATCGAGGCCTTTCGCTCCCGCCCGCTCAAGCGCATAAGCCTGAAGCAGTAAGTCAACAATATCCGCCGCTTTTACGAGGCGCGCTTCGATACTCTGCCGCTGTTCATAATCCTGATAAAGCGATTTGTATTCCGTTTCGGCGGATCCGGCTTCACTAACTATCTCGGCAAAGGCAAGCGTCTCGGCCTCCTTTCGCGCCTCAGCGCCAAAATAAAGTGTGGCTGTTCGCGGCATGTCGCCGATACGAGTCTCGGCCCAGTCGTGCAGCAGCGCCATCCGCAATACACGTGCGCAGTCAACCTCGATACCACGCGCCTTGACTTCATCTGCCAAAAGCATAGCCGTAACGCAAACGCCAAACGTGTGGGAAGCTACCGATTCAGTACCGCTGGGCAAGCCGCATAACGTCCAACCAGTTCGCTCCAGGCGCTTCAATCGTTGTAGTTCAATCAGTGCTACCAGCATCGCAGTACTGTAACGCGTCAGGCATTGGTAAACAAAAGCTGGACCTGCGGCATCAACGTGATCCGCGCGCGCACTGTATCAGTGGCAAAGCCTGCCCATGAAAGCTTCTGATAAAAAAGGCGACGCAATTTCTCGCGCCGCCACTTGGATTCCTAAATCGTCTGAACTACTGACTCTTACCAGCGCCTGCGTTCGTGGACTGGGTCAACACGAGATTGAAGTTAGTTCCTTTTTCCAGTCTTGCAAATTGATTGCGAATGCTAGTTACAGTACGACGTGAACGCTACAGAGGTGGAGGCGGAGTGACTGGGATAATAGCTGCGTTGGTCTAGCACCCTTCGTGCTGGCAGTTGCAGCCGATCTCCATAACGTGAGATTTCTCGGCTTCTTCACAATACTCGCCACAATACTTGCTGTCTTTCTCG